>JBICIE010000149.1:0-34761 GCA_043101635.1 Phycisphaerales bacterium JB039 | reverse complement strand
CTTCCGATCTGTCATGGCGCTGTCGGCCAGGCCGATGCGATCGATATCGTGCGGCAGGATGTAGCCGGCGCCGCCGATGCCGCCGCCGGATCGCAGCGTGTCGCGGGCCAGCATCAGCTCGCCGATGGAGCGGAAGCCGGGCTGCTCGCGCACGCCATCCACGCCGGTGTGCAGGGCGCGCCCGTCGATGTCCTTGGGATCGGCGGGACCGTCCGACTGCGGGCCTGTGCCGCTGCCGTCGCTCATGAAGGACAGCGGCGGGGTCGAGGCGCCGTAGTCGCGCGGGAATACCAGCTTCTTGTCGCGCAGGGCCTCGACGGTGGCGGCGATGTCGCTGGTGAAGTCGTGCGAGGTCGGCAGCCACTGGCGCAGCGGCGAGGCGGTCGGGCTGAGGATGCCGAGCGTGCGCAGGACGGCGGTCGGCGCGGTGTTGATGTTGATCACGCCGATGGCCGGGTTGGTCAGCGTGCCGGTGCGATCGCTGGAGAAGGGACGGAAGGCGTCGAGCACGGCGAGGGCCATCGGGACGCCGGCAGCGCGCGAGATGTCGGCGTCGGCGTCGAACACGCCGTTGCCGCCGGTGTCGATGAAGGGGGCAAATGCGTCGAGCTTGAGGAAGCCGCGGTCGGTCTTCTGCCAGAGCTGCGGCGGGGGGCCGGCCTGCGTCAGGACCGTGCCGGCGCCACCGATGCCGGCGGGCAGGTTGTCGTAGCCGAGGGCGAGGGCGAGCATCTCAGAGAGCGTCGTCCACTTTTCCTCGGGGCGCTCGGTATCGGCGAGGTAGCGCGGATCGAAGGGATCCTCGACGGGGCCGATGGCCATGGCCATGAGCATGTCGGCGAGGCGGACGGGGTCGCCGCGCTGCGGGCCGATGTGCAGTTCGGGGTCGAGGGACCAGTACTCGAGGCCGGCGATCTGATCGTCGGCCAGAATCGCCCTATCCGTGTCCTTGGCCCACGGCTCCTGCTTGAGGGTGTCGACCAGGATCTCAGAGCTTCCTGCAGCGCCCCTGCCAGTCTGATCTTGAATCAAGCTGGCGAGCTCTCGCTCAGCGTTGCGCTCCTTAGTAGCGCCTGCAAAATCAGATCGATTAAGCGACGTTGGATTGATCTTGTCCTCGTCTTCCGCTAGTGGAAGCAAGTTCCAGCTTCCAGCCCCTGCTGACTTTAGCCCGTTGTCAAATCGCGCTTCGAGGCAGTAGGCGGGAACTCCGCCTCTCGGCATCGGACTCATGACGGCGATCGGATCGGCCTTGGGATCCTCTGGTCGACGAATCGACCCAAACAGAGTCATGGAGAAGCCGCTGTCATCCGGATACCCCGGGGGAGGGCCAACCACTGTATCTTCGATCTTGTTCTGCCCACCAGGCAGGCGCCGGTCGAGCGTCGGTCGCTCCATCTCGCCTGCCGGATCGCGCAGTCGATCGACGAGCATGTCATGTGTCGAGCCGCCGGGGACATCGAGCGTGCGCCACAGCAGCACTTGACGATTATCGAGTTCTAGGGGATCACCAGGGCGGCCCTTGAGCAGGCTCACGTCGCCGGCGATGCCGCCGCTGCCGGAGCCACCGATGCCGACGTCCGGCCGGCGCTCAAGCGGGATCGCCTTCTCCGTCTCGCCCGAGCCACCGATGACGCTCCCGCCCTCGGTGAACTGGTGATTGATCCACTCACCGATGGCGCTTGCGCTGATCGAAGAGGTCACAGCACGCTCCATGCGCTCCTGGACCTTCGATTCCTCCTCTGAGAGGTAGTAAACGAGGACACTGTCGCGCCGGCCGAGCACGATCGGCTCGCCGGAGACTCTGTTGAGGTTGTACCTGTATCCGCCAAACTCGATGAAGTAGTCTTCGAGATTCAACTCCTCATCGAACGGGTTGGTGAGCTGGAACGCCAGCGCCTGGAAGATGAAGTCGCGGTTGTCCTTCAGGAGGTTGCCCTTGATCGTCGCCTGGCCGGGCTCGACCGTGCCGAAGCCGACGCCGGGCGCGGCGGCCTCGATCCACTCGCTTCCGGGGCCATCCCCGTCTGGGTAGGGCACATCGGTGTACATGATGAAGCTGGCGGCTTCGGTCAGGAAGGGCTGGGCCTCGATGCCGTAGACGTTGATCGCGCCGGGGGCGCTGCCGTCGGGCAGGCGCTCGTCGGCGGGGTCGAGCTGGAAGTCGAGGCGGCGCGGGTAGACCGTGCCGCCGCCGCTGACGCTCTCCTGCACGCTCCACCAGGGGAAGGTGGTGGTGTCGCCCTCGACGACGCTGCGCTCGTTGCGGTTGATCAGCAGCGTCATGCCGGTGGGCTGATCATCGGGCGTAACGCTGGCGGGATCGCCGCGGTCGTAGGAGTCGATGCGGTTGGCGGTCATGTGTGCCGCGGCCCGCAGGGCGAAGATCGGGTCGTACCCGTAGAACATGGTGCGGTAGGCGGTGTCGGTCCATGCGTTCTGCTCGCCGGCGCCGGGGGCCAGGGCCTCGGCGTAGGCGAGGAAGAGCGGGGCCGGGTCGGGCGCGGTGGTCTGCGTCGCCAGCGAGATGGCGGCGGGGGCGGAGACGCGCGCGGGCGCCTCGTCGGCGTAGATCGTGCCGATGGCGCCGGGGATGTCCTGCGCCGAGGCGTAGAGCACGCGGGTGGAGCG
Organism: Phycisphaerales bacterium JB039; assembly: GCA_043101635.1. Taxonomy (GTDB): domain Bacteria; phylum Planctomycetota; class Phycisphaerae; order Phycisphaerales; family UBA1924; genus CAYMJK01. The sequence continues at coordinate 32,130 of JBICIE010000149.1, read as the reverse complement.
CCGGTGGGTTGCGCCGCTGAGGGTGGTCAGGCGCCGGCGCGGATCCATCGCGAGCAGGGCCAGGCGCTCATCGTCGAGGCGGCCATCGCCGTTGAGATCGGCCCAGGACTCGACCTCGAGCGGTCGGTTGTCGCGCAGCGGGCTGAACCACGGCGTGGTCAGATCGCGCCCGCCGACGGCCTTCTCCAGCGAGCTGAGGGCGCTGGAGTCGTTGAGGCCGTGATAGGCCAGCAGCTCGACGAGATCCTGCAGGCCGAAGGCGGCGCTGTTGCGGAGGCGCAGGCCGGTGGCGCGAGCCTGGCCCGGCAGCGCGCTTCCAAGATCCGCGAAGACATCGTCGCGCTCGGAGGCCAGCGTCGGCTTGAAGGTGAGCTGGTCCTGGGCAGATGGCGCCGAGCCGGTCGTCGCCGTCTCCTTGAGGCCCTGGTAGCCGAGCCGGCCGATCTCGGCCGCCTCGGCGAACGATGACGCGTAGGCGCTGTAGTCGGCGGGCCCGCCCGCGGGCTGGTGGATGTCGCCGTAGGAGGCCGTGCCGCGGACGAGGGAGAAGATGTCTTCCAGCGTCAGCAGGCGAAGCAGGTCGACATCGGAGGGGGTCTGGCCGAGCGGATTCTCGGCGGTGGGCTCGCCGCCGAGCGCGATTTCGCGCGCGGTGTTGACGTTGACCAGCGAGGACAGGTCGATGGCGCGGGCGCCGACGAACCAGCGCCAGCGGGTGTCGCGCGGCAGCAGCGAGACGATGTTGTTGGGATCGAAGGCGTCGACGAGTTCGAACCAGCGCGAGTCGAGGATGCCATCGCCGTCGGCGTCGACCCAGGAGTAGGGCGCGTAGGCGGGGCTGCCCGGGTTCGCGAAACGGCCACCGGTGTCGAGGCCAGGCCCGGCGGGGCGGGCAGCGCCCTGCTGGAACATGGTCCAGTGGGCCGGGATGCGCTTGTCGGCCTGCTCGCCATGCACCGTGCGGGCCGAGGACTGCGGCCGGCCCAGATCATCGAGCAGGATCAGATCATCGCTCATCTCTCCGGCGCCGACACCGGGGCGGGCGTCGAAGTCGGCCCGCAGCGCGTGCAGGTTGACGAAGCGGCCATCGGGGGCGAAGTTGGAGATCTGCCACCAGCTCAGCAGGTCGAGGTAGTACGGATCGGACGGGGTGTCGCCGGGGCGCGGCAGCCACATCGGTTCGGTGGAGGCAAGCCACGGATCGCAGGCGAGGAATACCGGCGGCAGCGCGCCCTGGCGGGCGTCTTCGACAAGCTGGGCCGGCATCGTGCCGGCGGGATCGAACCGGAGCGTCGCGCCGGCGCCCCCGGCGCCGCCAAGTCCCTGGATGCTGGAGCGCCGGTTGGGGTCGGTCCACGGGTAATCCCAGCCCTCGCGGACGATGACCGGATCTCCCGCCGGGTCGTTGGCCTCGACGAAGACGGCGATGCTGTCGCGCCCGATGACGCCGGCGAGGTAATCGCGCACCTTGACGACGACATCATCGGTCTGGGCCTGGGCGACGGTGACGGCGCCGGTGCGCCGGTCGCTGCGCCCGAGCCCCACATAGGCGATGGCGATGACGGCGAACAGCGCCAGCGAACTGACCACCAGCACGATGGTCGAGCCGCGCCGGGATGCGCCGGCGGGCGCGCCGGCGAGAGCGCGCAGCAGCGCGGCTGCGCCTGTGAGTCCGCGGCGGATTGTTCTGCGCGCGCGTGTCATGGGTGGGCTCCTTTCGTCGGCCTGCGGTACCACCCCGATATGGCGCCGGGCCCGCTCATGGCGCGGGGTTCCCGGGCGCGGTGAAGATGAACTGGAAGGTCTGCTCGACGGAGGGATCACTCTGGTCGGCCAGCGACATGGTGATGCGGATCAGCTCCGGCCAGGCCCAGGGGATCGAGTCGGACGCGGAGGCGTCGTCGGCGAAGGTGGTCGGGTCGCCGGGGTTGAAGGTCGGGTCCATGTAGCCGAAGAAGCTGACCAGCACGTCTCCGAATGTGGCCGACTCGTCGCCAGGACTCCCCGAAGGAAACCCGTGGATAAGCTGGGACCTGATGGGATAGCTGCCGAACAGATCGCCTTCGTCGGCAAACTGCGTGGTGGTCGGAGCCGGCTCGCGAAGGCGATAGGGCAGGAGAAAGCGAGGGTCGTCAGTCGGCTGGCCTCTGTACTGTCCGTCGATGTACGGGCGCGCCACGTACTCATCGGCCCCATCCCCGTCGGTGTCGAGCTCTCGATGCCGGCCGTGCCAGATGAGGCGGCCGTCGTCGGCGACCTTGCCGAAGGACCACTCGACGATGAACTCGGTGCAGCGCGGGGCCAGCAGGGCGGAGGTCAGGGCAGTCTGGTCGGCGAGGCGGACGGCCTGCGTGAGCGGCTGGGTGGCGTCCATCGGCTCGAGGTAGGCAGGCGTGGCGGGCTCATAGCGCACGCGCACGCCGCCGAGGGCGGCCTGCCAGCGCGGGTCGTAGAGGCCGCCGGGCGTCCAGGACTGGCCCGGTCCGGCGCGGAAGCCGACGGAGGGCGCCGGCAGGGCGTCGAGCATCCAGGCCTGCTGCACGGCGTAGGGCGCAATCAGGCGGTCGTACTCCGTGATATCGAGATCGGCGGTGGCGATGGTGTCGCCGGGTGTCTTGAACTGCGCCGAACCGAGCGGGCCGCCGGCGCCGCTGTCGGCGGGCGTGGAGAGGATGCCGCGGCGGATGTCGTCGAATCCCGCGGTGACGACGTCGAGCAGGCCGGAAGCCAGATCGGGGAACTGATCGTCGTTGAGGCGCGCGACCTTGCGCAGCGTGGGCTCGCCGCCGCCGGCGCCGCCGAAGCCCGCCCCACCGCCAGCGGGCGGCAGGATGCGCGAGATCGTCTTGAAGACGCTGCGGGCGGCGGGCTGACCGGCGACCTGAACATCGGAATCCTGCAGCGGCGGCGTGTCGCGTGGCACCTGGTAGATGGAGGGCCGATCGCCGGTGGCGCCGCCGGCGCCCGCGAGGACAACCTGCAGGCGCAGCAGGCCCCACTCGGAGGCGTAGCGATTGGGGTTGGGCAGGCCGCCGAAGGTGGAGCCGGCGTCGTCGCCGAGGCGGCCGGCGCGGCTGTTGTCGTCGTTTGCGGCGGGGAAGACGTAGGCGCTGCGGACATCCTCGTTGACGGGCTGGCGGGCGCCGTGGCCGTAGTAGATCATGGCGCCGTTGCCGCGGGCGACGTAGCCGGCGCCGACGGGCTCGCGCCCGCTGGTGAAGGGGCCCTCGCGGAAGAACAGCAGTTCATCGATCCGGCGGGGGCGGCGCTGCGGCGGGGGCTGGCCGGGGAACAGGCCGATATCGGCGCCGCCCTCGGCCTCCTGATTGACGATCAGCAGGAAGCCTTCGCGACTCATCTGCGCGATATCTTCGCGCAGTTGGCGCTCGATGGCGGAGGCGTAGGCGGTAAAGGCGCTGACGCTGCGCCCGGTGGTGACGGTGTCGCCGACGGAGCCGAAGACCGAGGCGAGGCCGACGGCGATCAGCGCGATGGCGCCGATGGCGACGAGCAGTTCGACGAGCGTGAAGGCGCGCCGGGCAGCGCGGCGGAGATTGCGGGCGGGGTTCATCATGAGCTGCTCCCCACATCGCCGAACCAGGGGCTGGCGCCGGCGCCAGCGCCGTTGGGCGACTCGACGGGCGCGGCGGGAATGGTGAGGCGGAAGACCTTCACGGCGGCGGGGATCTGCGGGGTGAAGATCACCTCCTGGAGCCCCCCGAAACTTCCGCTGCGCACGATGGCGGGCACGGGCGGCGTGACGATCACCTCGTAGCTGGGCTCGTCGAACCGCTGCACGGTGTAGATGTTGCCGAAGTTGTCGACGAGCTTCTGGCCGGGAAGGGTGGCGTATTCGCTGGGGCCGGTCGGATCGATGGTGGTGCGGTCGATGCGGATCCGGTCGGGCTGGCTGCCCGGACGAGCGCCGACGCGCAGGGGCACGCTGTAGCCGGCGGGGGCGTCCGGCTCGCCGTCGCCGCGGGGCCGGCCGGTTGATCGATCGGCGGAGACCGGCACGCGGAAGTCGCGCGACCCCGGGGGAGCAAGCAGCAACTGGCCGCGCGTCTGTCCGGGCGGAACGCGGATCGCCGGGTCGATCTTCCGGACGAAGAGGACAAGCTCAATGGTGCGCTCGAGGGCGTCACGATCAAAGGAGGCCGAAGGATCGACGCCGGCGATGCGCCGGGCCGCGAAGTCCCACACCAGCACCGGCTCGGCGCCGGAACTGGGATGCGGCCAGAGGCGATCGCGGACGGGGATCTCCGTGGTGGCGCCGCCGGCGCGGAGCGACCACATGCCGGTGCTGAAGTTGATCGCGCTGGACCCCGCCCAGCGGTAGTTCTTCGACCAGGCCTGATCCTCGAGCCAGACGCCGAAGCCCATGGGAGGCGGACTGCCAGCGCCGCCGATGCCGCCGCCGGTTCCGGGGCGGGACTGCCTGGCGCCGACGAGGCGGTTGAGGTCCGGTCGGCTCCTGAGATAGGCCTCGGCGTTGTTGGCGGCGATCACGCCGCGGGTCGCCTCCGAGGCGATGCGCTGCTCGCGCACCACGACCGGGATCACCGCGCCGAGGCCGAGCAGGCCGAGGGCGAGGATGAGGATCGCGATGAGCACCTCGATGAGCGAGAAGGCGCGCCGGATGGATGAGATGCGCCGGGTCATGGCGTCTCCTTCTTCCCGACCGGGACGACCTCGAGGACGCGTCCGAGATAGCGCTGGACGGTGTAGATCTGGGCGTCCGATTCCGCCTCGCCGCGGAAGCCGGGCTGGCCGGTAATCCAGTCGTTGATGCGCTCGGCCGCCTCCCTGGGGCTCACGCTGCCGGCGAAGAGGGAGCGGTCGTACTGCGGCTGATCGTCGGCCATGTACAGGGCGCCGGTCTCGGGGTTCAGGCGCCGGGCGCCGACGCCGCGGGCGAGGCGGCGCAGGTTGTAGACGGCGACCTGGCCGACGGGTCGGGCGAGAACCGTGTCGCTGGACTCGTCGCCGAGGAGCTTGAATCGGTCGCGCCCGCCGGCGGAGCCGAAGCCGGTTCCCCGCTCGGCGAGGATGCGCTGGACGAACCTGCGCTGATCGGTGGCGTCGAGGGCGTCCTTGCCGCGCCCGCTCCACGGCGCCTTGTTGCGGAACTGTCGCGTGGGCGCCGGATCAAGCACGAGTACGGAGCGATCGTCGCCGTAGGTCAGGTTGCCCGTGCCGCCCTCGAAGCGGACCATGAAGGTCTGGCGGTCGCGGCCGTCGGCGCCATCGTCGACATCGAACCATGCGGTCTCAGGAAAGACCCAGTTATCGCGATCGATGTCCGGGTAGGTCGCGTCGGTGTACCACTCCTGACGTCCGTCGATCATGTCGGCCCTGGCCCGGCCGCTGACGACCCAGCCGGCGGGGAGCGTGATGGCGTTGACGCGCTCGGAGCGGACGAAGATCTCGCGTTCGATGGGCTCACGGCCGCGCGCCTTCTGATCCTGAATCTGTCCGGCGTGGGTGGCGACCATGATTCGAAGCTGGCCGGCGGGGTCGTAGAAGAAGACTGCCGCGGCGTCGCGCCCGGGGCCGGACTCGACGGCGACATCGCGGGCGGCGGCGAGGGCGGTCTCGACGGCGCTGCTGGCGGAGGCCCGGCGCGAGCTGTAGAGCACCGAGGAGAAGGCCGGGACGGCGAGGGCCAGCAGCAGCACGCTGATGGCGATGACCACGAGCAGTTCTGGGAGCGTAAATGCGCGACGTGCGGGATCGGGTCTCACTGTCCCACCTCCACGACGTTGTCGGACCGGCCGATCGCCTCGACCTTGTCGGTGGGATCGGAACTCGGCAGGCCGAGCTTCAGGCGCAGCTCGGCGGCCCCTTCGCTGGCCTCTTCGCCGAAGACCTCGTTGGGTCCGGCGGCGACGATGGCGTAGGTGGCGGCGCGGAGCTGGGGATCCTCACGGACATCGCCGAGCAGTTCGGGGGTGTTCAGATCGTCGACCTCGGTGACGGCGCCGGCCTCGTCGCCGGGGATCCAGCGGTAGTAGCGGTAGGCGACGCCGTTTCGGTCGCGCAGTTCGATGCGTCCGGCGTCGGCGTCCTCGGTGTAGAGGCCGCTGGCGTTCTTGGAGACGTCGAAGAAGGGATCGGTGCGCTGGCCGCCGGCGACGCGGAAGGCGCCGCTGGGCAGCGGGGTGTAGAAGCCGGGGCCCTCGATCCCGTCGACCTGCTCGACGAGGGCGCCGACGATGTAGTAGGCCAGGGCGTAGACGCTGTAGCGGCGGTAGCTGTCGGAACTCTGGCCCCGGAGGAACTCCCAGGCCTGCCGCTGCTCGGGGTCGTAGACGACCGGGGCGGGGCGGCGCACGCCGCCGACGAGGCGGTCCTGGACCGGATCGCCGCCGGTGAGCGCGCCGTCGTTGACGAGCGGGGGCAGGAAGCCGAAGGTGTCGCGGAAGTGCTCGACGCCGAACTTGAGGGAGGCGACGCTCTGCTGCTCCAGCGAGCGGCGGGCGGCCCGCTGCAGGGCGCTGACGCCGACGAGCAGCAGCCCGTTGAGCAGGGCAACGACGCCGATCGAGAAGAGGACCTCGACGAGCGTGAAGCCGCGCTGTGTGTATCGATCAGCCACGAGAGCCTCCCGGTCGAGAACTTACAGGCCGCCGCCCTGCAGCGAGTTGATCATGGCCACCATCGGCAGGAACATGGCCACGACGATGGTGCCGACGATGCCGCCGATGACGATGACCATGAGCGGCTCGAGCAGGCTGACGAGCGAGGCGATGGCGACATCGACCTCTTCGTCGTAGTTGTCGGCGACCTTCATGAGCATGACATCCAGTTCGCCGGTCTCCTCGCCGACGTCGATCATGTTGACGACCATGGCGTCGCACGTCTTGGTCTCGCGCAGCGGGGTGGCGAAGCTCTCACCCTCGCGGATGGAGTCGTGCACCTTCATCAGGGCCTTCTCGAAGACGTGGTTGCCCGAGGTCTCGGCGGTGATACGGATGGCCTCGAGGATGGGGACGCCGGCGCTGATGAGGGTGCCGAGCGTGCGGGTGAACTTGGCAATGGTCGCCTTGCGGACGATCTTGCCGAGGATGGGCGTCCAGAGGATCATGCGGTCGGTGATGGCCCGTCCGGGGCCGGCCTTGCGGATGAGCTTCCACAGGCCCCAGACGATGAACGGAGCGGTGATGATCCAGATGGCGCCGGGGATGTTCTGGCCGGGCTGGTTGCCGGCGACCCAGCGGCTGGTGTTGGTCAGCCAGATGGTCAGGGCGGGGAGCTGGACGCCGAAGTCGGTGAAGATCTCCTCGAACTTCGGGATGATGTACCACATGATGAAGGTCAGGATGCCGATGGCGACGACGACGACGGCCACGGGGTAGACCATGGCGCCCTTGATGCGCCGGCGCAGCCGCTCGGCCTTCTCCATGAACTCGGCGAGTCGCTGGAGGATGAGGTCGAGCACGCCGCCGACCTCGCCGGCGGCGACCATCTTGGTGTACAGCCGGTCGAAGGCGCGGGGGTGCTTGGCCATGGCGTCGGAGAGGCTGGAGCCGCCCTGGACCTCCTCGCAGACGTCGATGAGCACGTTCTTGAGCTTGCCGGGCTTCTGCTGATCCTCGAGGATCTGCAGGGAGCGCAGCAGCGGAAGGCCGGCGTCCTGGAGGGTCGAGAGCTGGCGCGTGAACAGCGTGAGGTGCTTGCGCTTCACGCCGCCCATGCCCATGCCCTTGCGCTTGCCCTTGACCTTCACCGAGCCGGCCTCGGCGATGGCGGACTTCTTGACCTTCTGCTCGCGCACCTGGGTCGGGAAGAGCCCCTGGGCCTTGATGCGCTGGATGGCCTCTTCGGCGGTGGTGGCTTCGACGGCGCCCTTCTTGGGCTTACCCGTCTCGTTCAAAGCTTCGTATGCGAACGTCGGCATGACTTGCTCCGGCAATCGGCGCCCGTCGGCGCCGCGGTGTTCAATCCTCTTCGGCGAGCGTCTCGCGGACGACCTCGTCGATGGTGGTCTGTCCCTCGTACATGGCCAGCAGGCCGGTATCGCGCAGCGAGCGCATGCCCTTGGCCTTGGCGTTGTGGCGCAGGGCGGTGAGGCTGGCCTCGGTCATCACCATGTCGCGGATGTCATCGTCGAGCACGAGAATCTCGAACAGGGCCATGCGCCCGCGATAGCCGGACCCGTTGCAGTTCTCGCAGCCGCGCCCGCGGAAGAAGGTCCGCCCCCGGACATCGTCCAGGGTGAGGTTGAGCTCCATCAGCTCCTCCTCCTTGGGCGTGTACTGCTCCTTGCACTGGGTGCAGATGGTGCGGACGAGGCGCTGGGCCACGATGCCCTCGATCGTGGCGGTGAGCAGGAACGCCTCCATGCCGAGGTCGATCAGTCGCACGATGGAACTGGGGGCGTCGTTGGTGTGGAGCGTCGAGAGCACCAGGTGACCGGTGAGCGAGGCCTGCACGGCGATCTGGGCGGTCTCCAGGTCGCGGATCTCGCCGACGAGGATGATGTCGGGGTCCTGACGCAGGAAGCTGCGCAGGGCCCGGGCGAAGGTCAGGCCGACCTCCTCGTTCATCTGGCACTGGCACAGGCCGTCCAGGTCGTACTCGACGGGATCCTCGGCGGTGAGGATCTTGACATCGATGCTGTTGAGGTACTGGAGGGCGGCGTACAGCGTCGTCGTCTTGCCCGAGCCAGTCGGGCCGGTCACGATCACGATCCCGTTGGGCTTGGCGATCAGCTCCTTGAAGCGCTCCAGATCGTCGTCGCGGAAGCCGATGCGGTCGAGGCTCAGCTCGACGTTGGTGCGGTCGAGCACGCGCATCACGACGCTCTCGCCGTGCATCGTCGGCAGCACGGCGATACGCAGGTCGACGGGGCTGCCCCCCACCATCAGCTCGATGCGTCCGTCCTGCGGCAGGCGGCGCTCGGCGATGTCGAGATTCGCCATGACCTTGATGCGGCTGGTGATCGCCGGGCCAAGGTGCTTGGGCGGCGGGACCATCTCGTAGAGGATGCCGTCGATGCGGTACCGCATCTTGAATTCCTCTTCGAACGGCTCGAAATGGATGTCGCTGGCCCGGTCCTTGATGGCCTGCAGCAGCACCAGGTTGAGCAGCTTGATGACCTGATTGTCGCTGGCGGCCTCCAGCACCGAGTCGAGGTCGATCGACTGGCCGCGGTCTTCCAGCGACTTGAACCGTTCGTCGCCGGCGAGGCCGCTGACGACGTCGACCACCGACTCGCTCTTGGCATAGTGCTGCTTGATCAGGGCGTCGACCTGGGCGGCGTCGGCGACCACGGCCTCGACGTCGAAGCCCATCAGGAGGCGCAGGTCGTCGACGGCCCGGAAGTTGTCCGGACTCTTCATCGCGATCCGCAGCCGGCGGGACGACGGGTTGTAGGCGATCGGCACGACCTGGTAGGCCTGGGCGTTCTCGGCCGGGACCGCGGCGATGGTCTCGGGCGACAACTCGACCGAGGAGAGATCGATGTACGCCATCCCCGCCTGGCCGGCCAGTGCGGCCTGCACATCCGCCTGGGTGCAGTACTCAAGTTCGACCAGGAGCTGGCCGATGGGCGCCTTGCGGGTCTTCTGGATCGCGAGGGCCTCATGCACCTGCTCGCGCGTCACCTTGCCCAACTTGGTGAGCACGCGCCCAAGCTTTCGACCTTTCAGTTCAGACGGATCAACCGCCATTGAGCCCAACCTCCCGGCCGGCGCCCACACCGGCCCTTGCTGAAACTATTCAGGACCTTCCGGGCCTGCGGTTCAAGCCCGATCACGAGCAACGAGACATCACTCCAGATGCGACACCTGGATTTTTATCCTTTCTTGGATGAATCAGACTTGTGTACGGGTTTTACTCGGATTCGTCGTCGTCTTCGAGGTCCAGCTCGGCGCGACCGACTGTCCGGCCCAGCTTGTGGACTTTATCGGTCAGGTCACCTGGATTCTTGCTCTTATCGATCATCTCCTCGGCGGAGATGATGCCCTTGGTGTAGAGCGACCAGAGGTGGTCGTCGAGCAACTGCATGCCGTACTTCTTCCCGGTCTGGATCGCTGAATCGATGCGGAAGGTCTTGCCCTCGCGGATGAGGTTGGCGATGGCCGGGGTGATGACCAGGAACTCGTAGGCGGCGATGCGTCCGGGCTTATCGACGCGGGCCAGCAGGGCCTGGCTGAGCACGCAGATCAGGGCGGTTGAGAGCTGGACGCGGATCTGGTTCTGCTGGGTGACCGGGAAGGCGTCGACCACGCGGTCGATGGTCTTGGCGGCGCCGGTGGTGTGGAGGGTGGCGAACACAAGGTGGCCGGTCTCGGCGGCCCGGATAGCGGCCTCGATGGTCTCGAGGTCGCGCATTTCGCCGACCAGGATCACATCCGGGTCGGAGCGGAGCACGCGCCGGAGCGCCTCGGCGAAGCTCGGCACATCGTTGCCGACCTCGCGCTGGTTCATGATGGATTTCTTGTGGGAGTGGTAGTACTCGATAGGGTCTTCCATCGTGACCATGTGCCGGTCGTAGTTGGTGTTGATGTAGTCGAGCATGGTCGCCAGCGAGGTGGTCTTGCCGGAGCCGGTAGGCCCGGTGACCAGGAAGAGCCCTCGGGGGCGGCGGATCAGGTCCTTGCAGATCAGCGGCAGGCCGATCTGCTCGAAGCTCATCAGGTCATTGGGGATGAGGCGAAGCACCATCGCGATGTCGCCCTTCTGCTTGAAGATCGACACGCGGAAGCGTGCGGCGTCGCCGTAGCCAAATCCGAAGTCGGTCCCCCCCACTTCGGTCAGTTCCTGCTGGTTTCGCTCGGGCGTGATGGATTTCATCAGCGAAACCATGTCATCCGGCTCGAGCACCTTGGTCTGCAGATTGCGCAGACCGCCGTGCAGGCGGATGGTCGGCTGGCGGCCGACGGTGAGGTGCAGGTCGCTGGACCCGGTCTTGACGACCGTGTCGAGCAGGCGGTCGATCTGAACGGTGGACATCTCAGTCTCCGGGCTCACCGCCGCGACTGTCGCGGCGGGTCATCAGTTCTGGTCGGCCTGTGTCACGCGCGCGATCTCATCGGGCGTTGTGACGCCGTGAAGGACTTTGAGTTTGCCATCTCCTGCGAGGGTGCGCATGCCGGTTGCATGTGCGGCGGCGCGGATCTTGGCGAGCGTGGCCACGGTGAAGGCCAGCTCGCGGAGCTCCTGGGTCATCAGCATCATCTCGAAGATGGCCTTGCGTCCGCGGAAGCCGGTGTTGGCGCACTCCGGACAGCCGACCGCCTTGTAGATGCGGCCCTGGGCCTCCTCCGGCTTGATGCCGATGAGGCGGAGGTACTTGGGATCGGGGTTGGGGTCGATCTGCTTGCAGTGCTTGCACAGGATGCGGATGAGGCGCTGGGCCATCACCGCCTGAATGGAGCTGGCGACAAGGAACGGCTTGACGCCCATGTCGATGAGGCGGGTAATCGCCGAGGCCGCGTCGTTGGTGTGCAGCGTCGAGAAGACGAGGTGGCCGGTGAGGGCGGCCTGGATGGCGATGTCCGCCACCTCCCGGTCTCGGATCTCACCGACGAGGATGATGTTCGGCGCCTGGCGGAGCATGGAGCGGAGGATCGCCGAGAACGTCAGGCCGATGCCCTCGCGGACCTGGCATTGGTTGATCCCATCGAAGTTGTACTCGACGGGATCCTCGGCGGTGATGATCTTCTTGTCCGGGCGGTTGAGGACATCGAGGGCCGAGTACAGCGTGGTGGTCTTGCCCGACCCGGTCGGCCCGGTCACGAGGAAGATGCCGTTGGGGCGGCGGATGATGCGGTTGAAGGCCTGGAGGTTGTCGGCCTCGAAACCGAGGTTCTCGAGGCCGATCTTCACCGAGTCGGGTCGCAGAATACGAAGCACGACCGACTCGCCGTGGTAGGCCGGGCAGGCCGAGACACGGAAGTCGATGGTCGACTCGTCCACGCCCATCTTGATGCGTCCGTCCTGCGGCACGCGGCGCTCGGCGATGTTCATGCCGCTCATGAGCTTGACGCGGCTGAGCAGCGAATTCTGCATGCGCTTCGGCAGGTTGTCGCGCTCAATGCAGACGCCGTCGATGCGATAGCGCAGGCGCACGCGGTCGGCCATCGGCTCGATGTGGATATCGCTGGCCCGCATGCGAACTGCCTCGGCGATCAGCCGGTTGCACAGCTTGACGATGGGGCTGGTCTCGTCGGCGGCGACGTCGATCGACTTATCCACCGAGCGGTCGACCGAGCGGTCGATGGTGCGGTCGATGGAGTCGGTGACCAGCGTCTCGCCGGGGGCCCGCTGCTCCGTGCCCGCCGCCGGTCGAGGCCCGCCGCCGAACTGGCCGTCGATGACCGCGCGGATGTGGCTGCGCGGGGCGATCTTGGGCTCGACCTCGACGTTGAGCCGGAAGCGGAGCATGTCCTGGAGTTCCAGATCGAGCGGGTCGTGCATGACCAGCTTCAGGCGCCCCCCGTTCTTCTCGAGCGGGACGACCTGGTGCTTCTGGATGATGTCCTTGGGGATCAGGTCCATGTTGACCGGAACCGCGCCGGGGCCGGTGATCTCGACGTACTCGAGCTGGAACTGCTTGGCGAGGGCCTTGGCGACCTGCTCCTCGCTGGCGAGCTGGGCCTCGACCAGGGCCTCGCCCAGCCGCTTGCCCGAGCCCTTGGCGAGCTTCACCCCCTGCTCGAGCTGCGCCGGGGTGATGGCGCCCCATTCAACCAGAATCTCACCGAGCTTCTTGCGTGATCGTGCCATGCCGCGCGTCTTGACCCCTCGCTTGCGAACCTGGATGCCACCGGAGCCTGCCCGGCCCGCGCCGGGCCGGGTCGGAGCGTAGGCTACGGACCCGTCCGCGTGGCGCCGCTAGAGCGCCGATCACCTCCTGCAGTGCGCCCGTGCCCGCCCGCATCCTCATCACCGCCGGCCCCACCTACGAGCCGATCGACGCCGTCCGATTTCTCGGCAACCGATCCTCCGGACGGCTGGGGCTCGAACTGGCCAGAACGGCCGCAGACCGCGGCATGGACGTCACACTGCTGCTGGGGCCCTCGCCCCTCGCCCATACTGCTGCAGACGATTCGCGGCTGCGACTTGCCCGGTTTCTTACGACTGATGACCTGGCTAGCCTGCTGGAGTCGCACCAGCCGGGGGCCGACATCCTGGTGCTGGCCGCGGCGGTGGCGGATTTCCGGCCGGCGGCGCCGGCGCCGGGTCGCCAGCTGCGCCGGGCCGAGGCGGGGCTGACGCTGGAACTGGAGCCGACCCCTGACCTGTCGGCCCAGTGCGTGGCCCGGCGGCGTCCGGGGCAACTGATCATCGCCTTTGCGCTGGAGCCGAGGGAGAGCATGCTCGGGGCGGCCCTGATGAAGCTCCGGACCAAGGGGGTGGACCTGATCGTGGCCAATCCGCTGGAGACGATGGACGCCGAGACCATCGAGGCGACGCTGCTGGCCCCGCCGGGCCCGATTGCCAGCACGCCCGGGGCGATCTCGAAGGGCGCGTTTGCAGCGTGGCTGCTCGATCACCTGCCGGGAGACCGTGCGTGAAGCGCTCCGGCGGCGGCAGGTCCGGGCCCCCGGGCCGCTCCGGGGGATCGGCGCCAGGGGCGCACGGAGGCCGGCGCGCGCCTCGAACCGTGCGGTTCGTGCATGAGGATGACGACATCATCGTGGTTGACAAGCCGGCGGGCATGCTCTCGGTGGGCGCCGGCCGGCCGGTCTCGGCGCTGGGGCTCGTCAAGCAGCGCATCGAGCGCGCAGCCCGGCGCGGCCGGGTCTGGGTGGTGCATCGGCTGGATCGGGAGACCTCGGGTCTGCTGGTTTTTGCGAAGTCCGAGCGGGCCTTTGGCTGGCTCAAGGAGGATCTGCGGTCGCGGCGCATGAGCCGCCAATACCTGGCGCTGGTCGAAGGCCTGCCCGCCGGGACCCAGCAGGGGCGGGGCGTGATCCGCAGCCTGCTGGTGGAGGGCCCGGATGGGAGGGTCCGCAGCGCCCAGCCCGGGGAAACGGGCGCCGGCCCTTTCGGCTCGGCGGCCAGACCGGCGGTGACGCATTACCGCGTGCTCGGCCAGTCCGGGGGCCACGCCCTGCTGGCGGTGACGCTGGACACGGGGCGCAAGCATCAGATTCGTGCGCATCTTTCCGAGCAGGGTTCGCCGGTCGCCGGCGACCGGCGCTACGGCGCCCGGACCGATCCGCTCGGCCGGATGTGCCTGCACGCGTGGCGGCTGGAGTTCGCGCACCCGGTCGGGGGCCGGGCCCTGCGTTTTGAAAGTCCGGCCCCGGCGGCCATGTACCGGGCGGTGGGTCTGCCCGCGCCGGATGCGGCGCCGAGCTCGCCCGAGCCGCCAGCGGCGCCGGTGGGCCATGGCGAGGGCGGCTGGGATCACGTGGCGGCGTGGTACGACCAGTTGCTGGAGGAGGGACGGCGCGACCACTTCCAGGAGGTGATCGGGCCGGGGGTCCTGCGCTTGCTGGACGCCGGCGAGTCGATGCGCATCCTGGATGTGGCGTGCGGACAGGGCGCGATGGGCAGGCTGCTGGCTGGCCGGCGCCAGGAGGTCGTCGGCGTCGACGCATCGGAACGGCTGATCGAGGCGGCGCGCCGGCGCGCCGGGCCGCGCGAGCGCTATGTGGTGGGCGACGCCCGCCGGCTGGAAGCGCTGGATCTTGGCGTGTTTGACAGCGCCTGCTGCATTATGGCGCTGATGAACATCGACCCGCTGGGACCGGTGCTCGGCGGGATCGCGGCGGCGCTGCGCCCCGGCGGCGCCTTTGTGGGCGTGATCCTGCACCCGGCGTTCCGGGCGCCGCGCCAGACCTCCTGGGGCTGGGACGCCGATGCGACGCCAGCGCGCCAGTACCGGCGCGTGGACGGGTATCTCTCGACGGGCCAGTGGCCGATCGTGATGAACCCCGGGGCGGTGGCGCGCGGGGCGGCGCCGGTGACGACCATGACACATCACAGGCCGATCCAGCGCTACATCCACGCCCTGCACCAGGCGAGGCTGGTGGTGGAACTGCTGGAGGAGTGGCCGAGCATGCGGCGCAGCGAGCCGGGCCCGCGTGCGGAGGCCGAGAACCGGGCCCGCCGCGAGATCCCGCTGCTGCTGGCGTGGCGTGCCCGGAAGGTCGATCTCCCTCCGTTGCCGGGGGCGCATGAGCGGGCATGACGACATCGAGAAGGCGGCGCTGTACGCCGAGCTCGGGTTCGGGGGGGATGCGGCTGTCTACGACGAGGCGCTGGCCGAAGCCGGGCTGTCCGGCGCCAGGAAGCGGCGCATCAGCCTTGCCAAGCGGGAGCGCGTGCGCGCGGAACTGGAGGCCCGGTTCCTGCCGGTCTGCAACCGGGGGGACTGCCGCGGCGCAGCGCCGGCGGCGGCGGGCGGGCGACAGGTGGTCGAGGCGTCGTCGCCGGAGCGGTGCGCGATCTGCGGCGGCAGCGCGACCAGCGTGGCGGTGGCGGAGATGGTCAGCGCGTGCAGCCGCGCCGGCGTGCGCCGACTGTGCATCGTCGGGGGCTCGCCGGAGTATTCCCGTCAGCTTCGCCAGCTCGTGGGCGATGCGCTCGAACTGCGTCTGATCCCCGGCAACGTCGCCCGGACCCGGAAACAGGCCGATGCGGACCGGCTGTGGGCCCAGGCCCTGGTGATCTGGGGCCCGACGATGCTCGACCACAAGGTGTCGAACCTCTACACCGCCAGCGGGGCGACGGGCGGGGCGGCGCCGATCACGCTGCACCGGCGGAGCATCCAGGAGCTGGCCGCGGCGGTGACCCGGGCGGCAGAATCCGGCGCGGTTGGCTGACCGGTGGCGGGGCGCGCCGGAGACCTGGGTGACTACGATCCGCGGTCGCGGGCGTAACTCAATGGTAGAGTGTCAGCCTTCCAAGCTGAATGTTGCCGGTTCGAGTCCGGTCGCCCGCTTTGGGGAACCGTGATGCAAGGGCCGCACGAACCCTCGGATTCGACGGGGTTTGCGCTCGTGGCGCCCGCCTCCCTGTCGCGATGATCCGACGCATTGGCGCGCACTGACGGGAATCGGATCATGCCGCTGTTGCCGGGGCTACTGCCGGGGTTGTGCGCTGGCGGTTCCACGGCCTTGCCATCGGCAGGCAGCGTCAGCCGGCGCCTTCTGTCTCGCCGCCGTTGATTGCCGGCTCGGGCACGCGCTGGAGGGCGCGGGCAGCGCGGTTGAGGCCGGTCCAGGGATCCTCGATGCGGGCGAGACGACGGAAGATGTTACCGATGGTGTAGCGGGCGGGGCCCAGGCCCGGGTCATCCAGTTCATCGCGCCGGATCGGCGTGGCGACCGGGGCGCCGCGGCGGGCCCGGACGGCGTAGGGCGGGGTCATGGTCTGGGCGTAGGCGTTGCGGGCGGTGTCGAGATAGACGCGATCGCCGCGCCGGTCGATGCGCTGCTCGACGGTCAGCAGGTCGGGGTGGGCTCCGGCGAGATGCGCTGCCAGCCGCCGCGCCTGGGCGCGGACATCATCGAAGTCCGGGCCGCGCCGGATGGGACTGACGACATGAATGCCGCGCGAGCCTGTGAGTTGCAGAAAGACAGCCATGCCGAGTTCATCCATGGCCCCGGCCACCAGCCGGGCAGCGCGGCGAACCTTGTCGAAGTCATCATCGGATGGGTCAAGATCGAAGACGAGGCGATCGGGCTGATGGAGCCGGTCAGCGCGGCTCAGCCAGATGTGCGGGGTGATGCAGGCCTGGTTGGCGAGGTAAACGAGCGTTGCGGCATTCTGGCACAGCGCGTGGGTCACCGTGCCGCCCTGCTTGGCGACGGTGGCCCGCCGGATCCACTTGGGGAAGTAGCCAGGCAGGTCCTTCTGGTAGAAGCCATCGCCATCAATGCCATCGGGGAACCTGTGCATGGTGACGGGGCGGCCGCGCATGTGCCGGAGCATCGTCGGAGCAATGCGCTGGTAGTACTCGATCAGGTCACCCTTTGTGCGGCCGCTGTCCGGGAACAGGACCTTGCCCTCGCTGGAGGTCTCGAGGGTGTAGGGGCCGAAGCGGCGGGCAGTCATGGCGCTGGCCTCGGCTCCTCGCGCACGACATCCTCCGGGGCCTTGTCGCGGCGCAATCCGAGGAAGCGGGGATGGCGCAGGCGGTTATCCTCGGTCCATTCGGTGAAGGCAACCTCGCCGACCAGATCCGGGCGGACCCAGTGCGCCTCGCCGCGCGGCAACTCGGCACGGTCGAAAGGCGAGGTCTTCCGATGGCGCGCATCCATGCGCCGGCGCAGCGTCTCGAGGGTGTCATCGTCGAAGCCGGCGCCGACCTTGCCAGCGCAGACCAGATCGCCATCGTCGTAGTAGCCCACGATGAGCGCCCCAAAGCCCTGACGCTGGCCCTCTGGATCGGTGAAGCCGCCGATGACGAACTCCTGGCGGTTGATGCACTTGAACTTGAGCCAGTTGCGCGAGCGGCCGTGGACGTACGCGCTGTCGGCCCGCTTGGCGATCAGGCCCTCCCAGCCCCTCCGGCAGGCCTGGCGGAAGAACTGCTCGCCCTGCCGGTTGCGGTGGGTGGTGAAGCGGAGCGGATCTCTGAACTGCAGCGCCCGGCGCAGGAGACGCTTGCGATCGCGCAGCGGCAGGGCGGAGCAGTCATGGCCCTCAAAGTGCAGGAGATCGAAAATGTAGTAGTAGATGGCAACCGGACTGCGTCGGGCCTCATCCGGATCATCGATCTGCATGCGATGCTGGAGGCGAGAGAAGCTGGTCACGCGCCTTTCGAACGCGACGACCTCGCCATCGACGATGAAGTCCTGCTGCTGCTGCGCTTCCAGCGCGTCGGCGATCTCCGGATAGGCGCCGTTGAGGCTCTTGCGGTTGCGCGACAGCAGTCGCACATCGGCGCCGGAGCGAAAGGCGAGGCAGCGCTCCCCGTCGAGCTTGCGCTCGTAGATCCAGCCGGGATCGCTGAAAGTGTCGTGCGTGAGCGTGGCGAGCATGGGGCCGGTCCACTGCGGCTGGCTCTGCCGGCTGAGCCGGCGGCGCTGCTGCGGATCGAGGATGTCGAGAAGCCCGCTCACGACTTGCCCTTGCCCTCCTTGCCCTCTGCTCCGCCGCCCGAAGCTGGCTGCTCCTGCTCGCGGATTTCTTCCATCGTGCGGCCGGACTTGGCGCTGTCCGGCTCGGCGCTTACGGGGTTGCGCCGGGCGTCCGCCTCATCATCATCCATTTTGACGAGGAGCCAGTTGTCCCCGTCGCCTCCCATTTGCATCCGCGTGAGGGCGTAGCCGCCGCGGAGCTTCTTGCCGTCCAGCCAGATGGTGACGTGTCCTTCCTCCACCTGCCTGGCCACTGAGGGCGGCTCGTCAGCGCCCTCGCCGGCCTCCTTGATGTTGCGATACGGGCCGATGTCCCAGAGCATGACGGTTCCGGCGCCGTATTCGCCTTCCGGGATCACGCCCTCGAAGTCAGCGTACTGGAGCGGATGATCCTCGGTGCGCACGGCGAGCCGCCTCTCACGGGGATCGGTCGAGGGCCCCTTGGGTACGGCCCATGACTTCAGCACACCGTCGGCCTCCAGCCGAAAGTCGTAGTGCAGAGACGATGCGGCGTGCTTGTGGATCACGAAGATCGGAGGCCCACCGGATCGCTTCTTGCGGGCGCCGGCAGGCTCCGGCGAGCGGTCGAGATGGCGCTTCCGCCGGTACTTCTTCAGCGGGTCGGCGCTCATTGCTGACACTCCGGGCGCCAGTAGGTCGAGCGGCCGCTGACGGTCGATCGCCGAATGGCGCCGGCGCACCTGGGGCGTTCGGCGCCTTCCTCGGGCCACGGCAGCAGCCATGAGCGGGGCATCTGCTCGGCGATCGAGCGGTTCACGAGGGGTTCTCGACCCAGGCCACGGCGTAGCGGCTCAACTCGGCGGCGGTGTCAATGCCGAGCTTGCGCTTGATGTGCTCGCGATGGGTCTCGACGGTCTTGATGCTGATGCACAGTTGTTTGGCGATCTTGCGGGTGCTCAGGCCCCCGCCGATCAACTGAAAGACCTCCATCTCGCGGTCGGAAAGACTCTCGACGCCGGAAGCCTCGCCGCGCTTATTGTGGACCGCCTGGCGGACCAGCCGCTCGGTCATGACCGGGCTGAGGGCGGCCCCGCCGCGGAGCACGCTGCGGATCGCGGCGATGAGCGTGTCGGCGGGCTCGGACTTGCGGAGATAGCCCTGGGCGCCGGCCCGCAGGGCTCGCTCGGCGTAGAGCGCCTCATCGTGCACTGAGAGGACGAGGATCTTGATGTCCGGGTGCTGGGCTCGCAACTGCTTGATCAGATCCAGACCACTGCCGTGGCCGAGAGAGATATCGACGATGGCCAGGTCCGGGGCGTCGGCGGCCTTGCGAAGTCCCTCGGCGACATCGGCGGCCTCGGCAACGACCTCGAGATCGGGCTCGTCGCTGAGGGCGTCGCGGACACCGCGCCGCACCAGCGGATGATCATCGATGATCAGGATCGTCCACTGCTTGCTGCGCGCCTTCGTCTTCGTCGTCTGCTGCATGGAGGACATGCCTTGGTACCTCGCAGGTGACAATCGTCCCGGAAGGGACGGCTGGGTTGAAAGTGAGTGTGCCAGCAAGGGCCCGGGCCCGGTGCGCCATGATGGAGAGCCCGCGGCCGCCGCACCGGCTGCGCGTGGCAACGTCCTCGGGCAGTCCGACGCCATCGTCGATGACTTCGAGGCGGATCGAGAGGCCGGTTTCGAAGCAGCGGATGCGGATGGCGCCGGCGCTGGCGTGACGCGCTGCGTTTGCGACAGCCTCTGAGGCAATCAGGTGCAGCTCCATCGCCTCCTCGCTCGGAGCGATCTCCAGATCGCACTGCGCTGAGCAGCGCAGGCCGAACCGCTGTTCTGTGAGCGCCGCGAGCTGGTGCAGGCCCTGGGCCAGATCGCCGCCGCCGGCGCCCATCGGGAGCAGTCCGACAACGGCCCCGTGCACACCCTCCAGGGCGTGGCGGATGCCGGCGCCGACCTCGCCGGCCGCGCCTGCTTCCGGGTTGCCCGCCAGCCGGAGCCTGCGAGCCAGCCGATCGGCGATGAGGGCGAGGCCGGCAAGCTCCTGACTGACAGTATCGTGCAGATCGCGCCCGATGCGCTCGCGCTCGAAGCGGGCGCTGCTCGCCACCATCGACTCCAGCCGCCGGCGCTCGAAGACACGTCCGAGCTGAATGCCCAGCGACTGCATGACCTCCCGCATCTCAGCGCTGGCGTAGGGCTTGCGATCCGACACGAACAGCAGAGCTCCCACCGTCTCGTGATCGGCGACGATCGGCGCTGCGACGGCCCGGTACTCTTCCGGCAGCCGGAAGCCGAGGTCGTCGCGGGCCGACCAGCCACCACTCTCGCCGAGCAGCAACCGCATGACATCCGCGGTGCGGGCCAGCCGGCGCGGGGCGGCTCGCTGCAGCAGGTCTGCAGCGACGGGGTCGATGTGCACCGCGGTGAGTCGAAGGCTCCGGCCCGCTTCGATGTAGGCGTACCCGGCCTGCCAGCCGTTGAATTCGCACACCCGGCGCAGCACACTCTGGAGGATCTCGGTGACGCTCCCCGGCATGATGCACAGCACGGAGATGTCCGCCAGCAGACGTATAGCGCCGGCCCGCTCGGCTTGCTGGCCTGTTGCTGACGGCTGGAGTCTCACGAGCCATTGTACGGGAGCGATCATGGCGCGGCGACGCTGCGGCCCGATCACTGCGAGCCGCCGCCATCGGGGAATCCCCCATGATCGCTTCGGGGATGGATCAATGCAGCTTCATGCAGCATCCTGATATCGAACGCTGGTGGCCGACGTCAGGATACCAGGTACAGCGCCGCGCGGCGCATGCGCATGAGAGCGTGTCAACGAGGTTCCGCCATTTGACGGGAGGCATGCCAATGAACATGTTCCAGCGACTGATGCCGCACATCGCCGTGCGCATCGCGCAGATGGTCAAACTGCTGGACATAGACACTGGCTCAAGCCAATGACAGATCCCACGTGCTCAGATGCAGACGATCGACGCAACATCCCTGAACGACCTTCTCGACCGCGAGGATGACTGGCTGCTGGTCGATGTCGTGCCCGAGCCCGAGTTCGCGCACGAGCACATCCCCGGGTCGGAGAACGTGCCCGCCGATGACCCGGACTTTGTGGAGCGGATCGATGCGCTGGCTGCCAGTCGCCGGACCCCGGTGATCGTCTACGACAGCGAACCCAACGGCGCCTCGGCGCGCGTGGGGCAGCGCCTCGAGAAGGAGGGTTTCGTCCAGGTCATCGACTTCGCCGATGGCCTGGACGGGTGGAAACGGGCCGGCCTTGCCGTCACCGGCGAGAGCGAGGACTGAGCCCAGCGGTAGCTGGTGGAGGTAGCCAATGAGCAGTGGATCGATGAAGTCGGCGGTTCCAGGCCATGCCATGGGGGGGACCGATGAGCTGGCGCTGCAAGAACACTGCCGACCCGCCGCGCTCGGGGTCCGGCGACTGGCGGCGGCGGTCGCGGCGATGTCGGTCATCGTCCTGCTTGCCGCGGCTGTGGTCGGGGCCTTGACGCATCCCGCGGCAGGCGCTGTGACCGGCATCCTCGGGCTGCTGCTGCTGCTGACGAACCCCGAGGTCTGGGCGAACCTGCTCGGCGCCCGGCGCCAGCGCGGCGACGACGACGGTGCGGACGGGCACTGAGCGGGTCAGGCCAGATGACGAACCGAAAGGCGGTTTCCATGCGGATCAGTCACTTCTGCGCTGAGGAGCTTTCGGAGTTGATGAACCACGCGGACCGGCCGCTGGTCTCGCTGCTGCTGCCGACCCACGCGGCGGGCAAGGACAAGCGGGAAGATCCGATCCGGTTCAAGAACCTGACGGCCGCGGCGGAGACGGAACTGGAGCGGAAGCTTCTCAAGCCGCCTGCTGTCGACCGCCTGCTTGCGCCGGCCCGCGATCTGCTCGAGAACAGGTCGTTCTGGAACCGGGGGTCCGGGTCGGTCGCGATGTTCCTGGCGCCCGGGTTCAGCCGGCTCTACAGCCCTCCGGTGGAGCTGCCGGAGCGAATGGTGGTTGGCACACGGTTCGAGATCAGTCCGCTCCTGCCGGCCCTCCACGATGGGGGGCCGTTCTACATCCTGGCGATCAGCGGCGATGGCTGGCGGCTGCTGCAGTGCACGCGCCACAGTTCGGTCCGTGTCGACCTTCCGGGCGCCCCCGCGAGCCTGGAAGAGGCCATGGCGGTCAGCGAGCCGACGCCCTCCCTGCAGGGACATACCGCCGACCGCCCCGCGGGCGCGCGTACCCGGATGTTCCATGGGCACGGCGTGGGCAGCGACGGGCGCGCCGAGGAGATCACGGAGTACCTCCGCCAGGTGCAGCGCGCGGCAGGGCGCCTGCTGCGCCCGACCGGCCGGCCGCTGGTGATCGCGGCGACACGCGAGCGGGCCGCCATGCTGCACGATATCGCAGGGTACGGCGAGATGGCGCCCGAGCCGATCGAGGGCGTGCCGGATCACACCCCCGATGAAGAGCTGCGCGCGCGCGGGTGGGACATCGTGGCCGATCGCTACGACGCCGAGCTGAAGCGCCGCATCAGCCGCTACCACGATCTGCGCGAGACGGACCGTGTGACCACACGCATCGAGGCGGCCATTCCGGCCGCGGCGTGCGGGCGCGTCGACACGGTGTTCGCGGCAGCGGACCGTCCGATCTGGGGAACGATGCCCACGCCCTGCGACCTTGAGCGGCACGATACTCGGCAGCCGGGCGACATCGACCTTGTCAACGAAGTCGTGGCGCTGACGATGCTCCGCGGTGGCAGCGCCTACATACGGCCGGCCGACGAACTGCCGGCTCGGGACGACAGCGCTGTGAATGTCATGATGCGCTGGTGAGCCCGGTTGCGCTGCGGTCGCGGCCGGGCCCCGCGCGGCCCATGCGCCGTCCGGCGCTGCGCGGGCAGCGCTGCGCTCAGGCGCTGTCGCGCAAGACCTCCACGCCCGCGCTGCGGGCGCAGTGGGCGCAGCAGAACAGGCGGCTGCCCGCCTCGACGCCGTGACCGATGATGCGACAGGCGCACGATGCGCAGCGGGGCGCCAGCTTCTGCACAGCGCACTCAAAGCAGTCGAACTCATGCTCGACATCCTCCATCGTCACCGTGAACGTCTCCTCATACTCGTTGCCACATGTTGCGCATTGTCCCATGACAGTCTCCTGCTTCTGCGAGCGATTGATCCACTCAGAGAGAGGCTACAGCGCCGCTTGCGGCCGGACTGCGCATCGATATGGGCCGAGGCCCGATTGCGGCATGGGGGAAAGTCTGATTTCGGCCGACGACGGCAGGAAGCGCGCCTTCCGCAGATGACCTGGCGGAACGGGCGCACTAGCTTTGTTTCGGGTACTGCTGCCGGAAGGAGCCAGGCATGTCCGTAGCGAAAGTCATCGAGTTGAGCGCCGCATCCCCGACCAGCTTTGAGAAGGCAATTGAAGCCGGGATCGCCAAGGCGACCGAGACGGTCCGGAACGTGCGCGGCGCGTGGATCAAGGAGATGAAGGTCGTCATCGACAACGGCAAGGTGACCGAGTATCGCGTCGACCTCAAGGTCTCGTTCGTCATGGAGTAGCGATGCGCGCCATCGTCACGCTGACGCTCAACCCGGCGCTCGATGTGAGCCTCCGGGTGGACCAGGTGGCGCCGGAGCAGAAGCTGCGCTGCGATGCGCCGCGCCGCGATCCCGGCGGGGGCGGGCTGAACGTCTCGCGGGCCATCGGCGAACTCGGCGGCGCATCCGTCGCCGTGTATCCCGCGGGCGGTCACACCGGGGCCGAGCTGGCAGAGCGCCTTGGCGCAGAGCAGTTGGAGACTGAGGCCATCGAGATCGGCGCGGCGACCCGCGAGAACATCACGGTGACCGAGGGCAACGGCGGCCGGCAGTTCCGCTTCAACACGCCGGGAGCGCCGCTGCGGGCCGAGGAGGCGCAGTTGTGCCTCGACGCCGTGGACCGGCGGCTGGGTCCGGGCGACCTGCTCGTCATCAGCGGCAGCCTGCCTCCGGGCGCCGGGCCGGAGATCTACCAGCGCGCTGTCGAATTCGCCCGCGCGCGCTCGGCCCGGACGATCGGCGACTCCTCCGGAGAGGCCCTGCGCGCCCTCAGCGACGCGGGCTGCTCGCTGCTCAAACCCAACGCCAGGGAACTCGGCCAGCTCATCGGCGAGCAGCTCGATGGGGCGGAGGCCATCGCCGATGCGGCCCGGCGATTGACCCAGTCCGGCGCTGCAGAGGCGATCGTGGTCTCGATGGCACAGCGCGGCGCGATGCTCATCACGCCCGACCTGCGCCTGCAAGCCACTGGACCGGAGGTTGCGCAGCGCAGCCGCATCGGAGCGGGGGACAGCATGGTCGGCGCCATGACCCTGGCGCTGGCGCGCAGCGCCGACTGGGACGAGACGCTCCGGCGGGGCGTTGCCGGCGGCGCCGCCGCCGTGATGACGCCGGGGACGAGCCTCCTGCGCCGGGATGACTTCGAGAGGATCGTGCGGCAGGTCCAAACGCAGGAGTTCGGTGGCCATGGCTGAGCAGCAAACGATGTCCGGATCCGCCCGAGCGACCGATGTGGCCGCCTCCGAAGCTTCCGATGCGCCCACCGAGCGCGGAGGCGACGCCGGCGACAACGGACGGGCGCCCCCGTCCGGCGACCACGACCATCAGGGACACCACGAGCAGATGCTCCGCGACTTCCGGCGCCGGTTCTGGGCCTCGCTGGTCCTGACGGTCCCGATCTTGGCGCTGTCGCCGATGCTCCAGGGGTGGCTCGGCGTCGGTGAGGAGATGGCGTTTGCGGGCGACGACTGGGTCCTGCTGTCGCTGAGCGCCGTGCTGTTCATCTACGGCGGCTGGCCGTTTCTGCGCGGCCTGGGCAACGAGCTGCGCGACCGGCGCCCGGGCATGATGACCCTCATCGGGCTGGCGATCAGCGTGGCTTTCGGATACAGCGCGCTGGTTGTCTTGGGCGTGCGGGGGCGGGTCTTCTTCTGGGAGGTCGCCACGCTGATCGATGTCATGCTGCTCGGCCACTGGATCGGATCCGCCCGTATCGCTTCATCATCGATTCGATCTCCGGCAGAACCTGCCGGTAGTCGTCGCTGTCGAGCCTTCCCGAGGCGCGCAGCGTCGCGATCGGGCCCTCGGCTTGCATCGCAATAGCCATGATTCAGCTTCTCCTTCCAGAGTCGTGCTCGCGCTGCTGCTTACGCCGGCTGGGTCCTGAGCGACTCGGTGCGGGTCTGGCCCTGGCGCAGCTCGGCCACCTCTCCGCCGACGCCGATCCTGATGGGCAGCGGGCCGCCGCGGCAGGATGACACCTCGAACTGCTCGTGATCGATGCGCAGCGACAGCGTGTGGCCTCGGAACCGGAGCTGGAAGCGCACCTCGCCGAGGTCGTCGGGCAACTCGGGATTGAACCAGAGTGTGTCGTCGCGCAGCTCGAGGCCGGTGTAGCACCGCTGCACCAGGTCAACCGTTCCTGCCATGGCGCCGAGGTGTATGCCCTCGGACGTCGTGCCACCCTGGATGTCCTCGACATCGCTGCGCAAAGCCTCCTCGAAGCACTTCCAGCTTGCCTCGCGGTGTGACCGTGCCAGCACCCACGCGAAGGCGACCCGGCTGAGCGTGGAGCCGTGCGATGTGCGGGAGCTGTAGTAGTCGATATTCCTCGGGATGATCTCGGGATCGAACTGGTAGCCAAGCTGCTCGAAGATGGAGGCAAGCTCTTCTGCCGAGAAGAGGTAAAAGAGCATGAGGACATCGGCCTGCTTGGAGGCCTTGTAGCGGTTGGGCGTGTCGTCTTCGGCCTCGAGGATCCGGTCGAGCCGCTGGATGTCGCCGTACTTCTTCCGGTAGCCGGCCCAGTTGAACTCCTCGAGCGCCTCGTAGCCCTCGAACTGGCTGATGACCCCGTCGTCCTGAAGCGGGATATAGAGCCTGCGTGCCACCTCATCCCATCGGCTCAGCTCCTCGCCGGTGACGCCCAGGTCGCGCTGCAGCCGCAGGCAGCGGTCGCGCGGCATCGAATCCATGACCCGCCGCGCGCAGCGGAGGGTCCAGGCCGCCATGATGTTGGTGTAGGCGTTGTTGCGCAGGCCGGGCTGGGGAGCGTCCGGATCATCGGTGTGATACTCGTCGGGACCGACAACGCCGTTGATGTCGTAGCGGCCGCGCTCGTCGTTGAAGGTTGCGATCGCGGCCCAGAAGCGCGCGATCTCGAAGATCATCTCGGCGCCGTAGAAGGAGAGGAACTCCTCGTCCCCGGTGGCCTGGTAGTACTGCCAGACGTTGTAGGCGATGGCGGCATTGATGTGCCGCTGGCGCCGCGTGTTGTCGGGGATCCACCGGCCCGAGCGGGGGTTGAGATGCAGCGTCTGGCTCTCCTCCCGCCCGTTGCTCCCGCTCTGCCAGGGGAACATGGCGCCGGCGTAGCCCTCCTCCGCGGCGGCGGCGCGGGCTTCATCGAGGCGCCGGAAACGGTACATCAGCAGGGCTCGCGTCAGCTCCGGGATCCGCAGCGTCAGATATGGGAAAATAAACAGCTCATCCCAGAAGATGTGTCCGCGGTACGCCTCGCCGTGCCAGCCCCTGGCCGGCACGCCGACATCATGATCGATGGTGTTCATCGAGGTCGTCTGGAGCAGATGGAAGATGTGCAGGCGGAGCGTGCGCTGGGTGAACTCGTCGGTTGCCAGCTCAATGTCGCAGCTTTCCCAGAGGCGCTCCCAGGCCTGCTGGTGGGCGTGAAGCAATTCCTCGAAGTCGCCGGCGGAGCGGACGGCCTTTCTGGCCTCCAGCGCCGGCTCGCTGATGGCGTGATCGCGCTGGGTATACACAGCGCAGGTCTTCTCCAGTCGAATCTGCTCGCCTTCCCGGCCCGGCAGCGTGAATTCGTGGCCGACGCGAAGCTGGTCGGCGAACGACTTGCCGCTGGCAGCCGGGCCATCGGCGTCCGGGCTGGTCAGCCGGTGCCGGGCCGCCAGGGCCACACGGAGCATCGACTGTGAGGCGCGCGCGACCAGATAGACGGTCTGCTCGCCGTCGCGGCCGGTCTGCTCGATGCGCAGGTGGTCCCCGTTGAGGTCCTGGTACCGGCCCACGCCACTGTTGGTGACCGAGCCGTCGATCTCCGACCGGATGACCAGCGGGCCGGACCAGTCCCGCGGCGTGAGTGTCCACTCGATCGCGGCGAGGTGCGGCCGGGCCATCGAAATGAAACGGCGGGTGTGAATGGTAGAGGTCCGTCCATCCGCATCGCGCACCGTGATGCGACGCTCCAGCGCGCCGCGGCGCAGGTCGAGATTCTGCGAGAACTCGAGCGTCTCGCAGTCCTCCAGACGCATCCACTGGCCATCTTCGGGGCGAAAGGCGATGTGCAGCCAGTTCGGCCAGTTGACCAGGTCCTCGTTCTCGATGGTGCGCCCGGAGACCTCAGTGGCGAGGCGGTTGTACGCGCAGGCGATGTACGTGCCGGGGTAATGAGCCCCGCCGGCCCGAGCTTCTTCGGCGGCGCCGCGGCTGGCGAAGAAGCCGTTGCCGAGCGTGCACAGGGCCTCGCGCACCGGCTGGCGGTCAGGATTCCAGTCATCGTAGGCGAGATTCCAGGTCGTCATGCCGTCTCCTGCTTCAGTTGCGGGATCAGATCGCGCCCAAGCCACTGCAGGAACCGCCGAACCTCATCGACATCTCGCAGCCGGTAGCCGGCGGCCGTCTGCTGATCTTCCTCAGCGACGAGCACGCCGACGCCCCGCCCCCGCAGGGCGGCGAAGGCGTCCTCGTCGGTCACATCGTCGCCGATGTAGATCGGCGTGGAGCGCACGGGATCGACGCCGAGGGCATCGAGGAGCCACAGCACCGCGCGGCCCTTGTTCCAGTCAAGGTCGGGCTGAACCTCCAGCACCTTCTTGCCATGAGCCAGGCGCAGCCCCTCGGCCCCGGCGATGGCGTCATCGACAGCGCGCCTGACCCGGTCCACGGCGCCGGCGTCGACATTGCGGTAGTGCACGGCGATGCTGAACTTCTTGCGCTCGATCTGGGCCCCTTCCACGCCGGCCAGGCCCGCCTGAAGCTGCCGCTCGGCGGCGTCAAGGGCGGGCACGGCGTCGCTGCCGACATCGTGCTCGATCGCCAGCCCGTCGGGCCCGCGGATGTCAAAGCCGTGGCTGCCCGCATAGACGATGTCGGCGATGCCGACGAGCCGGCGGACATCCTCGAGGTCGCGCCCGCTGACCACGGCAACGGTCACGGCTTCTGCCGTTCGCCGGATGAGGCTGCGCATCTGCTCATCGATCCGGGCCAGTTCGGGGCGGGCGACGATCGGCGTCAGCGTCCCGTCATAGTCCAGGAACAGGACCGGCTGACGCCCCTCCAGGCTGTGCCGGAACGCTTCGAGCCGCTCCAGCAGCAGCGGCGCCGACCGGGCCGACCTGCCGCGGCCGGCGTCGGCGCCGAACCCCTCGAACGATTCGATCACGATGTCGGCGCCATGCTGGCGCAGCGCCTCGGCGGCGTCGCCGCGCCGGTCGACACCGACGACGAGCCCGAATCCGCCCCGGCGCGCCGCCTGCACGCCCGCCAGCGCATCCTCGAAGACCCCGCAGCGGGATGGCGGGCGCCCGATACGCCGCGCGGCCTCCAGGTACATGTCCGGCGCCGGCTTGCCCGGCAGATCCAGTTCCTGCAGCGTGACACCGTCCACGCGAGCGTCGAACACGTCCGCAAGGCCCACCGAGTCGAGGATCGCCAGGCAGTTGCGGCTGGAGGAGACGACCGCGACGGGCGCGCCGTCCTGCTTCCACCGGTCGATGGCGTCGACGGCGTCCTGGAAGACCTCGGCGCCGCGCTGCTTGAGCAGCTCGTGAAAACGGTGATTCTTGCTGTTGCCGATGCCGCGGACGGTCGCATCTTCCAGCGTGTCCGAATCGGCGCCCTCGGGCAGTTCGATGCCGCGCGACGCCAGGAAGCTGCGCGCGCCATCCAGACGCGGCATGCCGTCGACATAGCGGCGGTAGTCATGGTCGGCGTCGAACGGCGGCTGGTCCGGGTAGCCGCGGCTCATCAGTTCGTCGAAGGCCTCCTTCCAGGCGGCGCGGTGCAGCGCTGCGGTCTGCGTGATGACACCGTCGAGGTCCAGGATAACGGCGTCGATCTCATCGGCGTCGCGGCGCGGCGAGTTCATACTGTCTCCTCCGGCAGATGGGGGCTGCGCGTGGATCGTAGATGCTGCTGCAGCCGGGATGGCCGAGCCGCGGACACCTGCCCCCTCGAAACGACGCCGATTCGCCGCCGGGATCCCATCCATGCGTCGCCGCCGGCGCTAGCCTGCTCGGGGAGACAACAATGCCTGAGTCTGACGGGCTGTCGCTGGTGGTGCTGGGGCTGCTGCTGCTGGGCGGATGCCTGGCGCATCTGACCTCCCGTCGCTTTCCGATCCCGAAGGTAACGCTGCTGCTGATCATCGGAGCGCTCAGCGGCCCGTCCGGCTTCGAC
Organism: Phycisphaerales bacterium JB039; assembly: GCA_043101635.1. Lineage (GTDB taxonomy): Bacteria > Planctomycetota > Phycisphaerae > Phycisphaerales > UBA1924 > CAYMJK01. The sequence continues at coordinate 2,641 of JBICIE010000149.1, read as the reverse complement.
ATCGTGCCGGACAACGTCGTGGCCTGGTTTCCGTTCGTCTCGCATCTTGCGCTGGCGATGGTCGGGTTTCTGCTGGGCGAGAGCTTCGCGGGCAAGCAGCTCAAGGAAACGGGACGGGTCGCGCTGGTCGTCTCTATCGCCAAGGCGGTTCTCGCGGCGGTGGTCGTCCTCGGCGCGACGCGTCTCGCCGGCGCTTCGTGGCCGATGGCGCTGCTGCTCGCCGGTATTGCGCCGGCTTCGGCGCCGGCGGCCATCATGGAGACGATCCATTCCATGAATGCGAAGGGGCGCCTGTCCACCACCGTCCTTGAAGTGGTTGCGATCGATGACGCCTGGGGCGTTCTGATCTTCAGCATCATGCTGACGCTTGCTCTGGCGGTCACCGGCGGACAGTCGCCGGCGAGCAGCATCGGCTCCGGCCTCTGGGAGGTGTTCGGCGCACTCCTGCTCGGCGGCGGCCTGGGTCTGGTCATGGCGTGGCTGACCGGAAAGATCCGCGGCGGCGAGCCCACACTGGTCGAAGCGTCCGGTTTCGTGATTCTCTGCGCCGGCCTCGGCGAGGTCCTCGGCGTCTCGTATCTCCTCGCGACGATGACCCTCGGGACGGTCCTCGCCAATCGAGCCGCCGATTCGATGCGTCCATTCCATGAGATCGAGCACATCCGAGCGCCGTTCCTGGCGATGCTCTTCCTGCTGGCCGGCTTCCGCTTTGAAGTCGACACACTGGTCTCGCTGGGACTGATCGGCGGCGTCTACATCGTCGGGCGGGCCGGCGCATTCATCGTCGGGGCGTGGGCGGCCGGGCGGGCCATCGGGGCCGCGGCGTCGCTCCAGCGCAGCATCGGGTGGTGCCTCATGCCGCAGGCCGGCGTTGCCCTCGGCCTGGCGCTGCTCGCGGAGCGAGAGGTCTCCAGTGTGCGGGGACAGGTGATCCCGCTGGTCATCGCCACGACGATCGTCTTTGGCGTCACGGGGCCTCTGCTGATTCGCTGGCGCCTGATCCACGACGGCGAGGCCGGCGCCGGTGACTCGTGATCGGATCATTCCGGCGCCCCCTCGCCCAGCGCCTCGAAGCCCGAGACGATGTCCATCAGCTCACTGGTGATGCTCATCTGCCGCTGCCTGCGATACTGGGCCTGGAGCTCTTCCAGCCGCTCCTCGATGTTGCGCTGGGCCGACTGCATCGACGACAGCCGACTGGCGTGCTCGCTCGCCAGCGTGTCCACCAGCGCGCGGTACAACGACACGAACAGGTACTCCCCCACCAGGGCCAGCAGCACGTCGGTCCGATCGCCCGGCCACGCAGGGATGCGCCTGGTCGGCCAAGGCTCGGCGCGCAGACCCGCAACCCAGCGCCGGTCCAGCGGCAGCACCCGCCGGGACCGCACGTCGTACGCCGCGGCAGAGGTCCGGCGCGGATGGATCAGCCGCACGACGACATCCCCCGCAGTGGCCCGCACCTCCTCGATCGCCGCCAGGATCCGGTGGGCGGCCTCGCCGACGCCATGGATCGAACCCGGCGTGTCGAACTCGGCCGCCAGCCCGCATCCGGACTGGCGCAGCATCGACGCGAGCCTGGCGCCGCTGGCGAGCGTCTGCGCATCGCCGGGGCCGGCGCCGAGCAGCGCCTCGACGCGCTCGGCGACGCTGTCGTTGAGCTGGCCGCACATCCCCTGATCCGAGCCGAAGGCGACGATCAGCAATGACCCGCTGTCGCCGCCGGTCTGCTCGAACTCTTCACCCCGGGTCGCGATGTCGCGCAGAACCGCCTGCAGCCCCAGGCGCACGGTCCGGTCGTAGTCGGCCAGCGAAGCCGCGGCCTGCTCATACTGGCGGATGCCGACCGCCGCCAGAGCCTTCATCGTCCGGACGATCGACTGGAGATCTTCGGCCGACTCAACGCGCCTGCGGAGGTACTCGAGCGTCTGCATGGCTAGTCCTGCCCCGCTCCGGAAGCCTGTGAATCCGGAATCACGTCGCGGGCGGTGGCCAGCAGGCGCTGGCGATCCTCATTGCCCAACTCCTCGCCGGCGACGATGCGGTCGGCCAGTTCGCCATGGCGCCTGCGGAAGGCGTCGCGCAGCGCCGGGGCGATGTCTTCGATGCGCTCGGGATCGTGCTCGTCGAGCAGCCCTTCCTCGACCGCCAGCAGGATGAAGAGCTGCTCCGGGATCGGCATGGGGGCATACTGCGGCTGCTTGAGCGTCTCCCGGATGCGCCGCCCGTGCTCGAGCGTGCGGCGCGTCTGTTCGTCGAGGCGTGAGGCGAAGCGCGAGAACGACTCCAGCTCCTCGAACTGCGAGTAGCTCAGGCGGAGATCGCCGGCGACGGCCCGGTACGCCGGGTACTGCGTCTTGCCCCCCACGCGCGAGACGGAGCGGCCGACATCGACGGCCGGCAGGATGCCCTTCTGGAAGAGCGTCGGCGACAGATAGATCTGCCCATCGGTGATCGAGATCAGGTTGGTCGGGATGTAGGCCGAGATGTTCTGGGCCTGCGTCTGGACGATGGGCAGAGCCGTGACTGAACCCCCGCCAAGGTCGTCGCGCAGGTGCGTGGATCGCTCCAGCAGGCGCGAGTGCACGAAGAAGATATCGCCGGGGTAGGCCTCGCGCCCCGGGGGACGGCGCAGCAGCAGCGA
>JBICIE010000148.1:0-27571 GCA_043101635.1 Phycisphaerales bacterium JB039 | reverse complement strand
GCGGGATCTTGGCGTCAAGGACAAGGTCGCCGGATACGCCTGGGTTGCGCGCGCGGTGGAGCTGGCGCCCGAGGATGGCCAGTTGCAGTTCGCCGCGGCACTGGTGACGGCGCTGGAGGGGCCGCCGGCGGTCTACGAGGGGCACATGAAGAAGGCTCGCCGGGCCGCAGAGACGGATCGTGCACTGGCGGCCAACATCGAGTACTTTCGCAAGGAGCTTGGGACGAATCTTGACCACCATCGCGAGAACTACCGCCGGGCTGGCGGCTGAGGGCGCCTTGCGGGCGCCGAATGCGACCGCCGCGCCGGTCGAGCCGCCGGGCCCCGGGCCCGATGTGGGCGCGATGGTCGCCGGCGCCAGGCGCGGCGACCGGGCCGCCCAGGCGGCCTTGTACCAGCGCTTCGCCCCGGTTGTGCACGGCGTGCTGCTGGCCCGTCTGCAGCCGGCGGACGCCGACGACCTGACGCAGGAGGTGTTTCTGGTGGCGATGCGGAGGCTGGGTCAACTGCGCGACGATGGCGCCTTCGGGGCCTGGGCGCTCCAGATCGCCCGCAACCGTGCCGCGACACTGCTGCGCAAGAGAGCCCGGCGCGACATCATCCTGCGACGGCTCGGGGCCAGGCGCGAGGCGCCCGCATCTCGAGATGGCGCCGACGACCAGTGCGCGCGCATCCTGGGCATGATCCGCGAGCTTCCCGAGGCGTACCGCGAGACGCTGACGCTGCGACTGGTCGAGCGGCTGAGCGGGCCCGAGATCGCCGAGCGCACCGGGCTGACCCCCGGTTCGGTGCGCGTGAACCTGCACCGGGGCATGGGACTGCTGCGCGCGCAGCTCGAGGCCATCGGCATCGACGGGACCGGGGCGGAGGGCGCCTCATGACACACGAGCGCGACTACCTGTGGACGGGCGAGGGATCGGCGGATGCAGACATCGCGCAGCTCGAAGCTGCGCTCGGCGCTGCGCGGCACCGGGGCGGTCTCCCCGCGCCCCGGCCGCGCGTGCCGCGATCGGCGCTGGCTGCCGCGTTCTGCATCGGGCTTGCCGCGGCGGTCGGCTGGAGCCTCTGGGACCGGGCGCCGGCGATGCGGGTGACGCCGCTGGCCGGGGCCCCGGTGGTCGAGGGCGCGCCGGTGATCGGCGCCGGCAGGCTGCGCGAGGGCGAGACCATCACGACGGACGCGGCGTCCGCCGCACGGCTGCGCGTCGGCGACATCGGCAGCGTGCGCATCGGGCCGGACTCCGAAGTGCGCCTGCTGGAGACGAGGCGCAGCGGGCACCGGCTCGCGATGGACCGGGGACGGATCGAGGCGTTGATCATCGCCCCGCCGCGCCTGTTCTTCGTCGAGACGCCGGGGGCCGTCGCGGTCGATCTCGGCTGCGCCTACACGCTGGAGATCGATGACGCCGGCGTGGGGCTGCTGGAGGTGACGTCGGGAACAGTGGCGCTGGAGTGGCAGGGCGCTTCGGTGGAGGTTCCGGCCGGGACCCGCTGCGCCGTGCGGGCCGGATCCGGGCCGGGCGCCCCGTGGAAGATCGATGCGTCCGAGACGCTGGTGGCAGAGCTGGAGCGGATCGAGACCGGGCAGGCCGACAGGGCCTCGCTGCCGGCGCTGCTCATGGTCAGCCGGCGCGCCGACACGATCACGTTGTGGCGCCTGCTGGAACAGGCCGCTGAAGCGGAGCGCGGGGCGATCGTTGACCGGCTCCTGGTCCTCGTGCCTGCCCCGCCGGGCATTGCGCGCGATGACCTGGTGGCGCTGGAACCGGGGGCCGCCGGGCGGTACCGCGCTGCGCTGGAACGCTACTGGTATTAGAATCGGCCATGAGCCCGCCGAAGGACCCCGATGGCGTCGTGGACGCCGCGACGCACCGCCGCCTGGGCGTGAACCTGTTCAATCACGTCTGGGCGCTGCTGGACAAGTCCGGGCGCACCGCAAACGAAGACTTCGAGATGCTGCACGCGGCCCACGCCTCGCTGTGGCACTGGAGCCGGCCGGGCGTCGGCGGGCCGGTCAACCTGGTCCGCGGCGAGTGGCAGGTCTCGCGGGTGTATGCCACGCTGGGGCGCAGCGAGCCGGCGCTGGGGCACGGCCGCCGCTGCCTTGCGCTGTGCGAGGCGCACGGGATCGGTGGGTTCGACCTTGCCTTCGCGCACGAGGCGATCGCCCGGGCGGCGGCCGTCGCGGGCGATGACCGGCTGCGGGACCAGCACCTGGGCCGCGCCCGCGAGGCGGCGCAGTCCATTACCGACGCCGGCGACCGCGAGCACACGCTTACGGAGCTTGCGTCCATCCCGCAAGCGCCGGCCGGGGGGCGATCCCCGCTACCCTCCCGGCCATGATGAGAATCCTGCTCACCGGCGCCCTGCTCACCCTCAGCAACACGTTCATGACCTTCGCGTGGTACTACCACCTCAAGCGGCCGGCGTGGCCGCTGCTGATGGCGATCGGCATCAGTTGGCTGATTGCGCTGCCCGAGTACGTGCTGCAGGTTCCGGCCAACCGGCTCGGGCACATCGGCCACGGCGGGCCGCTGTCGGCGCCGCAGCTCAAGGTGCTGCAGGAAGCGATCACGCTGATCGTGTTCTCGGTCTTCACGCTGACGGTGCTGCACGAACGGCCGCGCCCGGCGGACTACATCGCCTTCGCGCTGATCATGTGCGCGGTGGCGGTCTCGATGCTCGGCGGCGGCGCCATCAGCGGCCACAAGCACCCCATGGCGCCATGAGGCTACGGCCCGAGTTGCCGATACATGTCCGCGTAGGGATCGTCGCCGGTATCGCCATCGGGCGGCGTCAGCGCCAGACCGATGGCGCCGGCGGTAAGCCCGATGGTGACGGCGAGCGCCGCGATGGCGCCCGCCAGGCGCGCGCGCCGGGACGGCTCGCGCCGCAGCGGCGTCGCCAGCGCCAGCCCGAGCGTCGCGCTGCCCGCGAGGGCAAAGGCGGCGGGATGGATCGGCGCCCCCTCGCTGGAGGCGTACAGCCAGCGCACCACCAGCGCGCAGGCGAGCGTCGGAATCACCACGAACGGCGCCGCGGCCAGATCAGCCGGACGCCGGCGGACGAGACTGAGCAGCGTCAGGGCCAGCAGACCCGTCCCGATGGCGCCCACCGGCAGGCCGAGCGTGACCGATCCGGAGATCCCGATCACCGCAGCGCAGCCGGCGGTGGCGACGCCGAGTTGCAGGCCGACGAGCGGGCTGGCTCGCCTGGCCGCGGCAGTGGCGATCGCGAGGCAGCCGACCAGCGCACAGCCCGGCGCCAGCAGACGGATCCACATCGGCTCCTGGGCGACGACCGGCCAGATGGCCAGCGCCGTCGTGGCGCTGATGAGGCTGGCGGCCGTGCGCAGGCGCCAGCAGTTGCAGTTGCGCACGGCCAGCACCCCGGCAAGGATCGCGCACAGCGGCGCCCACATGACGCTCTGCCACTTCTCGCTGGGCAAGCCGGTAATGCCGACGAACGCGATGGCCGCGGCGGCGCCCAGGGCCACGGCGATGAGCCAGCGCCACCGCTGGCGCTCATCATCGCGGCTGCGGGCCAGCAGCGCCGGGGCGCCGAGCGCCAGGCACGCGGCGAACGGGATCGCGACCGCAAAGAGGATGTAGCGGGTCGTGTCGGTCAATTGTCCTCTGCATCGGGGTCGACGTACCCCTGGATCGCGGCGGTGATCTGCACCTCGTCGCCGAGGGTGCCATCCTTCAAGTAGGCTTGCATGCCGAAGTCCGTTCGCTTGATGGTGAAGGTGGTCTCGAAGCCGGCGCGGTGGCCGAAGCCCGGAAAGTCGCCGGTCGCGAACTGCTCGATCTTGACCGTGAGGGGCTTGGTGACACCGCGCATCGTGAATTCGCCCGTGGCCTCGTAGGCCCCTTCAGCAATCTTGCGCACGCTCTTGCTCTTGAAGGTGGCCTTCGGGTACTCGCGGACGTTGAAGAAGTCCGGGCTGAGCAGGAAGGCGTCGCGCTGATCGTTGCCGGCGTCCATGCGCTTGATGTCGATGATGATGTTGACGAAACTGCTCCCGAGATCGTCTTCGTCGAGGCGGAACTCGCCGTCCGGCGCCAGAATGCGCCCGTAGAAGTTGGCGAGGCCGAAATGGCGGATGCGGTAGATGATGGTTGAGTGGGCCAGGTCGACGACGAAGACGCTGGCGTCGCGCTGCGCCGGCGCCGCGGCGGCGGACTCGGTCTCCGCGCCGCCGGGTGTGGCGCTGCCCGGGGCGAGGCCGGCGGCACAGGACCCGGCGCAGGCGATGACAAGAGCGGTGCGGACCATACAAGAGCCTCCTTCCGGGCCGATAGTACGGCGCCGGCGGACCGCGGCGCCGCTGGCCCGACGTATTCGCGCGCTGGATGAGCCCGCCGGTGGGCGTCAGTCCTGCCGCATGCCGCACTCCGGGCACACCGCAGACGCACCCGCCCCCTCGCGCGAATAGCCGCAGCCCGGGCAGCCGCCCGGCGGCAGCGCGATCACCCAGCGGGCCAGACGGCCGCTCGCCAGGGCGAGGGCAGCGCCGACGACGAGCATCGCGACGCCGCGCGATGCGCTGTGGCCCTCGCCGATCTCCGTCCAGACACGGAACGCGGCGTCGAAGTCCGCGAACATCGCGAAGACCAGTCGCTTGATCGTCAGGTAGGCGCCGCTCGCCAGCAGCGCCAGCGCCACAGCGCGAATGACCCACACCGTCACGGCCCGGGCGCGTGTGATGGAGCTTGCGGTCAGGCTGGGCATGGTCGTTCTCCGGGTCGACAGTTCCAGGGCCGGTTCGCAGGCTCGCCGGCGCCGGTTGCCTCGGCTCACGCGAGCCCGTCGCAGCCGACGACAGCCAACGACCGCCGACGACCGGCGCATCCAGCGCGGCCGCCGCCTGCACATGCGACGGCCTTCATGAAGTCAATCGCCGCGTCGGCGCACCGCAATCGCGACGCGCTTCATGAGAATCATCTGAACATGCGCATTATTCCAGATTCACGCATTCGCGCCATCTTCCGCGTCGTACCGAAATCCCGGAAGCAGGCAACGGGCCTGCCAAACGCATCACGGACGGGAAAGGAGATTCGTCATGCGGAACATCGCAGCAGCAGTTCTGGGTCTGGCGCTTCTGGGCGGCGCAACCGCCGTCGTCCCGACCGCCACCGCCATCGTGGCGACCGCGCCCGAGGTATCCAAGGGCAAGGTCGTCTCCATCAACCAGGAGGAGTCGTCGTTCATCATCAAGACCGGCAACGACGAGCAGGTGATGGTGAAGTTCGACAACAAGACCGCGTGGTATCTCGACGGCGAGCTTTCGACCCGCTCGGCCGTGCTGCAGAAGGACCGCGAGGTCAAGGTCACCCACGAGGAGGGCGTGGCCACCCGCGTCGACGCGAAGTCCTGAGCCCCGCGGAGGAGTTCAGGTGGGTTTCGGGGTCTCCGCGCCCGGCGCGGGGACCCCGCCTTTTGCGCCGAAGTGGCCTGCTGAGGCCACCGCCGCAGCGCCATCTGGCCCCGTTCGCCAGCGCAGGGGTATGCGCCGGCGCCGAGTTCGGGTACGATCCGGCCAGTGCTGCGACTTCCGGCCCACATGATGGCTCCGCTGCGCGCCGCCTTCGAGGACCGGCGCGTCTGCCTCACCGGCGGAGCCGGCTTCATCGGCGGGCACCTGCTCGACGCCCTCTTGGCCGCGGGCGCGCAGGTGGTGGTGATCGACGATCTTTCCAACGCCGCGGCGGGCCATGTCGCCGAAATGGTGGAGCTTTCCCCCGACCGCTGCCGCTTCGTGCACGGCTCGATCCTCGATGATGAGGCCCTGGCGGAGGCCGCCGTCGGCGCCTTCGGCGCCTGGGGCAAGCCCCCGGCGGAGGTGATCTTCCATCTGGCCGCGATCGGCTCGGTGCCCCGCTCCATCGAGGAGCCGCAGCGGACCTGGGCCGTCAACACTACCGGCACGGTCCGCGTGCTGGAGCAGGCCCGGGCCATCGGGGCCGGCCGCATCGTCTTCGCGGCGTCCAGTTCCGCCTACGGCGATTCGGACCGCCTGCCCAAGGTCGAGACCATGCTCCCGCAGGCCCTCTCGCCCTATGGGGCCAGCAAACTCGCCGGCGAGAGCCTGATGCACGCCTGGGCCCGCTCATTCGGCATGTCCACGGTGAGCCTGCGGTACTTCAACGTCTTCGGCCCGCGCCAGCCCGCCGATTCGGCGTACGCCGCGGTCGTCGCGGCAGTGGCCGACCGGCTCCTGACCGGCCAGGCGCCGATCATCTACGGCGACGGGCGCCAGACGCGTGATTTCACGTACGTTGCCAACGTCGTGCTGGCGACGCTGCAGGCCGGCGCCAGCCGGCGCCCGCTGGCGGGCGAGGTGATCAACATCGGGACCGGCCGCCAGACCTCGGTGCGCCAGCTCGCCGACACCATGGCGGCAATCATCGGGGCCAAGGCGGGCGAGGCGGAGATGCGCCCCGAGCGCACCGGAGATGTGCGCCACTCGCTGGCCGACATCGGCCGGGCCCGGGAACTGCTCGGCTACGAGCCGTTCGCCACCTTGGAGCAGGGGCTGGAGGAGACGGTCGCGTGGTTCCGGCAGGAGGCTGAGGCCCAGCGGACGCGGGCCCAGGCCGGGGAGCAGCGCTGATGGGCGCCGTGCGCCACGCCGCAGACACGATCGGTGGCCTCTGGGAACTGCTGCGGTTGGGATGGCTCACGCGGTTTCGCTTCCGCGGGCCGTACTGGCAGTGGCGCATGCACACGGCCTTCGGGCGCGGCTACCCGCCGCGCCGGGAGCTGATCGCAAGCGTGCTGGAGTACGGTCGCTGGATGCGCCGGATGCGCCGCGGGGATTAGCGGCCTTGGGTACCCCCCCACTCCGTGGGGGGCTCCTACATGCGCCCGAGGCTCAATCGGGATGCGTACGCGCGTCATGATGCGCTGCGCCGAGTCTGCGAGAAATGAACGACAACCGTCCAGCAGTGTCGAAAGCTGCCGGCTTGGCTTCCGCCGCCGGATCGAACGGGTTCGGGGTGTTCATGACGTGATCGCCGCCATCGATCAACAGGAGCCGCCCGTCCGCCACCGCGTCCTCCCCCGACAGCTCTTCGAACTGTGGGAGTGGAAATCCGTGCCACTCCTCGAATCTCCGGCGTATTTCGGGATCGGCAAACCGCCAGCCCATCAGGCCTCGGTTTGACCGTTGGCGGATCGCTGCTTCCGCGCGGAGTCGGTCTCTCGCGCAGCAAGTTCGAACAGCGCGTCGAGATCGCGGCCGGCCTCCTCCCAGAGAGCGGCTCTCGCCGCACGGACCTCCTCGACAACGGGATCCTGCGCTCCGTTCGAGGCGGCATCTGGTCGCTCTTGGGGTTGTCCGCTCATGGCTCCTCCGGAATGAGATTCATTGGCGTCGCGAGGACCGGGACCGGCAGACCCAGCCGCGCATTGAGTACGGCGAGGTGACGGACCTTGTTCGCATTGGCCAGGTGCTGGCAGTTCCATGTGAGAAGGAAATCAATCGCGTGGACTGAGGCCATCGCCAGGTGTGCCGCGTCACCGGCGGCGCCCTTTGGCATCAACTGATGCTCGATGTAGTATGCGGCGACATCGCGGACGCCTGCCGCCTCGTCCAGCAATGGAACCGAATCAAGCAGGCTCAACGACTGGCTCGACTTCGGCTGTGGACTGCGGTGGAGCTCAGCCACGACAAAGCCAGATGTAACCAGTTCGTAGTGATGGGAGTAGTGGTCCCACCATCGCCGTGTAGCGTCACGCCATGCAATGACCTGCGGGCTCGTGCGGGTCTCGAAGTAGTAGCTCGGGATCGTGGTTTCGATGTACACCCTCGCCATGATTGATTCTACGCCTAGCCATATCAGGCCGCGCCCGTCAAGAACTCACGGCAGGCCCCCAGCAACGTTCGAAGCTGCGGGCTCGGCTCCGCCGCCGGATCGAACGGGTTCGGGGTGTTCATGACGTGATCGCCGCCATCGATCAACAGGAGCCGCCCGTCCGGCGCCGCGCCCGCGATCGCGCGCGCAGCGAACGGCGGCACGGTCGGGTCCTCAGCCCCGTGGGCCACCAGCAGCGGGCAGACGACCTTCGCCGCGGCGCCCGGCACATCGTGGCCCTCGGGATCGGCCTCCTGCTCGGCGAGCCAGTCGCGCCCGAGCCGCAGCGTCTGCCCGGTCCGGTTGGATACAACCTCGTGGTAGCCGCGCTGGCGCATGGCCTCCTTTGCCGCGCCGTCCAGCGAGCAGCAGGTATCCGGCGCCGCGACCGTGATCACCCCGGCCGGCAGCGGGCTGAGGCCCTCATCGAAGCGCTGGGCGGCGGCCCGGAGCACGGTCACCCCGCCGCGGCTGTGCCCGAACAGCGCCAGCGGCAGCCCGGCGCCGGGGATCCGGCCGGCCTCGATGGCCGCGATCACCGCCTGCACATCGGCCCGCTGGCGATTCCAGGTGTCGCGCTCGAACAGATCCGGGCGGCCGAACGTCTGGATGTCATCGGTCATCCCGGAGTGTGACAGATTGATCCGGTGGGCGATCCAGCCCGCCTCGGCAAACGCGGTAGCGATCGCCGGGAACATCCCGTAGTCCTTGTACCCGAGGAAGCCGTGGACGATGATCGCGACTCCCCGGGCGCTGGAGCCGGGGGCGTGCGTGTTGCCAAGGATGGCCTCGCCGCCGGAGCCGGCAATCGACCACGTCCTGCCCGAATCACTCATGGCGTCCGCCTCCGTCGCCGATCGCTGAAGTACCTGCCCCGAAGGATCATTGCATGACCATCCGCCGCACGCTGTTCGCAACCCTCTGCATCTGCGCCGGCGCCGCGCCACTGGCCCGGGCCCAGGAAGGCGAAGCTCCTTCCATGCACCCGCTGCTGCGGACCGTCGACCAGATCCAGCGCCAGACGCCCTCGCTGCGCGGGCTGGCCCTGCTGGAGCACGTGCCGGCCGATGTGATGGACCGCGGCCAGCTCGAGGGGCTGATCATGAAGATGCTGCGGGAGGAGTACCCGCCCGAGCAGATTGAACTGACCGAGAAGGCGTACAAGGCGCTGGGACTGATCGGGCCGGAGGTGGACATCATCAAGGCGTACAGCGCCTTTGCCACCTCGCAGGTCGCCGCGTTCTATGAACCCAAGACCAAGCGCATCTACGTGCTGGACGATCTGCCGGAGGCGGTCGCCGGGATGATCCCGGGGCTCGATGAGGCCCTGGCCGAGGCGGTCGTCGAGCCGATGATCACCAACACGCTGGCCCACGAGTTCACCCACGCGCTGCAGGACCAGCACTTCGACCTCAGCCGCATGCTGGACGCCGTCATGCATGATGATGACATGGCGCTGGCAGTGCACGCCCTGATCGAGGGCGACGCCATGATCGCCGGCACGGCGGTGATGCTCGGCAGCGCGCAGCAGGCGACCGCGATGTCCACCGAAGGCGCGGCGCTCAGCGGCGCCGGCGCGGCGATCGCGCCGGGGCTCGGCGAGGCGCCGGCGATCTTCCGCGACACCCTGATCTTCCCGTACATCCATGGCTGGGTCTTTGCGCTGTCGCTGGCCAATGACGGCGGCTTCGCGGCGGTGGACGCCGCCTTCGCCGACCCGCCGATCTCGACCGAGCAGGTGCTGCACCCTGAGAAGTACGCCGAGCGCGATGTGCCGCAGCGTGTGACGCTGCCGGACCTCTCCGGCATCGTCGAGGCGCGGCTGGTCGGCGCCAACGTCATGGGCGAACTCCAGACGCGGATCCTGCTGGGCAACTCGCCGGACGCCCACCTCGGCGCCGAGGGCTGGGACGGCGACGCGTGCGCGGTGTATGAAGCGCCCGGCGAAGCGCCGCTGACGGATCGCCTGCGGTTCGTCTGGGTCAGCGTGTGGGACAGCGAGCAGGACGCCGCCGAGTTCGGCGCCGAGTACGCCAGCGCCCTGCGCCTGCGCGCTGCAGCGCGAACCGGGGCGTATCCGACCATCGAGCGCCAGAACGCCGATGGCGTGCGCACCTGGCAGATGACGACGCAGCCGGGCGTGGCGCTGGTCGAGCAGACGGGCGACCGGGTGATCGCGGTTGAGGGATTCGACGCGGGGCAGGCCACCGCGGTGCTTGAGGCCCTGCGCGCCGCGACCACAGCGCCGAAACAGCTCGAACTCCCACCGGCCGACCCCGCCGAAACACCCTGATCGCGCCACGCAGCGCCGTGAATCTGGGCGAGCCGAGCGAGTCGTAAGTGCTTGTGAAATTTGAGTTTGTGAAGGCGCAGGCCGGCGGAGCCGCCGCGCGCTGCACAATCGATCGCCATGCGCTCGTCCGCGTCATGATCCACCTGCTCTCGCCACTGCGGGCGGCGTCCCCTCACGCGGCCGTGCCACCCCGGTATACTCGCCGCCATGCCCGAACCCTCCGAGCCCCTCGTCCACCTCGTCGGCGCCGCGTTCGAGCATGCGTTCCACTCAATCGACGGCGGCGACACCCTCATCCCCTTTGCCATGATCGAACACGCGGGCCAGCGGTCGCTGCAGCGATTCGTTGCCGAGACCTTCGAGCAGGGCATTGCCAATGGGCGACGTCTGCTCCGAACGTCATCGCCCGATCGAGCCGCCTTCGCATGGGACGGCTTCGCCAATACCCCGGAAGGCCGCTTCGACGCCATCTTCATCGAAGGCCAGGACCGCGGCAGCCCGGTCTCGCACATCTTCTGCATGCGCTACCGGCACGCCAGGCGCCTGCTCCGCAAACGGACCATCATTCTGGATAACTGTCCGATGCTCATGGAAGAAGATGAGGGCCTCATCAGCGCCTAGCGCTCGCCAACCCCTCAATCAAACAGCCACACCCACACCTGCGCCGGATCCCCCTGCGTCAGCAGGATCCCGAACCCCCACAGGCACGCCGCGATCAGCCCCCCGCGCAGCAGTCGGACCCACGCCCGGTCGACCACCAGCAGCGCCGCCATCAGCAGCCCGACCAGCGCCGCCACCGGCGACGCCAGCAGCGCCAGCATTGCCAGCCCGTAGAACAACCCGATCCCCGCAACGCCCTTCGGGTCGTCCGCCCCGAACCGGTGCGGCCAGCGCCCCAGCGAAACCCGCGCTGCCACCAGCGCTGCGTGCGCCATCAGGTTCGCCACCAGCGGCGTCGTCGCCGCCGCGATCAGCGCGATCTCGCACGGCCGCGCCCGCCGATCCCGCAGCTGGCTGTGCCGCTCGCGCGAGAACGTCCTCGAATCACCCGCATCGAACGCCCGACCGCACTCCGGACAGCAGCCCCCCTCCAGCCCCGCCAGCTCGTACTCACACCCCAGGCAGTACACGCCGCCATCATAACAGCGGCGTCCCCTCCGCACGCTCGCCCCGCGCCGCGGGGAGAGCTGTCCTGACGAAGTCAGGACTGTGAGGGGCCTCCGCTCCGACCTCTTCTCTGCGCCTCGTCGTGCGATTGTCAGAAGCCGCTCATCCACCCTGCCCCATCACGCGCGCAACCTGCAGCGTATCGGCGTACTGCTGGAATCCCGTGATCCGCCCGTCCTCGATGCGCCACACATGCACGAGCTGTGTGTTCTGCGCCTGCCCCGTCGCCTTGTACGTGCCGACGTACCGTCCCGTCGCGACGACCGTGTCGCCGGCATCCAGGATCTCGTCGATCTCGACGCCAAACCCGTCCCACTCCCCGATGCACCGGGCAAACACGCCGCTGAGCACCGCCTCCGGCCCGACGTACGGGTTCCCATCGGCATACGGGAAGTTCTCCGCCTCGTTCCACACGATCTGGGCGCTCATCGCGCCCAGCACGCCCGGCACATCGCCCGCCGCAAACGCGTCGTACACCCCGCGGATCAGTTCGACATTGCTCAGGCTCGCGCCCTCGGCAGCGCCGTCTTCAGGCGCCGGCGCCGGCAGATCCGAGTTCCACGCGTCCCGCGCCACCCGCCACACGCCGTCCGCCTCGCGCCGGTAGATGTTGATCCCCTTGCCGGTGTCGGTCAGCGCCGGCCAGTCGCCCCGCGGCGTGTCATTCTCGACATACGCGTACTGCTCGATGGCCCAGTCGCCGGCGACGACCAGCTCCAGCGTCGTCTTCTCCCAGTGGACCTCGTACGCCTCCAGGTACGGCGCCGCCCACGCCCGCACCGCGTCCTTGCCCACGATCCGCGGCGAGTTCGGCGCCATGAACACGACATCCTCGGTCAGCATCCCGAGAAACGTCTCCAGATCGTTCGAGTTGATCGCCGCGACATAGGCGTCGTGCGCCTTGTGCGCTGACTCATCCGCCTGCTGCGCCCCCATCCCCGCGCACCCGCCAAGCGCCCCCAGCGCGCACACCACAACCCCGCTCGCTGTAATCCTGAACATGCGACAGCCTCCCCAGGCAAGACCCACCGAACACGCCGACCACGAGATCGAGCGGGCCGATCGTACCCCGCCTGTTGCCGCGCCGTGCCCCCCGGCCTCGAGGCAAGGCGGCCGGCGCGGGGCGCGCTGCGGTCACTGCTGCCGCGTGAACCACAGCCCCGCGCCGCACACCAGCGCAACCAGCCACATCACGATCAGAGAGTGCACGAAGTACGGGTATACGCACAGCCCTGCCCCCGCGGCAAGGCACTTGAGGTTCGATTGCTTCTTCCCGTAGATCAGCAGCCCCATCCCGGCCAGGCCGATGATCAGGCTGGAAAGCAGCACGGCGGGGCTGTCGAACATGGTGGTCTCCTCAGCGCCCTATCGGCCCGGCGCGGGCCGAAATCAACTCCGGCGTCCCGGCGCCGTCTGCTAACCTCCCTTCATGCCCATAATCCGCATCTTCCGCGCCACCGCCCGCGAAGGCCAGGCCGACGCCTTCTGCGCCTTCTTCACCACCGACGCCGTCGACATCGTCCGCCGCTGCGATGGCCTGCTCGATATCACCATCGGCCTTCCGACCGACGAGTCGCCGCGCCGGTTCATGATGACCACCATCTGGCGCGACCTCGACGCCCTCAAGGGCTTCACCGGCGACAACTGGCGCCAGGCCTACATCGCCCCGCAGGAATCCCCCCTCATCGAGCGAGCGGAAGTCGAGCACTACCACCTCGCCGACCTGCCCTGATGGCGCCACACCCTCCGATCCGGCGCCCAATGCCCCAGGCCCGGCGCCTATTGCCTATTGCCTAGCCTCTCCCATGCCCACCAAGCCGACAACCGTCAAGCAGTACCTCGACGCCCTCCCGCCCGACCGCCGCGCCGCCATCGAGGCCATCCGCAAGGTCATCCTCGATAACCTTGATCCCGCCTGCGAGGAGCGCATCCAGTACGGCATGATCGGCTACTGCGTCCCGCACAGCGTCTATCCCGCCGGCTATCACTGCGACCCTGCTCAGCCGCTTCCCTTCGCCTCCATCGCGTCGCAGAAGGGCCACATGGCGCTCTACCTCTGCAACATCTATATGGATCCTGCCGAGGCAGAATGGTTCCGCGCGGCCTGGACCAAAGGCGGCCGCAAGCTCGACATGGGCAAGAGCTGCGTCCGCTTCAAGAAGCTCGAGGATGTCCCTCTTGATGTCGTCGGCAAGGTCATCAAACGCACCTCCGCCAGAAAACTCATCAAGCTCTACGAAGCCAACCTTCCCGCCACCGCGCGCAAGCGCGCCGCCGCCGCCCCCGCCAGCAAAACCGCTCCGAAGAAGACCACTGCGAAGAAGGTCGCAAAGAAGGCGCCGGCCAACACCACCCGGGTGAAGAAGGCTGCAAAGAAGACCGCTTCAGGCAAGGCGCCGAAGAAGGCCTCCCGCCGCTCCTGACCGCCCGCGGCGCAGGGGCAGCAGGACCTGCCCTGCCCGACTCTGCCTGCGCGATCCGTGGCCGCCGCCTTCCGCCCGGCCGGCTGTCAATCGCAGCCCGTCTCACACGCCCTCGCCCGCCCCAGCAGCAACTCCCGCTCCTGCGCGTTCCGCGTCATGCCCGCGGCCCGCTCAAACTCTGCCCGCGCTTCATCGGCGCGCCCCAGTCGCCGCAGGAACTCCCCGCGCACGCTCGGCAGCAGGTGATACCCCGCCAGCGACGGCGCGGGCGCGATCTCGTCGAGCAGCGCCAGCCCCGCATCGGCCCCTTCGGCCATCCCGACCGCCACCGCGCGGTTCAGGGCCACGATCGGCGATGGCGTCACCCTGAGCAGTTCGCCGTACAACCCGGCGATCCTCTTCCAGTCCACTTCTTCCCCCGGCTTCACCCGCGCGTGACACGCCGCGATCATGGCCTGCAGCGCATACGGCCCGGGCTCGGCCGCGAGGCGCAGCGACACATCCAGCGCCGCCAGGCCCCTCCGGATCAGGAGCCGGTCCCACCGCGACCGGTCCTGGTCCATCAGCAGGACCGGACGTCCCTGCGCATCGGTCCTTGCGTGCAGGCGCGAGGCCTGCAACTCCATCAGCGCAACCAGGCCGTGGACCTCCGGCTCCTCCGGCATCATCGCCGCGGCCATGCGGCCGAGTCGCAGCGCCTCGGCGCACAGGTCGGGGCGCACCCACGCCTCGCCCGCTGTCGCCGAGTACCCCTCGTTGAACAGCAGGTAGATCACCTCGAGCACCGACGACAGCCTCGGCCCGAGCTCATCCCCCCGCGGCGCCTCGAATGGCGTCCCCCGCTCGCTGAGCGTGCGCTTGGCCCGGGTGATCCGCTGCGCGATCGTCGCCTCGGGGAGCACGAACGCCCGCGCGATCTCGTCCGTCGGGGTTCGCCGGGATCCCGTCCCGCGGCCACTGCTCCAGCGCCGCCACGAACGCCTCCTGGGCACACTCTTCCGCCAGCGCGACATCCCGCACCGTGCGCACCAGCCCCGCCACGAGCCTCGCCGACTCGATCCTCCATACCGCCTCGATGGCTCCGCGCGTCGCGGCTGCTGACGGCATCAGCCCAGTTTAGTCTCGGCGGCCGCCCGTCCGTGCGCCCGCGGCGGGCGCAGCTCGAACCCCCGCAACTGCAGCCCGAGCCAGATCATGGCCCCGATGTACACCGGAAACAGCGCGTGACTGAACAGCGGGTTGCCGACGCGCACGTGCGTCGCGACGGCCCCGCCAAGGTAACCGGTCAGCAGGATCGCCCCGACCACCGCCGTGCGCGGGAACAAAGCCAGCGCCGTGCACGCCGCCAGCACGAATCCCAGCGGTGTGATCACCGACGCCTCATAGCCCAGCTTGCCCATCGCCTCGACGACCGCCTCGGGCCGCATGAACTTGCCCGCCGCGTCGAGCAGTAGAAACGCCCCGGAGAGTCCCGTGAGCAGCCAGCCCACCCGCTTCCGCTTCGATCCCGCGCCCCCTTCAATCGTCTTTGACATCGCACTTCTCTCTTGCGGTGGTCAGGAAGCGAAGAAGTCGAGCAGCGCCGGCGCCAGCGCCTTCATCGACACGTTGTGGCTCTGGCCCGCCAGCACCATGTGCCCGGCGCCGGGCAGCGTCTCGGCAACCGCCAGCGCCGCGTTCCTGAGCACCGGCGGGCTCTTCTCGCCGGCCGCGATCAGCGTCGGGATGCGCACCGACGCGATCATCTCGCGCGGCAAGCTGAAGTCGCCCATCACCGCGGCGTCGTAGGGAAGCGTGTGCGCTGTCACCAGCAGCTTCTTCCAGAACGGCATCAGGCGCATGATCGCCACCATCAGCCGCGGCACGCCCACCATCTGCACCATGAAGAACTTCACGGCGTCGCTGCGGCGCCCCGCCGAGACCAGTTCGCGCAGCTTCGCCTCGTGGTCCGGCGGCGGGCGATGGCCGACGTTGCCGACCATGTACGGCGGTTCGTAGAGCGCCAGTTTCTCGATGCCGAGCCCGCTCGCCGCCGCCCGCAGCGCCAATGCCGCGCCCGATGACCAGCCCCACACGTGCGCCGAGCCGCCGACGGCCCCGATCAGTGCGTCGACATCCTCGACTTCGCGCTCGACCGCGTACGGCGCAGTGTCGCCGCTGTCGCCACGGCCCCGGCGGTCGTAGGCGATCGCCGTGTGGCGCACCGACAGCAGCCGCGAGAGTTCGACGAACTGCGGAAAGGACCGATGGCTCAGCGCTCCGCCGATGAGGATCACCGGCGTCCCCTCGCCGACCCGGTCATAGGCGATCCTCGTGCCGTCCCTTGAGATGCAGGTTTCCATGGTCGCTCCCGGCGCCGCCGGCCTCACTGTGCCGCCTCGAAGTCCGACATCTCGAACAGGGGCCGGATCTCGATCTCGCAGTCCGTCCCCGGATGCGGGTTCGGACACCGCTTGACCCACTCGATCGCCTCCTCCAGGCTCGTGACCTGCCAGAGCCAGTACCCGGCGATCAACTCCTTGGACTCCGTGAACGGGCCGTCGATCACCGTCTGCCGCGAGCCGGCGAACCGCACCCGGGCCCCGTGCGAACTCGCCTTCAGCCCCGCGGCGTCCAGCAGCACGCCCGCCCGTGTGAGTTCCTCGTTGTACCGGTCCATCTCCTCCAGCAGTTCCCGGCTCGGCATCACCCCCGCCTCGGTGTCCTGGTCCGCCTTGACGATCACCATCACGCGCATCGGTCGTTTCTCCTTGTTCGCAGTCGGCCGGCCCGATCGGCCCGCCAACGCTTTCAGTTGCACATCACGAGGAAGTCGAACGGCATCGCGGACGCTCGACAACCGGCTTTGAATTTTCTTTGCGGGCGATCCCACATCAGCGCCGTTGAGCCCCGAGCCGGCGCACGCGGCGCTCCCGGCCGCGACGCCGCACCGGCCCGTCAGGACAGCCCGGAGGGCCGCTCCGAAGGCGCCGAAGGCCGCGCCAAACTGGAAGAAGTCCCACCGTCGCGTCTGACCCCATCCCGGCGCGGCAGCGGCAGGGCTCGCTGCACCGATGTCATCGACGAATCGCCCGAGCGGTGCCGTTCGATGCGGCAGCCCGCCAGCGGCGCCGCCGCCGCGCTGCACACTGCTGCGATCACCGCCAGCTTCGCCCGTCGCATGGCGCGGCCTCCTTCTCGGCAATCTTAGCACTTGCTAGCTTCGGCGGCGTTGGACACGCTGGCGCCTGGCGCCCGATTCCCGCGCCTCAGGCCCAGTCGCCCCGCCGCGGCGAGGCGCCCAGCAATGGCCTCTGTGCCCCAGCAAAAAGGAGCCCCACATGCCCAAGTTCGTCATTGAGCGGGACATGCCCGGCGTCGGCAATCTCAACGACGCCCAGATCCGCGCTGCCAGCCAGACTTCCTGCCAGGTCCTCGAGCAGATGGGCCCCAAGATCCAGTGGGTCCAAAGCTACGTGACTCAGGACAAGATCTACTGCGTCTACATCGCCCCCAGCGAGGTCGAGATCCGCGAGCACGCCAAGTCCGCCGGTTTCCCGGCTAACAGGATCTCCCAGGTCCGGCGCATCATCGATCCGACGACCTCCGAACTCGCCCCCGCCTGAGGCCCGATTCTCTCGTGTCCCGCAGCCGACATCAGCGCCCGGCGCTGATGTCGCTGCGCGCGCACAGCCGTACACACACCAGCCCCGGTGACGCCGGCGCTACTCGCGATCGTTCATCCGGTCCCCGATGTGCAGGCCCACGAGCCCGCCGAAGATCGGCGTTCCGAACACCAGCAGCAGCGCCGCCACCGCTGCCAGCGCATCGGATAGCGAGGACGCAATGGTCTGCCCAAACAGCAGCAGCGCCATCACCCCCGCGGCGAACCCGATCACGGCCCCCGACAGGCACGCAACACACAATGTTGACCTGGGATGCGTTGTCGCCATGCGCAAGTCCTCCGCAGTAGCGAATCTCTGGACTTGCTCAGTATGCCAGATTCGCCCGCGCAGCACAAGCGCGATTCCCCAGCCTCTCTGTTCTCGGAATCGAGAATGCCCCGAGACGCCCCCCAGGCCGCCCGGGCGGGCGCCCGCCTCCGCCCCGCCTACCCCTTGATCTCGACCGAGATCACATGGATCAGGCTCTCTCCGACGTTCTCCAGCGTGTGCGGCGAGAGCGGGGGCGCCCACATCACGTGCGGCGGGGCGCCCGGCTGCCCCCGCGTGTCCGTCAGCACCCGACCCTCTTCATCCCGGCGCACGAAGTCCGCCCAGCTCAGGATGTGCAGCACGGCCGGCCACCGGTGCGCGTGCAGCGGCACGGTGTCACCGGGCGAAACCTTCGAATCCAGCACCCGCACCTTCTCGTTCTCGAACACCAGCGTGTGGTGGTGCGGCGCAGCGGTCAGAGCGTCCAGCGACTTCGGCCAGGTTGCGGGCTCGGTGGCATAGGCAGTCATAACGACCTCCGGCATGGGCGCTCCTGCGCGCCCCGCGCAGCCCACGCCCGCCTATTTTAGGTCTGTATATCCGAAATTCACCCCCGGCCCGCCCGCCGCCTCATCATGAGACTCGGTCTCATTGGGGCTCTACCACTCCGGCCCGCCCTCATATCGCCCGTAGATCGACGCCATGGCCTGGGTCATCTCGCCGAGGGTGCAGCCGCAGAGGGCGGCGTGGATCAGGGCGGGCATGACGTTGGTCGGGTGCAGGCCGAGGTCGGCGGCGGCGGCGGGGTAGGCGTCGTGGCCGGCGGTTGCGCCGGGTGTGCCGGGGTCGCCGTCGCGGCAGGTGGCGCGGATGCGCTCGAGGGCGGCTTCGACTGCGCGGGCATCCCGCGCCGCCTTGAACTTCGCCAGCCGGTCGACCTGCTCGGTCTCGACGCTGTCGGGGATGGTCAGGATCTCGATGGGCCGCTTCTCGCTGGTGTCCACGTACTCGTTGACGCCCACGATGATGCGGTCGCCCGCCTCGCACTCCTCGGCGAAGCGGTAGCTGGCCTCGGCGATCTTGCGCCGGAAGTAGCCGCGGTTGATCCCCTCGACCACGCCGCGCCCGTACTTGGCCCCGCCGCCGTACTCGCCCATCTCATCGATCTCGGCGATGTACTCCAGCGCCTCGGCCTCCATGCGATCGGTCAGTTCCTCGACGAACCACGACCCGCCCAGCGGGTCGGTCACGCGCGTCACGCCGGTTTCGTGGGCCAGGATCTGCTGCGTGCGCAGCGCCACCGTCACGGCCTGCTCGGTCGGCAGGCCGAGCGTCTCATCCATTGAGTCGGTGTGCAGGCTCTGGCACCCGCCGAGCACGCCCGCCATGGCCTGGTAGGCGACCCGCACGATGTTGTTCAGCGGCTGCTGCTCGGTCAGGCTGCATCCGGCGGTCTGCACGTGCGTCTTCATGTACCAGGCCTTGGGGTTGGTGGCCCCATAGCGGTCGCGCATCATGCGGGCCCAGATGCGCCTCGCAGCCCGCAGCTTGCAGACCTCCTCGAAGAACTCGTTGTGGCTGTTGAAGAAGAAGCTCAGACGCGGGCCGAACTCGTTGACATCCATCCCCCGCTCGATCGACGCCTCGACGTACTCCATCCCATCCCGCAGCGTGAAGGCAAGCTCCTGCGTCGCCGTCGAGCCCGCCTCGCGGATGTGATACCCCGAGATCGAAACCGAGTGCCAGCGCGGCACCAGCTTCGACTGAAACTCGATCGTGTCCACCACCAGCTTCACCGACGGCTCGGGCGGATAGATGAACTCGTTCTGGGCGTGGAACTCCTTGAGGATGTCGTTCTGCAGCGTGCCTGAGAGCGTGTCCCACCCGATGCCGCGCTGCATGGCGTGGGCCAGGTACATCGCCCAGATCGCCGCGGCAGGCCCGTTGATGGTCTGGCTCACCGTCACCGTGCCCACGGGGATGTCGGCGTACAGCCGGTGCATGTCCTCGATGGTGTCGATGGCCACGCCGCACTTGCCCACCTCGCCGACGCACAGGGCGTCATCGGAATCCCGCCCCATCAGCGTCGGCAGGTCAAAGGCGGTGGAGAGCCCGGTGTTGGCCTTGGTCCCGCTCTTGGCGGCCTGGAGGAGGTACTTGAAGCGCTGGTTGGTGTCATCGGCCGAGCCGAAGCCGGCGAACTGGCGCATGGTCCACAGCCGGGTGCGATACCCCTCCGGGACCAGCCCGCGGGTGTAGGGAAAGCCCCCCGGCGCCGGCAGATCCCGCTCGACGTTGCGCAGGCTCTCGGCGGGGGCCCACCCGGCCACGCCCGGCCCATAGGCCGGGTCCAGCACCAGCCCGCTGATGGTCACGGCGTGCGGATCGGCCTCGCTCGCCAGCGGCCGCCCGGCGGCATCGAGGCCCGGGCCGGAGATCCGCGGCCCGGAGGCGGGGGTGGATGGGGATGTGGGGTGGGTGGACATGGGGGCTCCCTCTGGGCGTTCTAATACCTCATTGTAAGGGAAGGCAGGCCCCGCCGCGGGCGATTCTGGCGGCCTCCTGCCCCCAGCCCGCCCGCGATATGGCGTGCGTCTTCAGGCCGAAGGCCTCGATCGACAATAGCCGGGGCGTGGAGCGCCGCCGCCTCCCGCAGGGAGGCGACGACGCGACACCCCCGGTCTTGTGCCTCCCTAACACACGCAGCCCGAAGGGCTGCTCAAAACTCAATCCCACACATGCCGTTCATCGAACTCGACGCCGTACTTCCGAAGCAGCATCCGAACCTCATCCTTGAAATCAATCCGCGCATGATGCTCCTTCTACGTCGCGACGTACCTTCGGACGTCTTCAACTCCGGAAGCCCCGATCGAGAACGCAAAGTACCCGTCTTGCCAATGAAACTCCCGGATTGTCTGGCGGATCACCTTCGACGAATCGCGCTTGACCTGCATCATGAGGTCAGCAAGCGCCACCGTCTTAGCAAGACTCACGAGCAGATGCACATGATCTGCCGTCCCACCGATCGTCAGCAACGGCGACTTCATGCTCCGGCAAATGCCTCCCACATAGGGGTACACCGCCGCTTCCATCTCCGGTGTGATGATCGGCCGTCTCCCTTTCGTGGAGAACGCGATGTGGAGAAGATTGCACATGAAGGTGGAAGCCATCGCTGCAAGGTAGCGTTTGAGCAGCCCTTCAGGCTGCGCCAATCCCCTCGCCCCCGATTCCGGGGGTGTCGCGTCGCCGCCTCCCTTCGGGCGGCGCCACCGCTCCACGCCCCGGCTACTGCAGTTCAAGGCCTTCGGCCTGAATACCGGCCAGGCGGCGGCCACACGCGTAGTTGCCGACGCATGTGTCCGCGCGGTAGAGCGCGGGCCCAGCAAGCAGCGAGTGTCATGCTGCTATCCTGGCTATCTCCGGATCGAGGCGCCGCGTAGACAGGGTGCAGCAATGGCAGAACGCCGGTCATGGACTCGTGACGAACTCCTCGTGGCGTTCAATCTGTACTGCCGCACGCCGTTCGGGCGGCTGCACAGGAGCAATCCGGACATCGTCGAGCTGGCGTCGCGACTGGGGCGGACGCCGAGCAGCGCGGCGATGAAGCTGTGCAACTTCGCCAGCCTCGATCCGGCGTTGCAGGCCCGCGGGATCAAGGGGCTCAGCGGGGCGTCCCGCCAGGATCAGGAGATCTTCGCCGAGTTCGCGGCGGACTGGGCGCGCCTCGCCAGCGAGAGCGAAGAGGCCCGTGAGCGGCTCGGGTTGGCGACGGCGGAGGTCGAGGCTCCGGCGGCGCCTGCGGATCGGCCGACAGAAGCGACCGCGACCGTCAAGGTGCGCCGGCTGCAATCTCTGTTTCGCGTGACGGTGCTGGCGTCGTACGACTACACGTGCGCGATCTCCGGCATCTGCGTGCCGCAGTTGTTGCAGGCGAGTCACATCGTGCCGTGGGCCGTGGACGAATCGCGCCGCCTTGATCCACGCAACGGACTTGCGCTGTCGGCGCTGCACGATCGGGCGTTCGATCGCGGGCTGATCACGCTGGACGATGACCTGCGCGTGGTTGTATCGGGGCGGCTGCGGACAGGGGCGCCATCGGACATTCACCGGGCGGCGCTATTGGAGATCGAGGGGCAAGCGATACGGCATCCGACGCGATGGGCGCCGGATCCCGAAGCGCTGGCGTGGCACCGGGAGCATGTGTTCGCGGCGTGAAGAGTCGCTGGTCGCTCGTGTGGGGGTGTCCCCCACGCCCCCTCTTTGGAGGCGGGGAAGGGGGGGCAGAGTGTGGGCCGCTGCGCGGCCGTTGTTCTTTGACCCTCACCACGGCACTGCGTGCCGTTGCCTCTCCCGCCGGGGGGCGGGAGAGGGAGCACGACCCACAACGCGGATCAGCCTGCTGCGCGGGCGGTGCGCTGTTCGGGGGTTGGGGGCGGGGCGCCGAGCTTGGCGCGGAGTTCGATGGCGTTGCGGACGCCGTGTTGGCGGTAGATCTGGCGGGCGTGGTGCTCGATGGACTTGCGCGAGATGCCGAGAGTGGCGGCGATCTGGCGGTGGGGGGCGGCTTCGAGGAGCATACGGAAGATGGCAGCGCGGAGGGCGGGCTTGCGGACGAAGGTGGTGACGGGCGGGCGGTCTTCCCTGGGGACGAGGTCGAGGGGGCGGCGGACCTCGCTGCCGGTGAGCAGGCCGCCGGTGAGCTGGGTGACGAAGAGGTTCCATCCGGCTGCGCCCTGGTAGCCGTCGAGGGGGCGGTCGCGCTGGACGTTCCAGCAGCGCTCGCAGGCGGGGAGCTGGCCCGTGAGGTCGGACCACTGCGGCTTGAGCTGCGGGATGTGGTCGGGGGCGCCGCGGAAGTCGGCGATGGTCCAGCAGGGGAAGGGGAGGAAGAGGACTCGGACGAGGCGGTTGCAGGGGATGTGGAGGGAGGGTGGAGCGCTCGCTTCGCTCGCGGGCTGTTGTGACCCCTCACCTGTCCGCTGCGCGGACATCCTCTCCCCGCCGGGCGGGGCGAGGGTGGGAGGGGAGAGACCTTCGGGGAGGGGGAGATAGCGGCCGGGGCAGCGGTAGAAGTAGCCGCGCTGGACGATGCTGGCGGGGTCGGGATGGGGCTCGCGGCGGAGGGTGATGGCGTAGTCGTCGGGGAGGCGATCGAAGAGGTCGGGCCACATGTCGCCCCAGAGCGGGTTGCGGCGGGCGCGGGGGGCGTGGGGGTCGAGCGGGGCGCGGGTCCAGATGCTGGGGACGGGCTGGCCGTTCTTGCCGACGGAGCGGGCGTAGTCCCACCGCACCTCGAAGACCCCGCGCCGGATCCACTGGCGGATGGTCGCCGGCGGCCGCCCGAGTTCTGCCGCGGCCACCTGCCAGTCCACCCCGGGCCAGCGCAGGTGGACCGGGGCGCTCAGGTCGCGGATCCACCACTTGGTCAGGTGGACATCGTGCGCCTCGCCGCGCTCGGCGGCCTCGAGATCGGCGCCATTGATCACACCCCAGTTCGCCGGTCGCGTGTCGGTGGCCCGAAGGCGGATGCACCAGGCGCTGACGGGATGGCGCAGCACGCGGGCCGCCCGGGCAGCCCGCCGTTCGGCTTCTTCGGGATCGCGGGCGAGCCGCGCGGCAAGCTCATCCCAGGCCTCCGCAAGCGCATGGTCGACCTCATCCATGCCCAATCGTGCCGACGTGCTGGACGCGTGCCAGTGCGCGAGGCTCGACCGACCGATCTTGGCGCGCACAGGTGGTAGATCGGCGTGTGTTTGCGCGCGCCGGTGGCAGGTCGGGCGCAGTTCAGAAGCAGGTTTGAGCGCTTGCTTCGCTCGCGGTTTGCTCTCTACCCCTCACCACGGCACTGCGTGCCGTTGCCTCTCCCGCTGGCGGCGGGAGAGGGAGCACTGCTCTCTGATCTCTATTCTCTGCTCTCTACTCTCTTTCCCCCCGATACTCACACCCGTTCGTCGGGTTCTCCCACACCTGGATCCGGCTCAGCCCGGCAAGCTGCGGCTTCAGCCGGTCCCAGATCCAGATGGCGATCATCTCCGCCGTCGGCTGCTCCAGCCCGGGCACATCGTTCAGCATCGCGTGGTCGAGCTGGCCCAGCACATCTGCCGCGGCCCGCTTGATCTCGGCGAAGTCGATCACCCAGCCAATCTTCGGGTCCAGCGGCCCATCCACGTACACCACCACCCGGTAGGTGTGCCCGTGCAGGTTGGCGCACTTGTGCCCCTCCGGCAGGTTGTTGAGCCGGTGGGCGGCGTCGAAGGTGAATTCGCGGAAGATCTCCATCGGCGCCGGATCCTACGGGGCGTCCCGGGCCCGGCCCCCCCGCGCGACCGCCGCGGACCCGCCAGACGGCTCCTGCGGCCCCGCGCCAGGTGCAAAAAAACCTGAATCCGGCCTCCGGAGCCCGCGAAACCCCTCCGCGTGCCGGCTAAGTAACGCCGGCCTCTGGATAGAGAAAACCCTGGAACAACACCAAGGAGGATTGCCATGAAGGCCATGTCTATCGCTGCGCTCGTTTCGCTCGCCGGGTTTGCCACATCTGCCGCCGCACAGGAGTGCGAGTGGTCCAAGGGCTGCACGGCCAGCGAGGCGCAGGTCGCCACCGTCCAGACCGTCTCCATGGAGCAGGGCGACACCATCGTCGATGTCGCGGTCTCCGCCGGCAGCTTCAACACCCTGGTCGCCGCGGTCAAGGCCGCCGGCCTGGTCGAGGCTCTCAGCGGCGAGGGTCCCTTCACCGTCTTCGCTCCGACGGACGAGGCGTTCGCCAAGCTCCCCGCCGGCACGATCGAGACCCTGCTGAAGCCCGAGAACAAGAAGCTGCTCACCAGCATCCTGACCTACCACGTCGTCAAGGGCGAGGCGATGGCCAAGGACGTCGTCAGCCAGAAGCAGTGGACCACCCTCAGCGGCCAGCGCATCGATGTCAAGGCCTACGGCAACGATGTCAAGATCGACAAGGCCAAGGTCGTCAAAACCAACATTGAGGCTTCCAACGGCGTCATCCACGTGATCGACACCGTGATCATGCCGGAGACCAAGAACATCGTCGAGGTGGCTCAGGGCGCCGGCAAGTTCGGCACGCTGCTGGCCGCCGCCAAGGCCGCCGGCCTGGCCGACCTGCTGATGTCCGACGGGCCGTTCACGGTCTTCGCCCCGACCGACGACGCCTTCGCGGCCCTGCCCGAGGGCACGGTCGAGAGCCTGCTGCGTCCCGAGAACAAGGACAAGCTCGCCAACATCCTCAAGTACCACGTCGTCCCGGGCCGCATCTACAGCGACCAGGCCATCAAGGCCGGCCGCGCCGAGACCGCCCTGGGCCAGACGATCGATATCTCCGCCGCCAACGGCGCCGTCATGGTCGAAGACGCCAAAGTCCTCACCCCCGACATCGAGGCGAGTAATGGGGTGGTCCATGTCATCGATCGCGTGATCCTGCCGGAGTAATCGGGACGGATGACGGCTCTTGCCGCAGCACCGACGGCGCTGATACGATGGGGTGAACCCCCTGAGAGGCGCCAACGGTTGGAAATGACGCTCCTACAACGCGTTGCTGCGGGCGAGCCGGATGCGGCACAGGAGTGCCTTGACACCTACGGCGGGCTGGTTTGGTCGCTGGTCCGCCGCTTCTTGCGGAATCGTTCGGACGCCGAGGATGCGGCACAGGAGATCTTCGTCGACGTGTGGAAGTCGGCGAAGCGTTACGACCCGGAAGTGGCGTCGGAGGCTGCGTTCATCGCGATGATCGCGAGGCGGCGTCTGATTGACCGTGTGCGGAAGATGGGCCGGACGCCGGGCTCTGCGGAGCTTGTGGAGGAGCCGGCCGTTGCGCCGGCGGAATCGTCCGTGGGGCGCAGTGAGGATGTCGCGATGGCGGCGGCAGCGCTGGAATCGCTCAGTGATGAACAGGTGCGGGTGCTGCGGCTGTCAGTCGGCCAGGGACTCACGCACCAGGAGATCGCGGAGGCCACGGGTCTTCCGCTGGGCACGGTGAAGACGCACATTCGGCGCGGGCTGATCCGCATACGTGAGAAGCTGGAGAGTTCCAGGATGGGAGCCGCATCATGAGCGAGCGCCATCCCGTGATTGACTACGAACTGCTGGCCGCGGCTGCCATGGGCGACGCGAGCGAGCAGGAATGGAGCGATGTCGAAGCGCTGCTGCGTGACGACGCCCGGGCCCAGTCGGAGTTCGAGGCGCTGGAGCTTGCGGCGGCAGCGCTGGCGGTGGCCACGGCGCCGGCGCGGGAGCAGCTTCCGAGGTCGGTGCGCCAGCAGACGCTGCGGGCGATCGAGCAGGCGGAAGCCGCCGAGCGCCGCGGCGCCAATCCGCAGCTTCGACTGACCGGCGAGGGGCGCCGCGCGGGCGTGCCGGCGCCGGTGGCGTACTTCGGCTGGCTGGCCGCGGCGGCGTGTCTTGTGCTTGCGGTCGCGGTGTGGATGGTCAGCGGGCCGGGCAGCGCCGGCGGCGCCGAGAGTCTCGCCGAGCAGCGCCAGGACCTGCTGGCTGAGGCGCCGGACGCCGTCAGGCTGGAGTGGGGCGACTGGGCCCTGGAGGGCGCGCCGCCTGAGATCGACGGCGTGCGCGGCGACGTGGTCTGGAGCGAGTCGCGCCAGGAGGGGTACCTGCGGTTCGTGGGGCTGCCGCCGAATGATCCGACCCACGAGCAGTACCAGCTCTGGATCATCGACCGGCGCGGGCTGGCCGACGAGGATGGGCAGTCGGCCCGCATCAGCGGCGCGATCTTCAACGCCGCGGGCGACGAGGTGATCGTGCCGATTGAGCCGGCGATCCCGGTGCAGGGCGCCGCGGCGTTTGCGGTAACCATCGAGGCGCCCGGGGGCGTGTGGGCCTCGGACATGTCGCGCCGGGTGGTGATCGCGGCGAAGGGGTAGGCTCGGCCTATCCTGCGCCGGCGACCCATGGACGCACCCACGGATCTGACGCTGTATCAGTCGCTTGGCGTGGCGGCGCTGCGGGGGCTGCTGGTCGGGCTACAGCGCGAGCGGGTCGGCAAGGCGCTGGGCGGGCTGCGCACGTTTGCGCTGGTGACGCTGCTGGGGGCGGTGTGCGGGGTGCTGGCGCGTGCGGATGGCGCCGGGCTCGGGGCGTGGGTCGTCGCGGCGGGGCTGGGCGCGGTTGCGGCGGTGATCGTCGTCAGTGATCTGGGGCTGATTCGGCGCGGCGGGTTCGAGCCGGGGATGACCACCGAAATGGCGCTGGTGGGGATGTTCCTGGTCGGCGCGGTGACCACGCTGCATTCGATGGAACTCGGCGCCGCCCTCGGCGGGGCGGTGGCGATCCTGCTGTACGCCAAGGCGCCCTTGCAGAAGATCGCGGGGCGGCTGTCGGAGGAGGATGTCCGCGCGATCATGCAGTTCGTGCTGATCACGGTGATCATTCTTCCGCTGCTGCCGGACGCGACGTACGGGCCGCTTGGGGCGATCAATCCGCGGCACCTCTGGCTGATGGTGGTGCTGATCGTGGGCATCGGGCTTGGGGCGTACATCGCGCAGAAGTTCGTGGATCAGCGGCGCGGGGCGCTGGTGGCCGGGGCGCTGGGGGGCCTGATCAGCAGCACGGCGACGACGGTGGGGGCGGCGCGCATGGCGCGGCAGTCGCGTCACAGCGCGCGGGCCCAGGCGACGGTGATCGCGGTGGCGTCGGCGGTGGTCTTCATCCGGGTGCTCATCGAGATCGCCGCCGCGGCGCCGCAGCGGTTCTGGGACATGGCGCCGCCGGTGGGGATCCTGCTGGTGGTGGCGGCGCTGGGAGCGCTGCTCGTGTGGTCGGGGGTGAGCAAGGGGCCTGCGACGCCGGATGAAGCGGGCAACCCGACGCGCCTGACGGCGGCGCTGGCGTTTGCGGCGCTGTACGCGATCATGCTGCTGGCGGTGGCGTGGATCCAGACGACGCGCC
>JBICIE010000147.1:0-18293 GCA_043101635.1 Phycisphaerales bacterium JB039 | reverse complement strand
GACGCCGCGCCCCCGGCGTCGCGGATCTCCTGCGCGATCGCCTCCATCTCATCGGTGGCGCCAATATGCTCCGCGCCCGTCGCAGGCCCTGGACAAACGCATCGAGCTGCGCTTCGAACTGCCCCCCAAGTTCCCCATCATGTGGGGCGATCGCGACAAGCTGCTGCTGGCCCTGCACAACCTCGTCGGCAACGCCCTCAAGTACACCCCCGATGGCGGAAGCGTCGTCGTCCGGGCCGATGCCGACGATGCGCAGCTCCGCGTCGAGGTCGCAGATACCGGAATCGGCATCGCTCCGAACGAAACCGAGCGCGTCTTCGAGCGCTTCTACCGGGCCGAGGACGAGCGCGTCGGCAAGATCAAGGGCACCGGAATCGGGCTCTCACTGGCCCGCGAACTCGCCCGGATCCACGGGGGCGACATCACACTGGAATCAGAACTGAACAAGGGGAGCGTCTTCACGCTGACCGCGCCGACCAGCCGGCGCGCCGCCTGATGAGACCGAGCCATGGCTCTGGAGATCGACGAACGACGACACGGCGCCGTCACCGTGGTTCGACCCGCCGGGTCGATCAGCGGCGATGACGCCGCCGCCCTGCTGGAGCGCATCTGCGACGCCGCCGGGCGAAGCCTCGGGCGCATCGTCATCGACGCCGGCGCTGTCCCATTCGTTGACAGCGCCGGCCTGGAAGCCCTGCTCGACGCCGCCGACCGCATGGCCGAGAGCGGCCAGAGCCTCAAGCTCTGCTCCGTCAACGAGACCCTTCGCGAGGTCCTCGCCCTCACCGGCCTGGCCCGCCGCTTCGAGCAGTATGAGGATGTCCAGTCCGCCGTAAGGAGCTTCCTGTGACCGGCCGGCCCGACACAGGCCCGGAACGCCCCCCCGTCAGGAGCCGGCTGCTGGGCCAGCGCGTCCGCGTCGGCGAGGCCCTGCTCCAGGAGGGCGCCGTCACCGAGGAGCAGCTCGCCGGCGCCCTCGCCGAGCAGCGCTCCACCGGCCTCCGCCTCGGCGAGACCCTGGTCAGTCAGGGCGTCATCAACAGCGCCACCCTCGTGCGCGCACTCAGCCGCCAGCTCGGCGTGCCCGGGACCCAGCTCCGCCACGGTCTGATCGACCCGGCTCTGCTCGAACTCATCGGCGAGGAAGAAGCCGATCGTCTCAAGGCCATCCCGATGTTCCGCGTCCGCGACGAACTCACCGTCGCCATGGCCGAGCCCCAGTCCCTGCCCGCCATCGATCGCCTCGGCCAGCTCACGCGCCTGCGTATCCGGCCCGTCCTCGCCACCGAGCCCAACATCCGCGAGTTCATCAAGAAGTACGCCGGCGGCGATGTCACCGTCGACGCCTTCCTCACCTCCCTCGCCGACTCCGATGTCGAGGTCATCGAGCGTGAGTCCGTCGAGGAGGACACCACCACCAACCTCGACCGGCTCGTCGAGGGCAGCCCGATCGTCAACCTGGTCAACGTCGCCCTGATCACCGCCGTGCGCGACGGCGCCAGCGATATCCATGTCGAGCCCGCCAGGCGCGGCACGCGCATCCGCTATCGCATCGATGGCGTCCTGCGCGACCTCATGAAGCCACCTCCCGGCATGCACGCCGCCATCGCCAGCCGCATCAAGGTGATCGGCAAGATGGACATCGCCGAGAAGCGCCTGCCCCAGGAGGGCCGCGTCCGCATCGTCGCCGAGGGACGCGATGTCGACCTGCGCGTCAGCAGCATGCCGACGCTGCTCGGCGAGAAGCTCGTCGTCCGCATCCTCGACCAGGCCAATCTGCGCGTCCGCCTCGAGGATCTCGGCTTCTTCCCCGAGACCCTCGAGAAGTTCCAGCGCATCCTGCGCCAGCCCCACGGCCTCATCCTCGTCACCGGACCCACCGGCAGCGGCAAGACCACGACCCTCTACTCCGCCCTCGACCTGCTGCGCTCGCCCGAGCGCAACATCGTCACCATCGAGGACCCCGTCGAGTACCAGCTCGACCTGGTCAACCAGATCCAGGTCTCCGATGTCATCGGCATGACCTTCGCCCGGGCTCTGCGCAGCATCCTGCGCCAGGATCCCGACATCATCATGGTCGGCGAGATCCGCGATGACGAGACCGCCCGCGTCGCGGTGCAGGCCGCCCTCACCGGTCACGTCGTGCTCGCCACTTTGCACACCAACGACGCCGCCGGCGCCGTAGCCCGCCTGCTGGACATGGGTGTCGAGCCCTACCTGCTCTCCAGTTCCCTCCAGGGCGTCGCGGCCCAGCGCCTCGTCCGCACCATCTGCCAGCGCTGCGCCACCAAGTACTACCCCACCGATCAGGTCCTCCACGACGCCGGCCTGCACGACATGACCGGACGCAGCTTCCGCAAGGGCGCCGGCTGCCAGCAGTGCCACGACAGCGGCTTCCAGGGACGCATCGGCGTCTACGAGGTCATGGAGATCACCTCGCCGGTCCGCCGGCTCATCCACACCGGCGCCACCAGCCAGCAGATCCGCGAGGCCGCCCGGCGCGACGGCTCGCTCTCGCTGCGCGATGAGGGCGTCATGCTCGCCCTCGCCGGCAAGACCAGCCTGGAAGAGGTGCTGCGCGTCACCCGCATGGATGAGGTCGAACTGCCGCCCGCCATCGCGCCCGCGCCTCAGACGCAGACCGATGACCCCGAGCCGATGCGGAGGGCAGGATGAGATTCGCCTACCGAGGCTACGACCAGTCCGGCCGGCCCGTCAGCGGCGTCATCGACGCCGCCGACACCGAGGACGCCCGCCACACCCTCCGCCGCCAGAGCGTCTTCGCCACCGACGTGCGCACCGCCTCGCACCACGGCGCAGACCGCGCCGCCGGGCCTGCCCGGCGCAGGTGGGTCAGCCGCGGCGCCCGCCTCAAGCGCACCGCCGCCATGATGAAGCAGCTCTCCCTGCTCATCGGCAGCGGCACCACCGTCGTCGACGCGCTCATCGCCGTTGAGCGTCAGGCCAAGGACCCCGCCTGGCAGCGCGTCATCGCCCGCATCCGGGCCCGCGTCGAGGAAGGCGCCGCCCTCTCCGAGGCGATGCGGGCCGCCCCCGAGCACTTCGACCCCATCTGCGCCAGCCTGGTCGCGGCGGGCGAGGCCGGCGCCAGTCTCGAAGACATGCTCACGCGCCTGGCCCAGACCCTCGAACGCGAAGCCCAGCTCCGCAGCGCCCTGACCGGCGCCATGGTCTATCCGCTGGTGCTGATGACCGCCTCCGGCGGCGCGCTGATCACGCTGGTGCTCGTGGTGCTGCCGCGCTTCGCCCAGTTGTTCAACACGCTCCAGGCCCCCCTGCCGATGACCACCCGCATCCTCATGAGCTTCAGCGACTTTCTGCGCAGCTGGTGGTGGGCGGCCCTGCTGTGCGCCGCCGCTGGCGCCGCCGCGGCGGTCGCATGGGCCCGCTCCGAAGGCGGACGCAGCGCCCTGCACGGCATGATCGTCCGGGCGCCGCAGCTCGGACAGATCGCGCGTTCCTTCGCCACCGCCCGCATCACCCGCCTGCTCGGCATCCTGCTGTCCAGCCACGTGCCGCTTGTCGAATCGCTCCGACTGGTCCGCGAGTCCACCTGGAACTGCCGCTACGCCAGCCTGCTGGAGCAGGCCGAGCAGCGCGTCACCCGCGGCGAGCCCATCAGCGACACCTTCGACGATCCAAGACTCATCGAGCCCGCCGTCGCCGAGGTCATCCGCACCGGCGAGCAGTCCGGCCAGCTCGCCGCCGTGCTCACCAACATCGCCGCCTTCAAGGACCACGAGAACGAGACCATCGTCCGCTCCCTGACCAGCCTGCTCGAGCCTGTCATCCTGCTATTCATGGGCGCGCTGGTCGCCCTGGTCGCCATCAGCATGTTCCTCCCGCTGTTCGATCTCGCCTCCTCCACCGGAGGCGCATCATGACCTTCGCCTGTCGCCTGCGGCGCTCGCCGATCGGCCTCGATGTCGGCGCCCGGCGCATCAAGGCCGCCCAGGTCGCCCTGCGCGGCGCCAGCGCACGCCTGCACGCCTTCCTCTCCATCGCCCGTCTCGACACCGGCCCCGTCCTCTCGCCGCGCGAGGCCGAGCGGCTCGGCGCAGCGCTCTTTCGGGCCGGCTTCTGCGGCCGGGCCGTCGCCGCCACCACGCCCGCCGAACTGCTGATCGACGCCGCCATCGAGTTGCCCCCCAGATCCTCCCGCGCCCCCATGGCCCAGATCGCCGCCGGCGAGCTCGCGCGCGTCGGCCGCATGCCCGTCGAGAGTCTCGTCAGCGCCCACTGGACCACCGCGCCCGCCTCCAGCGCCGCCCCGGCGCCTGCACGCGTCGTCGGGGCCGAGCGGGCCCGCGTCGACGAGTTCCTCGATTCGGTGGAGGCCATCGATCTCGGCGAGGGCCCGCTGGCGCCGATCGCCCTCGACACGGCCTCCTGGGCCATGGTCCGCTTTGTTGCGCCATGGCTCGGCGCAGGTCACGATGTCACGCTGATCGCCGACATCGGCTGGCGCCGCTGCGCCCTGGTGATCGTCTACGGCCGGCGCATCGTCTATGAGCGGGCCGTGCCCGCCATCGGCGCCGAGTCCCTCCGGCAGGCGATCAGCCGTGACCTGGCCGCGGCCCCGCAGGTCATCGAGCGGCTCCTCCAGCGCCACGACCGCGACGACGGCGCCGCCCCGCCCAAACCCGCGACCACCATCGCCGCCGCGGCCATCGGCCGTCAGGCCGAGCAGGTCACCGCCGAGATCGAGCGCTCCCTGCGATTCGCTGCCGAACTCGGTCCGACCGACGCCTGCCGGGTCATCCTTGCCGGCGGCGGCGCCGGGCCCGGCCTCGCCCGTGAAGTCGCAGCCCGCCTCGACGGCGTTGCCGAGGTGCGAAGAGCCGAGCCCGGGCAGTTGCTCGACGCCGTCCCCGACGAGGCCGCGACCGATTGCGCCCTGGCCGCCGCCATCGGACTCGCAATGCGTATGGACAGGTAGACCATGGATCGCATCAACCTCATGCCGGCCGAGCGCATCAACGCGCACAAGCTCCGTCGCCGGCGCCTGCGCTGGTGGTCGGCCTGCGGCGCCTACGACTCCTGCGCCCTCACGCTTGCGCCGGCGCTCAGCGAGGTCGGCGCCGGCGCCCGGGAACTGGAGGCCCAGCAGCAGCGGCTCCAGCGCGACATCGAGATCGCCGCACGCTCCAACGCCGAACTCGTCCAGCAGCACGCCCAACTCATGCGCCAGTCCGGTCTCATCCACGAGCTGCGCGGCCGGGCCGACTGGGGACGACTCCTCGGCGCGGTCGCCCAGGTCGTCGGCGCCGACGTCGCCCTGGAGCGCATGGCCCTGGCCCCGGCCCCCGACGGTCGGCGCGGCTATCGGCTCCGCCTGGAAGGCATGGCCATGAGCCAGCAGGCCGTCAATACCACGGCCCTTCAGCTTGAGCGGCTCAAGGCCGGCGACAGCGCCCTGTTCGACGGCGTCACCATCGAGGAATCCCGCCGGCAGCAGGTCGGCGAGCGCACGTCCATCTCGTTCCGGATCGACTGTGTTCTGCGCGAAGCGGAGCCCGAGAAATGACCGCCCGCCGCCCCAGCTTGTGGCCCATCGACGGCGTCGGCGCCGTGATCATGCTGTGCATCACCGCCGTCCTCTACGTCGCCTTCCTCCAGCCCGCCCTGGATCTCAGCGCCAGAGAGGAGGAGACCCGCCTGCGCCTCGCCTCCATGCGCAGCAACCTGCTGGCGCTGCGTCTGCGGGCCCGTCAACTCGAACTGCGCGTCGCCGAGGCCGGCGCCCTGGCCGACGAACAGGTCGACCTGCAACCCGGTGACGCCCTGCTGACCCGCCGGGCCGAACTCACGGCGCTGCTCGGCGAGCACGAACTGCTGCTCGACGAGTTTGCCAGCGCCGGGGTCACCCAGGCCGACGGCTATCATCGCCACGCCCTCACGATCCGCGCTGCCGGCGCTTTCCCGGACATCGTCACCATGCTCGGCGCCCTGCACGCGCGATTCCCGGACACACTCATCGCCTCCGTCGAGGTGACCGGACGTCCCCTCGCCTCCTCCGCAGAGCGACAACTGACGCTCGGGCTGCTCTGGTACGCCGCCCCCGTGCGGTGACACCGCCCCGGATCGCAGGTTTCCTGACCCCGCCGCTTGCCCGCCGAGCGTCTGTTTCCCAAGCTCTCTGCATGGGGGCAAGCCGCAAGCGGATCTACTACGGAGGCGTCCTGCTGCTCGGAGTCAGCGCGCTGGTCGTCGATCGGACGCTGCTCACACCCGGCGCGGCCAGCGCCGCCACACCGCCGGCCGCCGACGCCCCCGCCCCGCCGGCTGCCGCCTCCGCCTCCCCCCCGCCGCCGAGGCGCCGCCCGCCAGCGTTCCCGGACTTGCCCGGCGCGTCGACGACCTCGACGCATGGTCGATCACCAACGACATCTTCCACGCCGAACCGGACGAATGGGGCCTTCGCGCCCCCGGGGCGCCGGCCAAACCCGTCGAACTGAAACTCGGCGCCATCATCGATCCCCGCGCCGGTCAGGGCGCTGGCGCCTGGGCCCTTATCAACGCCCGCATCCGGCGCGTCGGCGACACCGTCGCCGGTTATACGGTCGAGACCATCACCGCCACGTCTGTAACCCTCCGCCGCGGCGAGCACACCCGCGTCCTCCAGGTCGCCCGGCCCGTCGGCGCCGAGGCTCCCTAGCCCGCACAACTGCGCAAGACCCTTCGGCCCGCCCATCCGGTCCTCCGGCGCCCCCATCGCCGGTTAAGCGCGGCCTCGCGGCTCCCGATGAGCCAACCAGTACCAGCCAGTACTGCACAGGCGGACGAGCGAATCCGCCACAGGGGAGCCCGGTGATGTACAAGCGGACGCGAGCCTTCAGCCTTATCGAACTGGTCATCGTCGTCGTGATCCTCGGGATCATCGCCGCGATCGCGGCGCCCCGCATGAGCCGCGGCTCCAAGGGCGCCATCGACTCCGCCCTCAAGTCGGACCTCGCCGTCCTGCGCAACGCCATCGAGCTCTATCAGATCGAGCACGACGGCCTCTACCCCACCGAACTCAACTTCGCCTCCCAGCTTGAGGGCTTCACCAGTATCACCGGCGCCTTCCAGTCCAGCAAGGACGCCACCCACTACCTCGGCCCGTACATCGCCAGTGTCCCCTCGCTCACCGTCGGGCCCAACAAGGGCGCCTCCGGCGTCGCCGCGGCGTCCGGCCCGGGTGTCGGCTGGATCTACAACGAGACCACCGGCACCATCTCCGCCAACGTGCCCGCCGGCGTCGCCGACGACCGGGGCGTCGACTACGCGGACTATTGATCCCGGCCTGATCCGGGCCACCAGGAGCGCATGAAGCGCCGCATCCGAACCGTTCAACCAGCAACTCGGCGAGCCGCCACGCTCGCCGAGTTGCTTCTTGTCGTCGCCATCGCCGGCGTCCTTGCCGGCCTGGCCGTTCCGCGCTACGCGCGGGCCGTCGAGCGCCGCCGCTTCAACAGCGCTGCGCTGCGACTCCAGGCCGATGTCGCCCTCGCCCGAGAGGCCTCCCGCGCCGCCTCGGCCGGCCGCACCCTCCGCTTCTCCACCGCCGACGACACCTACTGGATCGTCGGAACGAATCTCCTCAGCGCAGACGCCGGCGCCGCCGTCGCCCTGGGCCAGCAGCCCTACGGCGTCGATCTCACCTACGCCGACTTCGGCGGGGTCCCGGACCTCGTCTTCGATGGCCACGGGCGCGTCGTCAGCGGCGGCGAAGTCCACTTCCGCATCGGCGATATGCGCGGCCGTCTGGTCTTCTCAGACGGCGCGATGCGCAGCGGCGATACCGCCGACGCCGACCCCACGGCGGGCATCATCGTCGAGGTCGACGTCGGCGGCGTGCTCTCCGACACCGGGAAGCTGCTGGGGCTCTGAGCATGACCCGCCACGCCTTCACCCTGCTCGAACTCGTCATCAGCTCCGTGCTCCTCACGATCGTCATGGCCGCCGCATCCTCCCTGTTGTTCGCCAGCGCCCGCGCGGTCCCCGCCGGCGACGATCCCGCGATCGGCGCCGCCCAGACCCTGCGAGCCCTCGACCTGCTCGCCTCCGAACTGAGCTTCGCGATATCGGTCCAGACCCTCCAGACCGGCGAGCTCACGTTCACCATCCCCGACCGCGACAGCGACGGAAGCGATGATGTCATGCGCTACAGCTGGAGCGGCGTCGCCGGAGACCCCTGGACCCGCCAGCAGGATGCCGACAATCCCGAGGCCATCGTCGCGTCCATGGCGTCCGTCGCCTTCGCCCCCGGCCTCACCCCAGACGGAACGTCGCTCGCCACCGTCGTCGTCACAGCTCACCCGGCCAGGACGCGAGCCTCCGCCATGCGCACCACCATCCGCCTGGTGAACAGGCCCGCCGCGCCATGATGCGATGCGCCCTCAGCCGCGGACTCACGCTGATCGAGACGGTCGCCAGTCTCGCCATCATCTCCGTGCTCGGTCTCGCCGCCCTGCGCGCCCTCGGCGCCGCGGCCCTCAGCCGCGCTCTGGCCGAGGATCGCGCCCGCGCGGCAACCCTGGCCCACGATCTCCTCGAGGAGATCCTCGCCAAGCCCTACGGCCTCCCCCCGGCGGTCGCCCCCACCGACCCCACCCGTCTCGCCTTTGACGACATCGGCGACTACCACGGGTGGTCCGCCTCGCCGCCCGTCGCCCCCGACGGGGCCACCCTCGCCCCCGCCCCCTGGCGCCGCGAGGCCACCGTCCAGCCCGTGCAGACATCCGACCCCGCCGCGCTCCAGGCCGGCTCCCGCCTCGCCGTCATCACCGTCCGCATCTTCAAGGGCGAGCGCCTGATGGAGACCCGGACCGCCATGCGCAGCGCCGCCTGGGACGTCGCCACCGGAGCGGCGCCATGAAGCGGCGCGGCACGGCCTACGTCATGGTCGTCGGCGTCGCCGCCCTTGCCTCCGTCGCCGCCATCGCCGGCATGCTCGTGCTGCGCGCCCAGCGCCGGCTCATCGAACTCCAGGCCAGCGCCGGCGAG
The DNA here is from genome assembly GCA_043101635.1 of Phycisphaerales bacterium JB039. Lineage (GTDB taxonomy): Bacteria > Planctomycetota > Phycisphaerae > Phycisphaerales > UBA1924 > CAYMJK01. The sequence continues at coordinate 9,284 of JBICIE010000147.1, read as the reverse complement.
GCCCGCACCATCGCCATGTCCGCCATGGAGCGCGCCGCCGCCATCATCGAAGGTGACGCCACCTGGCGCAGCCGCGGCAGCGGCGCATGGTTCACCAGCGCCCCGCTCGGCGCCGGAACCTACTCCATCGAGGTCACCGACCCGTCCGATGGCGACCTCGCCGACAGCGAGGCCGACCCCGCGGCCATCACCGTCCGCGCCACCGTCGGTGACGCAACCCAGATCGTCACCGCAACCCTCGTCCCCGACCGGGCAGCCGTCGAGTCGCTCGCCGGGGCGGTCTTCGCCGCCGGCGACATCGACGTGCCCGGCGGATCCATCCCCGCAAACACCGATGTCCGCTCCAACGCCAACGTCTCGGCCACCGCCGGCGGCGTCTGGCCGCAGGTCGTTGCGTCCGGAACCGTCTCCGGCGGGGTCTACTACGGCGGCTGGGTCATGGCCGCCGCTCCGGCGACCGGCCCGTCCTCATCCCTCATCGCCGACTATGTCGCCCGAGCGACCGAGATCCCGCTGAACGCCCTCGCCGCCGGCGTCCTGGAGAAGGTCGTCCTCTCCCCGGATGTCAACCCGTTCGGCGCTCCCGCCGGCGGCGCCGGCCTCTACTACATCGATTGTGCCGGCGCCACGATCATCGTTCGCAACCTCCGCGTGCTCGGGACCCTCATCCTGCTCGATCCCGGGCCGGGTTCGCAGGTCCGCGGCTCTGTCCGCATGGACCCGGTAGAGGTCAACTACCCCGCGCTGCTCGTCCGGGGTGACATCGAAATCGACACATCGGCGCTCGATCTCAGCGAGCTGCTCCTCAACGTCAACTTCAATCCCGCCGGCGCCCCGTTCACCGGCAGCGCCGATGCAGATCGCCTCGACAGCTATCCTTCGCGCTTCACCGGCATCGTCTACACGACCGCAACGACGCTGGTCAGCGGGACCGCCCGGTTCTCTGCCCCCTTGCAGGTCGGCGGCAGGCTCACCGTCTCCGGCGCCATCGAGTCGGATTACTTCGCCGGCGCCATCGGGCTTCCCCCGCCGGGCTTCGGCGGCCAGCTCCAGATGATCGTGGAATCGCCCGGCGTCCGGCGCACCGTGGACTGATCCATGCGTGCCGACGCCCTGCGGGCCCCCGCGGGCCCCGCGGGGGGCAAGCCGAGCCGGCCTCACGCCGCGGTGCGGGCCCGGATCACCATCGCGTCATACTCGGCAAAGTCGAGCGACAGGAACACCGGCGCCAGCTCCGGATCGAACTGGCTCCCGGCGCACCGCGCCACCTCCGCCAGCGCCTGCGGGCGCGGCATCGCCGGCCGGTACGACCGCGTCGAACTCATCGCGTCGAAAGAGTCCGCCAGCGCCAGGATCCGCGCCTGCAGCGGGATGTCCTCCCCCGCCAGCCCGTCCGGATACCCGCCGCCGTCCCACCGCTCGTGATGATGCAGCACCGCCGGCAGCTCTTCGCGCAGGGCGGGGATGTCCTTGAGGATCTCGTAGCCGATGCGCGGGTGCCGCTTGATGTGGTCGAACTCCGCCTTCGTCAGCCGGCTCGTCTTGCGCAGGATGCCCTCGGGCACCCCGATCTTGCCGACATCGTGCACCAGCCCGGCGACGTGGATTCGCTCGGCGTACGACTCACCAAAGCCGGCCTTTACCGTCAGTTGTGCCGCCAGGCGCGCCACCCGGGCCGAATGCCCGCAGGTGTACCGGTCCTTGGCGTCGATCGCCGCCGTGATCGCCTGCACCGTGCCGATGAACATCGCCCGCTGGGCGGCGTACAGCGCCGCCGTCGCCAGATACGACGAGATGTGCCCCGCCACGTTCTCGATCAGCCCCGTGTCGAAGCTGGTCACCATCGGGTCGGCGCCGCCCTTGGCGCCCACCAGCAGCAGGCCCATGCTGCCCTCTTCGCGCAGCAGCGGATGCGAGACGATCTGCAGCCCGGCGCTCGCCGGCAGCGCCTCCCCGCACTCGATGATGGCGATCGGGCGCGCAGCGCCCGTCGTCCGCCCGAGCGACTCCAGCGGCGCCGTCAGAGCCGGATCCAGCGGCCCCGCGCGCCCCAGCCCGATCAGCTCGCCGGCCACCTCCGGCGGCGCCAGTTCTCCGGCGCCCATCCACGTCGCGGCCCACCCGAATTCCGTCGATTCCAGCAGGGCCCGCAGGGCCCGCGAGATGAACTGCCGCGGCCGCTGCGGCTCACGCATCGCCCGCCCCACCGCGCCCAGCAGTTCCAGAGACTCATAGGTTGCCGTCAGTTCCGTCGTGAAGCCGTCGATGATCCGCCCGCCGGAGGCCATCGCCATCAGGTCCGACGCCATCCAACTGAGCGAAAGCTCCAGGCGCGACAGCTCAGCCTCGCTGACGTCGCCGGCTTCGAACAGCAGAGCGGGCGCCTGGCCCGCCGGATCAAGCGCAAGCAGAAAGCGTCGCCCCTGCCGCTGCACCGCCTGGGCCGCCTGGGCGCCCGGTGGCGGCTGGTCGGCAAGGCGCACCAGGCCCAGGGCGGCACACCGGCTTGCCGCGATCTCGACGATGTCCGCCGATGTCGTGATCAGCGAAAAACTCGCCATGGCTCATGCAGCGCGGCTGGAGACCGGTACCGCCCGGTCCGTGCCGAGGATTTCACCGACCAGTTGCACGATCGTCCGGGCGCTGAATGGCTTGGATCGGAGCTCACGGATGTTGGTCTGCGCCAGCGTCTCTGGATCCACCGTATAGCCGCGACCCGTCAGCATGATCAGCGGCGCCGCCGCTGTCCGCGGATCTTCGCGCAGCGCCAGGGCGAGCTCCAGGCCGGTCATCTGCGGCATCTGCAGATCCGTGATGATCAGGTCCGGCGCCTCCCGCCGGGCCGCCTCCAGGGCCTCCCGTCCGTTGCTCGCTTCCGTCAGCCGATAACCCTCGGCCGCCAGCCGCCGCGCCAGGATCAGCACCACGTGCGCTTCGTCGTCGGCCAGAAGGATGTGCGGTCCCGTACCCATAGCGCCTCAGCCGCCGGATCGGCGAGTCGATGGCCAGGCTTGAGGCCCCGGGCCAGTTCCTTCGAATCCCTCGGAATCTGGCCTGTGTTGCGCGGATGCCGTTGTCCGAGAAGGGCTACGCAATCCACCCACCCGCCACAAGCGCGCCTCCCTTGTCGTACAGCGCCAGCGCCTGCCCGGGCGCAACCGCCCGCTGCGGTTCGTCGAAGCGCACCTCCAGCCGCCCCCGTCGGCCCGAGGGCGTCGGACCGGCGCTATCCGCCACGCGGCGTACCCGGCACCGCGCCGGCGCGCCGTGAGCGCGGTACTGCGCTTCCAGCGCCTGCCATTCCGTAAAGACGCCGTGATCGACCAGCCAGTTCACCTCACCAACCTCGATGCGCTCGGTCATCAGGTCGTCAGTCCCGCCGAGCGTCACCGTATTGGCCTCCGGATCGCGCCCCACGACATACGCCGGCAGACCGAGCGCCACGCCCGTCCCCCGCCGCTGCCCGATCGTGAAGCGGTGCTGCCCCTCGTGCCGCCCCAGCTCGCGCGACGCGGTGTCGATGATCCGTCCTTCTCGTCGCAGCTCCGGCCGGCGCTGCTCGACAAAGGCCGCGTAGTCGTTCCCCGGCACGAAACAGATCTCGTAGGAGTCCGGCTTGTCGAACACCGGCAGCCCGAGCCGGCGCGCCTCGTCGCGCACCGCGCCCTTGTCCTCGAACTCCCCGACGGGCAGCAGCGTGCTGCCAAGCTGCTCGCGCGGGATCCCGAACAGCACGTACGACTGGTCCTTGGCCGCATCCCGCGCCCGCATCAGTCGCGGCTGCGCGCCAGAGTGATCGATCCGCGCATAGTGCCCGCTCGCCACGTGCGTCGCCCCGACCTGCCGGGCGTACTCGTGCAATTTGCCGAACTTCAGCCAGTCATTGCACCGCACGCACGGGTTCGGCGTCCGCCCCGACGCGTACTCATCCACGAAGTAGTCGATGATCCGCCCGAAGTCGCGCTTGAAGTTGCACACGTACAGCGGCACGCCCAGTTCCGCCGCCACCTGCCGGGCGTCCGCCGCATCCCCCACCGAGCAGCACCCCTGCTTCCCGATCCGCACCGGCTTGGGTACCCCCCCACTCCGTGAGGGGCCTTCCTCCCCTCCTCCTTCCCCTTCTCCCACCCCCCCTTCCCTCGCGCCATCACACGCCCCATCCAGCCGCGCCCGGCCAATCTCCTCCCCCGGCGAGCCCAGGCGCATGAAGCACCCGATCACCTCCCACCCGTCGCGCACCAGCGTCGCCGCCGCCACCGATGAGTCGACCCCGCCGCTCATCGCAACGAGAGCCTTGCCCCGCGTCGCGCGAGAACTGGTATGGACCGCTGGCGCCTGCACGAGTCATTCTAACAGGCTCATTTGATCCGCTTCGGCGGCGCCTCCGGCTCCAGCGGAATCGGAGCGTCATCGCGCATCCACGCCGGCCGAGCCTCCGGCGGCGCCTTCCGCGCCGGCATCGGCGAGAGTTCATTGCCGCACTCCGGGCACGGCGCATTCGGCGGCAGCCCCTCCAGCGAGTACCCGCACTGCGGGCAGACGCCGCCGGCGTTCTCTCGCTCCAGCGTCAGCCCGGCCACATCCCGGTACACGCCCGCCGCCGCCGCCCGCTGATCCCGCGCGTGCCGCTCCCGCAGCCGCGCATCCCGCGCTGCCAGATGCTCCGAGTTCACGATCGCCCAGTTCGTCATCAGCGCAAACTGCAGCACGCTCACGCCGAACGCCAGCAGCGAGATCACCCACAGCCCGGCGCACACCAGCAGCGGAATCAGCAGAAAGAACCCGAACGGCCCCAGCAGCGTCGGCGCCAGCGCCCCCGCGTACACGATGATCCCGAACACCGCCAGCCCCCACGCCGCCCCCCGCAGCCGCGCCGCCAGACCCGAATCCGCCCCCCACTCGGCAAGCTCGGCGATCTGGAACGCCAGCGGCACCAGTCCGAACATCGCGATCACCTCGAGGATCCCCCCGGCCACCGACCACGCCGTCGCGCCACCGACCAGCGGCGACGGGCCGCGGATGTCCGCCATCACCGCCAGCGCCGCCAGCAGCCAGCAGCTCTGCACACCCCGGTTCACCCAGCGCCCGACCTTCCACTCCTCCCGCGGGTTCACCGGCGTCCGCTCGCTCACCTGCCGCGGCGAGGTCATGATCCACACGCCAACCAGCCACAGCCCGCTCGCCACCAGCCGCACCCCAGCCGCGGCCCGCTCGGGGCTCTGGGCGACCCCCATCGCCGCCACCAGCCCCGCCCCCACGACACCCGCCCCCATCAGCATGGCCCCGATCTGCAGCGTCCGCAGATACCCGGGCGGGGCGTACAACAGGTTGTCCCGCGCCGCCAGCACCCCCCCGATTTTGCGCTGGAACCCGCACTCCGGGCACTTGCCTCCCTTCACCAGCCCCTTGAGGTTGTACCCGCACCGCTTGCACGGCGCATCGTGCTGGTAGTACTCCTTGACGGCGTACCGGTCCATTTCCCGCGGGTCGATGGGCATGGTCGTTCAGTCTACCGGCTCGCCGGACGCCGGATGCGGCGGGGCCCGCAGCGCCCGCGCCGCGTGCCAGTCCCGGCGAAGCCCCAGCCGGACCGCGTCCAGGAACCCGATACCCAGAATCAGACAACTGAACAGCCCGATCGCGCCGAGCCCCTCCAGCCACCGCGCAAGCCGCCCCGGCGCCAGCGACTCGGCGAAGTAGATTATCGCGGTGGTCACGCCGAGCGCGGTCAGATTGCGAAGCTGCCGGCCAAGCTGCCGGTCCCCCATCCGGCGCACGATCACCGAGTACAGCAGCCATGTGCCGATCAGCGCCGCAATCGCCCCGAGCAGCACGATGATCTCCGTGACCGCCAGGAAGACGGCGCCCCGAACCCCGATCGCATCCAGCGCAAAGCCCCCGCCAGCCGCGCCGAGCGCCGCGACCGCGCCGGGCCGCGCTGCCGTCCTCCCGATCTCGATCCGGTGCCCTCCCACACCCTCGCTGTCCCGCGCACTGATCGCAAAGACGCCCTGAACGATCACCACCAGCGGCCACAGGATCGCCACCGAGGCGATGATGTTCGCCAGCCGATCAGGGATGAACCCCACCGTGTCGTCGATGATCGCCGCCGCCAGCAGCACGGCGCCGACCAGCAGCAGCGCCACAATCCCAACCAGCAGCCGTCGCGTCCCGGTCTGCAGCGCCCCGACATACGCCGGATCCGCCGCCGACAGCCGATCACCCCGAAAGCTCCGGGCGATGGCCGTCCCGCACTCCGGGCACACCCCCGTCACCGCCAGTCCGCGCAGCTGATATCCGCACTGCACGCACATCTGGTCGTACTCGACGCGAACCTCCGCCGGCTGCATGCCTGACTTTAGTGGCATCGCCCTTCCGGGCGATGTCTTCCACACCCGGGTCCTACCCCAGGGGCGCGGGCTTCCAGCCCGCGTTCGCCCGAAAGGGCGAAGCAGCGAACGCCTGCGACTCGATGATGTGACTCCCGCTACACCGCCGCCGACGCCACAGCTTCGACCGCCGCCCGGAACATCCGCACCCCCGGCGCCTCCCCGCCGCGCTGCGACGGATCCAGCCGCGTCCAGAACGGATGCCGCGTCCAGTCCAGGAACCGGTCCGGATGCGGCATCAGCCCGAAGATGCGCCCGCTCGGGTCGCACACCCCCGCCACCGCCCCCTGCGAGCCGTTGAAGTTGTCCCGGTACCGCAGCGCGATCTGCCCCGCCGCCTCCAGCCGCGCCAGCGTCTGCGGGCTGTCGAATACGAGCCTTCCCTCGCCGTGGCCCACCGGCAGCATCCGCGTCTCATCCGGCAACTCCGCCAGCGGCCTCGTCCACACGCACGCGGATGACGGCTCCGGATCCACCCCCACCCAGCGGTCTTCGTACCGCCCGCTGGCGTTGTCGCACAGCGTCATCGCGCCGCGAGCGCTCCCGGCGCCGATCCCCGGCAGCAGCCCGGCCTCGACCATCACCTGGAAGCCGTTGCAGATCCCGATCATCGCGCACCCGCGCGCAGCCGCCGCCTGCAGCGGCCCCATCAGCGCCTCGCGCACCCGGGCCCCGAAGATCCGCCCGCTGGCGATGTCGTCCCCATAGCTGAAGCCGCCGGGAAACCCGATCAGATCGCACCCATCCAGCCGCTGCGGCTCGGGCGCCAGCCGCCCAAGATGCAGCAGTTCCACCTCCGCCCCCGCCAGCCGGAACCCGCGCACCATCTCCTCGTCGCAGTTGATCCCCTCGGTCCGGATGACGATCGCTCGCGCCACGGGCAAGGATAGCAGCCGGCGCCGCCTTCCTACTATCCCGCCCAGCCGACAGGAGGACCCGATGCCAGCCGTCTATCCCTTCGCCGCGGTCCAGTACAGCAGCGGTCGCGGCGATGTCAGCCGCTTCGTCGCGCCCCCCTACGACGTCATCGACACGCGCCAGAAGGCCGAACTGCTCTCCCACGACCCGCGCAACGTCGTCGCCATCGACCTCCCCCACACCCCCGCCAAGGAACTCGGCCCCCCCGCCGCCTATCAGGGCGCTGCCGAGCAGTACCGCGCCTGGCTCGCCGAAGGCGCCCTGAGCCGGCGCGATACCCCCGCCATGTTCGCGTACCGCCAGAGCTTCGACTTCCGAGGCGACCGCTACCAGCGCTGCGGCATGGCCTGCTGCGTCCAGACCGTCCCCTTCGGCCCGCGCGAGGGCGGCGGCGTCCTCCCCCACGAGCAGACCTTCAGCGGCCCCAAGGAAGACCGCCTCGCCCTCATGAAGGCCACCAGCGCCCAGTTTTCCCCCATCTTCAGCCTGCACGCGGATGACACCGGCGCCGCCACCGCCCTGCTGCACAAGGTCATGGCCGCCCGCAAGCCCGACATGACCGCCGACCTCGGCGATGGCGTCCTGCACGAGGTCTGGACCATCGACGACACCCCCACCATCGGCGCCTACCGCGACGCCCTCGCCGGCGAGGACATCTTCATCGCCGATGGCCACCACCGCTACAACACCGCGCTGAACTATCTCGCCAGCCTCGAAGCCGCCGGCCCCGTGCCCGCCGACCATCCCGCCCGTCGCACCATGATGGTGCTCGTCGGCATGTCTGATCCCGGCCTCGCCATCGGCCCGACGCACCGCGTGCTCGGCGCCATGAAGGACTACTCGCTCAATGCCCTGCGCATCGCCCTCGACCCGTACTTCACCATCCAGTCCGTCGGAGCCGGCGCGCGGGCGATCGAGCAGGCCGTCGCCGATCACCCGGCCAACGCCGAAGGGCGCAGCGTCCTCGGTCTCATCGACTTCGCATCCGGCGAGTGCTTCACCTGCGCCCTCAAGGATGCCGACCCGCTCGCCCGCGATTTCGCCGACAAGCCGCGCGCCTGGCGCACGCTCGATGTCGCGCTCGTCCAGCACCTGATCGTCGAGAAGATCTGCGAACCCAAACTCAACGGCGGCCAGCCGGTCAAGTGGGCCTTCCCCCACAGCGTCGCCGAGGCTCTCGAGATCGGCTCCGGCGCGGAAACCGGCGCCGGCGGCGGCGCGGGCTTCGCCCAGTTCGCCGTGATCGTGCGTCCGACCCCGCTGGAGGCGGTCAAGGAGATCAGCCGCGCTGGCGAACTCATGCCGCAGAAGTCCACCTTCTTCTACCCCAAGCTCGCCACCGGGCTGTTCATCAACCCGCTGGCCTGAGCGAACACCGCTGCCACGAGGAGGCGATATGGACATCGAGCAGCGCATCGCACAGTTCGAGAACATGTGCCGGGAAGACCCGGACAACGACATGGCCTGGTTCAGCCTCGGCGGCGCCTACGGGCAGGCGGGCCGGCTGGAGGATGCCGCGGCAGCCTACCGCAAGTGCGTCGAATTGAACCCCGCCATGAGCAAGGCATATCAGCTTGCCGGCGAGGCCCTCATCAGCGCCGGCAAGGAAGATGAAGCCGCCGAACTGCTGGATGCCGGGTACCGGGCCGCGGCCGAGCGCGGCGACCTGATGCCGCGCAACGCCATGGGCGACCTGCTCAAGAAGATCGGGCGCGAGCCGCCGCAGATCGCCGTCAAGGCGAAAGAAGCGCCGACCGGCTCGTTCATCTGCCAGCGCACCGGCCGCCCCGGCACGCAGATGGAGCGGGCGCCGTTCCGCGGCCCGGTGGGCGCGTGGATCCAGCAGAACATCAGCCGCGAGACCTTCGACGGCTGGATCGCCCAGGGCACCAAGGTGATCAACGAGCTGCGCCTGGACCTCTCGCGCGATGAAGATGCCGAGATGTACGACGAGCACATGTACGAGTACCTCGGGAT
>JBICIE010000146.1:0-8595 GCA_043101635.1 Phycisphaerales bacterium JB039 | reverse complement strand
AATAGGTCCAGATCATCATGACAAAGCCGACCACACTGAGGATCGCCGTCACCAGTCCCTTGTTGCCCGACCCCAAGGAGACCTGGGCCCTGATCACGTGGATCATCTACCTGATCGTCATCCACGTGCGCATCGGCATGGGCTCGGGCAACAAGGGACTGGTGACGGCGATCCTCAGTGTGGTCGGCTTTGTCATGATGATCTGGACCTATTTCGGCGTGAACCTGCTGCTGCCCGGCCTGCACGCGTACGCGTGACGCTCGCCGAAAGGCAGGAACGCAGAGATCGCAGAGGAAACGCAGAGTTGCGCAGAGGGGAAATGTGGCATCGCCCTTCCGGGCGATGTCTGCATTCAGGCGGAGGCCCCGCACGGTTATTGGGACGAGTTTGACCGCACGGGCCGGGCAGCCGCCCGCGTGATCGGATGTGCGCGGACAATCGAGCCGGTCCGTCCTGGGTTATCGCGGGTCCGCGGGCGTTATTGCCGGCCGCTGGGGCGATCTCACCGGCGATCGCCATCTCCGGCGCCCGCGCCAAGGTCCCGATATGCCCCGTTTTGGTCTCTGCGCGCAACGTTTTGGTCCCTGCGCGCAACCTTTTGGCCTCTGCGCGCAGCGCTTCGGTCTCTGCGCGCAAGCGCTCAAGAGCTGCGCGCATGCGCGCAGGACCCGAGCGCAGCGCTTCGAAGCCCGCGCGCAAGCGCTGGATCTTCGCGCGCAAGGCGCCAGCCTCCGCGCGCAGGCGCCCGGATGCCGCCAGAGGGCCTCTGGACAGCTACAACTCCCCCTCTGCGCTGCTCTGCTCCCTCTGTGTCCTCGGCGTTCCGGCCTTCTTCCGCCTCTTCCGCCCCCTACCCGCACCCCACCCCGAACGCCGTCTGGAAGCACAGGAAGTCGAACAGGTCCAGTTCGCCCGTCCCGTCGCAGTCGGCCAGCAGGTCGCCGCGACCGAAGGCGCTCTGGAAGCAGAGGAAGTCGAACAGGTCCAGCGCGCCCGAGCCGTCGCAGTCGGCGTAGCAGTCGCGCCCGTGATCGAGCAGCCAGCCGGCGACGAGCCGGGCAAAGTCATCGGTCAGAGGCGGCGAGTGGGCCCCGCGGTCGATGGTCCACAGTTCCGCCGAGCCGCCCGGGGCGCAGCCCATGATGTAGCGGGCGATCGTCGTCTCGGCGCCGGCCCGCGATGCGTCGAGATCGATCGGCGGGGCGCTGGTGTCCGGCGTCAGCGAGCAGCCGTTGTAGGTCGCCCACGTCTGCGCTGTCTGCACCGCGCCCGGATAGCACCCGATGGTGGTGCAGCCGCCGGTGTAGCGGATCACGCCGTCGCTGGTCCCGTGGATCTCCAGCGTGTGCACGTTCTGCGAGGGCGCACACAGGCCCGGGGTCTCGTAGGTGGCGCCGGCCAGGCTCGCCACAGCGCTGATGCGACCCGCCAGCGCGCACGCCATGCGGTAGCTCATGAACCCGCCGTTGGAATGCCCGGCGAAGAACACGCGCCCGGTATCGATGCTGAAGGTCGCCTCGATCGTGTCGAGCAGCGCCGTCAGATACCCGACATCATCCGGCCCCTGGCCGAACAGGTCGCAGCAGGCGTCGGTGGCGTTCCAGAAGCGGTTGCCGAGGATGTCGCGGGTGCCATCGGGCAGGGCCAGCAGAAAGCCGAGGTCCTCGACGACATCGCCCATGCGCGTGTACGCCTCGATGGCGGCGCCCGAGTCGGTGTACCCGTGCAGCAGCACGATCACGGGCGCCGGCTCGGCGGGCGTGTAGCCGGTGGGGACGAGCACATCGACCGGGCCCCGTCCGGCATCGACCCGCGTGATGGTCTGTCCCATCGCCGGCAGGCTCGCCAGCCCGGCGGCGCCGATTGCGACGCATGCGGTGATCTCTCTCATGAGCGCAGTGTACCGGATCAGGGCCGCCTGCGCCTCGCCCTACGCTGGCGGATGGCGCAGCGGGCCCGGCGAGCGTTCTATCGGACCGATCCGGTCAGCCTGGCCCGGCGCCTGCTCGGCTGCACGCTCGTGCGCCAGGAGTCCGGCGGGGTCCGCCTCAGCGCGATGATCGTCGAGACCGAGGCCTACCTGGGCGTCGAGGACGCCGCGGCACACAGCTACAAGGGCCGGCGCAGCGCGCGCAACGAGAGCATGTACGGGCCGCCCGGCACGGCGTATGTCTACTTCACCTACGGCATGCACCACTGCTTCAATATCGTCGCCGGGGCGCCGGGCGAGCCGGTGGCAGCCCTGATCCGGGCCGCCGAGCCGCTGGAGGGCGTCAAGGTGATGCTCGAGCGGCGGTCGCTGGGCCGAGCCCGCCGCTCGCGGGCGCCGGGGCCGCTGCCGGCGCTCAGGGCTTCGGATCTGTGCAGTGGGCCTGCCAAGCTGTGCGAGGCGTTCGGGCTCGACCGGGCCTTCGACGGGCTGGATCTGGCCGGCCCCGGCAGCCCCGTGTGGATTGAGCCGGCAGCGGCGCTGGGGCCTGAACAGATTGCGACCAGCCGGCGCATCGGCGTGGCCTACGCCGGCGCCTGGGCCCGGCGCAGGCTGAGGTTCCTGATTCGCGCAAATCCGCACGTGAGCGTCCCCGCTTGAAACCGCTGGCGTCATGGGGGATATACAATGGTGGCGCCTGGTTTGCGAGAATCGGCGCCAGGCGGTCGGCGGAGTCCGGCCGGCGGAGCGTGACACATGCCCGAGCAGCAGGAAATGGAAGTCAACTGGGACGCGATCCGGCGCGAGGCCGGGCCGTACGCCCATGAGCTGGTCGCCTTCATCCGGGCCGGGCTGGACCACACCGTCAAGATGGTCCACGGCTCGGCGGACGCCGGGCGCCACGTCTCGGGCCAGCAGCTCTGCTTCGGCCTGCGGGACTACGCCATCAAGCGCTACGGCATGCTGGCCAAGACCGTTCTCAACCGCTGGGGCGTCCACCGGACCGAGGATTTCGGGCGGATGATCTTCACCCTCATCGAGGCCGGCGCCGTGCGCCAGGATGAGAACGATCGCTTCGAGGACTTCCAGAACGTCTACGACTTCGACGAGGCGTTCGCCCAGCCCATGGACAACTGACGGGTGGCCCGCCACGCCGCGGCGGAGCCCTGAGCCCCGCCGACAGGTTCCGGCCCCGGGCTGGCGCAGGGTCCGTATCCTCCGCTCATGGCCGAGAAGCCCGACGACACCGCCGGCGCCCCCGAGAGCGAGCGGCCCAGTTGGCTTGATCGCCATCTGTGGCAGATCCAGCCGATCCGCGACATCCTCGCGATCTTCGTCGTCATCGGGCTGTTCTGGCTTGGCTCCGAGCTGAGCATCGTCACCGTGCCGCTGCTGCTGGCGATCCTGCTGGCGTATCTGCTCGAGCCGGTGATCGTCTGGGTGATGCGTCGCACCAGCCTGAAGCGGCGCGGGGCGGTGACTGCGATCCTGACGGCGTTCGTGGCGCTGGTGATCGTGCCGGCGGCGCTCGGGCTGACCTACGGCGCCATCCAGGGCATCGGGCTGGTGTCCACCGGCAGCAAGAACATCAGGCTCCTGTACTCGAGCGTGGATGCCGAACTCGAATACGAGGAGCTGCGCCAGCACTGGGCAGACCAGCAGCAGGAGACCGACCCGGAGGAGCAACCCGCCGACACCCAACAGGCCGACCCGCCGCAAGGCGATGGCGGCGATGCGCTCCCCGGGAGCCAGGGAGTCGATGACGGGGCGGCGCCGGACGGCTCGGCCGGCGCCGATCAGGCGCAGCCGGCGGCGTCTGAGGGCGCCGGCGACGCCTCGCAGGGCGCCACGGAGACCGGCGATGCGCCGATCAGCAGGCCCGTCTCGTTCGAGCAGGTGGACACCGCCCGCGACCGGAGGGATCGGGCATTGCAGGAACTGCGGGAGGAGGCGGGCGAGTCGTGGGTGGACATCCACAACTTCATCACCAGCACCGGCCAGCGTACGGACCTCGTGGACTTTCTGGCGGGCATCAGCAACTGGGCCCAGCAGCAGCCCGGCACGTTCGCGATGACAGCCGCCGGTGTGAGCTTGAACGCGGCCCAGGCGCTGTTCCGCATCAGCGTCCGCACGTTCGGCATCGCCTTCGGCGCCTTCCTGACCGCGTTCTTCTTCTACTTCGTCGCGACCGAGTGGATTCAGGTCAAGCACTTCTGGCATCGGCTGATCCCGGAGCGCAACAAGGATCTCATCCTCGACCTCGCCGCCAAGTTCGACCGGGCCATCAGCGCCTTCATCCGCGGCCGGCTGACGATCGCCTTCATCCAGGCGATCGTCTTCAGCATCGGCTACTTCATCATCGGGGTGCCGGCGGCGTTCATCCTCGGCCCGGCGGTGGCGCTGCTGTCGATCGTGCCGTACCTGGCGCTGATCGGGCTGCCGATCTCGGTGACGCTCCTGTGGCTCGAGAACCACACCGGCCTGCGCGGCAACATCCTGTGGGTGCTCGGGGCGCCGACAGCGCTGTACTTCCTCGGCCAGGCTTTGGATGACTACGTGCTGACGCCGGCGATCCAGGGCAAGAGCCAGGACATGTCCACGCCGACGATCCTGTTCGCCTCGCTGGCGGGCGGGGCCCTGTTCGGGGTCTTCGGCCTGCTGATCGCGATCCCGATCGCCGCGTGCCTGAAGATCGTGATCCAGGAGATCCTCTGGCCCCGCTTCCGCGACTGGGCCGAGGGGCGGTCGAAGGACTTCCTGCCGATCAAGAGCGAGTAGGGGACGCCGCCGTCAGTCGGGCCAGCGTGAATCCTCACGCTCGACATCGAGGCGACGGCGCCCGCCAGCGGGCGCCACCGGCGCCACCGACCACATCCGCAGCGAGGCCGCCGGCAGCGCCGCTCCGGCGCCGCAGCGGACCGGGCGCCTTGCGCAGGCGTGCGCAAGCGCCGCGCGGCGGGCGTTGGGCGCTGGCCGGTGGGGTTTGAGCGCTGGTCGGCGGCGCCGCAGCGCTGGCCGGCGGCGCAGCAGCGCTGCTCGGCGATGGCGCAGCGCTCGCCGGCGGCCGGGCAGCGATCGGTGGCGATGGCGCAGCGCTCGTCGGCGGCAGCGCAGCGCTGAGTCGCGGGCGCGCAGCGCTCTTCAGCGGCTGAAGAGCGCATCCAATAACCCGCGCGACGCCGCGCAGGCGCTTTCGGGGGCGTTTTTCCCGGACCGGGGCGATCCGCCCCGCTCTTCCGGCGCGCAGCCGCGGTCGAGTGGCCGGCCGCGGTGACGGCGGCGGCGTGAGGCGGCCCTCGCGCCGCCGATCACCTCGCCCGCTTGGCGTACGCGTCCGTGTAGATGGCGTAGTCGAGGAAGTCCACCTTGAAGTCGCGGTTCATGTCGGCCCTGAGCCGGCCCAGCGCGTGGTGATCGTTGAAGAGGTACAGGTCCGTCTCGTCGATCGCGCCGTCCCAGTTCATCTCGGCCTGCGCGCAGTTGATGGCGTGCTGCACCAGCCAGAAGTCACGCCCATCGACCTCGGGCGGGTTCGGGTTGAGCCGCTGCGCCAGCGTCTGCCCCGACCAGAAGCCGCAGTTGCCGGGCGCCGGGTCGGCCTGCATGTCGGCGTAGTCAGCCCAGGCATCCCTGAACGCCGTATACGCCGTCGCGGGTCCGATCTGGACGAGCGTATCGCTGTACACGCCGAGGTAGTCGCCGGTCAACTGGGCCCGGCGGAGTTGAGGAAATGTGTTCTCGTCGGAGTACGTGTATTCGATGAAGGCGATCCCCTGCGGCGTAACACCGATGCTCGGGTGGTACGCGTCGCCATTGTTCAGCGCGGGCAGCCGCCCACTCTTGACGACGGCGGGCTGCCAGTTCGGCGTGCGGAAGTCGTCGAGGTCCGGGTCGATCACGTACCACTGGACTACGAAGCGAGCCTCCGGCCCCGAAGCGCCGACGGGGTGCACGGCATGCGTCGCGAAGATGGCCGGCAATCCGTCGATGTCGTAGACGAGCACGGCCGAGGAGAAGAAGCCGGAGTGCGCGTTGGGCTGAAAATCGGGGTCCGGCGTCACCGGGTCGTAGTCCGAGTTGCGGTAGTAGAAGTGATGCGCAGCGTTGAGCGGCATGTCGAGGATGTCGGAGACCGGCGATGCGCCGTCGTTGCGCAGCTCGTATTGCCACTGGTCGAGGGTCTCGTCGTACCACACGCCGCCGAGGCGCAGCTCGGACTGCGGACCGGACTGCCCAGAGCTGAGGAAGAACTGGGCGTTCTCGAACTCCTCGAACGGCCCGAACGGCTCCTGCACCGCGTAATGCTGAACATGATCGTCGATCAAGAACGGATCCTGTCGCAGGCCGGTCAATCGGATGATGGTGATGTCGCTCTCGTCAGGCCGATCGCCCGCGAGGATCGACTTCGCGCCGCCCTCGTGCGTGAGCGGAATGATGATAATGGCGGTGAACTGGGGGGGAATCGGCGGGAGCTGTGGGTCGTTGCTGTAGGGGGTGAGATACACTGCCCGCTCATCCACGGTGACGGTCGGCAGGTCGGCGAGGGTGATCAACTCTCGGTGGTAGTCCTCAGCGCCACCTTCCGTTCGGTAGGGAACAAGAAACTGGTTAGTCAGGTCGAACGCCGTGCGCGGCCCGGTGGCATCAGTGTAGATCCACCAGTCGCTGGCGCCCAGCGAAAGAGGATTGCCTCCCTTGCTGACCGCCAGGTGAATGCGGGCGATGTGCCGCTCCGCCGGGACGGGGTGAAGATGCGTGTCCTCACTTTCGATGATCCACAGTCTGTCATGGATCGGGTCGTACTCGATGCGCGGGTCGAACAGCCGCCCGTGCTCCGTGTCGGTTCTCTTGAACGGAAAACCAGCGTCGTAGACGTGGAACGACTGCGCCGGCGGACCGCCGGAGCGGGAGAAGATCGAGAACCGCATGTTGGAGGTCGTGATGACAGCGCTCGATGTGACGCCGACCCCGGCGTCGATCGGGCGCCACCCCTCTCCTTGCGGGTCATCGTCCTCGGTGGTGAAGGCGACCTGCTTGACCTGGGCGCTGCCCGATCCAGCCCAGGACAGCATCGCCGCAACCAGAATCAACCGTCCAGCGTGCATGGCGATCTCCTTTCTCTGGCTCACCCCACTCGCCCCCAGCTCCCAGTTTGCCAGGATCTCCAGATTTCTGTTGCATTCGGGGAGGAATCGTGGGAGAATCAAGGTGGTAGCCGCCATGGCAAACAGAATGCGAATATCGGTGGTGTGCGGCTTCTTGGCGGCGCCGGCGCTGGGGCAATGCCTCGAACAGCGGCTCCAGTCGCCGTCGCCGATCGACTACGGGCGGTTCGGCGCTGTGGTGCAGATGAACGAGCATGGGCTCTTTGTCGCCGACTGGACCGGTGTGATGCGGGTGTACGGGCGCAATGGCGCCGGGCGGTGGGTGGAGCATCAGGCCATCCGGCCAGCAGACGGCTCGGTCATCAGCGCCGCCTGCCTGGATAGCGATCGCCTGATCGTCGGCGACCCGTTCAGCGACCTCGGCGGGATCGAAACCGGGGGCGCCTACATCTTCGACTTCGATGGCGAGCAGTGGCGCGAGACCGGGCAGATCGCCCCCGTCGAGCCGGGCTGGCGGCACGAGTTCGCATCCGCCGTCGCGATCCGCGGGAACGTCGCAATCGTGGGACAGGGCATTCGCGACCTGGCCTGGGTCTATGAAGAGACGCCGAGCGGCTGGGAGTTCCGGGAGAAGCTGGAGGCTCCGGATGATCCACCGGTGAACTCGTCGTTCGGCGGTAGACTGGCAATGGACGGCGGGTGGCTCTTTGTGTCGGCGGCATTTGACCGGAGCGTCGCCCCCAACGGTGGCGCCGTGTACGTGTACCAGCGGGGGCCGGGCGCGGAGTTGACCTTCACGCAGAAGCTCGTCGCGCCGGATGTGGCGGCTGGTCCGCGCTTCGGCATCTCGCTTGCGCTCGCCGGAAACGTGCTGGCGGTGGGCGGGAACATCTCCTACCGCCTGACCGAAGGCCAGGGCGCCGTGTACATCCACGAGCTGCGCGGCGACCGGTGGCAACTGACGCAGGAGTTGACACACGACGATCCCGTTGGCATTGACCGCTTCGGCAACACCCTCGACCTGGCCGGGAGCATGCTAGCCATCGGGGCGCCCACGCAGCCAACGCCTGTCGGGTACGGGGCGGCGTACCTCTTCGTGGGCGACAGCGCCGGCTCATGGCGTCAGCGCGCCAAGCTCATGCCCGACCGCTGGTCCTACGAGTTCGGCGGCCGCCTTGCGACCGATGGCCGCTCGATCGGCGTCGGCGCCTGGGGCGAGCCCGTGGGCGCCTTCGTGCAGGCCGGCGCAGCCTACGTGTTCGAGCTCGGCTGCATCCTCTGCCGCGTCGATCTGGATGTCGATGGGGCGCTGACCCTCTTCGACTTCCTGAGGTTCTTCAACCTCTTCGCCGCCGGTGACCTTGCCGCCGATTTCGATGGCGATGGGGCGCTCACGCTGTTCGACTTCCTCTTGTTCCAGGACGAGTTCGCCGCGCGGTGTTGAGGGAGCCCCGAGCGCAAGGGGCAATTGCGCGATTAGCGCCCACCAACTTGCGCCAAGGGCAGCCTGCGCCCATACTTCCACTGTGTAGCAAACAGGAGGAACTGCATGGAACGCAG
>JBICIE010000145.1:0-3662 GCA_043101635.1 Phycisphaerales bacterium JB039 | reverse complement strand
CAAGGCGACCGGCTGGGCCGCCCTGATCGCGGTGGCCGTCGCGGCAGTCCTGGACGCCGGTCCGACCCGCAAGCCCCACTGGATCAGCCTGGCCTACCTCGCGCTGGCGCTGCTGGCGCCCGTGTACGTGCTCACCACCGAGGACAATCTCTTTGCGCTGGCGATCCGGGCCCAGTGGCTGATGCTGGTGCTGGCCGCCATCGCGGTGACCCGCAGGATCCACGATGCCGATTCGCTCTGGCGCGTGATCCGGGCCCTGCAGATCGGCTTCGCCATCGCGCTGCTCATCCCGCTGGCCGATCTGGTCGCCAGCGGCGCCGGCGCCCTGCGGGCCGGCCTTGGCCGCTTCGAGCCCTTCGACGCCAACTCCAACCAGATCGGCATCCTCTTCGCCCAGGGGTTCGTCTTCAACCTTTACGCGGCCCTGCGGGATCGCACCATGCTGCTGCGTCCCGTCTGGGCCGGCTTCGCCGCCGCCGCGCTGGGCATGGCCCTGCTCACCGGCAGCCGCTCCACGTTCGCCGCCTGCATCTTCCCGGCAATCCCGATCGGCCTGGCCATGCTCCGCCGGCCCGCCTTCATCCTCGCGGCGCTGCCGGTGATGGCCCTCATGGCGCTGTTCGTGCTGCGACAGGTCGACGACTACTCCTTCAGCCGGCTCAACAGCCTCCAGACCGAGCGGGTGAGCCAGGCGGCCGACTACATCAACCTTTCCATCGCCGAGCGCCCCGTCGCCGGCCTGCTGGGCACCAACGGCATGAACTCCGAGGTCGATCAGGCCGTCGGCACGCACTCCCACAACGCGTATCTCGGCGCCGCCTATATCGGCGGGCTGTCCTATCTCATTCCGCTGCTGGCCCTGGCCGCGGCGAGCCTGCTGGCGGCCTTCTACGTCTGGCGCAACCGGCGGCTGTTCGACGCCGACCCGACGCTGATCAGCACGCTGTGCTTCCTCATGGTCATGGTGTACGCCCACGGCTTCGTCAACACCGCGATCTACTACCCGACCTACGTCTGGGCCTTCCTGCACGTCACGCTGTCGATCCTGCTGACGACCATGGCGGTGGAAGTTGTGCGGGCCCGGCGGGCCGGGCTCGTGCCGGCGAAGGCGCCGGGGCGCGCGATGGCTACGCCGGCGATGGCGTAGCCCGGGTTGCAGCCGCCTGCCAGCGCTGGCGCGTCGCCTGCTCATCCCAGACCGGCGCCGTGCGCCCGAGCAGTTGCATCAGCCGGGCCTGATCGGCCCGCGTCGCTTCCAGCAGGCGCTCGACACTCTCCGGTCTGGGCGGCGCCGGACGCGCCGGCGCCTTGTGGGCCAGGCCGAGCGTCGCGGCGATGCGCCCGCGCAGGGCCGGGCCCGTCCACCGGCGCACCGTGCGGCTGTACAGGCTCGACCGCGTGATCTCGCGCAGCAGTCCCCGCATCGCCAGGCGCTGATCGGCCGCGTTGAACCGCGATTCGGGATCAACCAGTTCCGGCTTCGGCGCAACGCCCAGGAACTCCTGCAGTTCGGCGATCGTCTCGCGCCGCCGCTTGAGATACTCCTCGAAGACGATGATGCGCAGCTTCCCGGCCGGATAGACCTCCAGCCAGGCCTCCGCCTGCATCGCGTACTTCCCGAAGGCGATGAGCCGCTCGTCGCGCTCCAGCGCTTCGTCGAAGCTGGCGGGCATCAGCCCCTCGCTGAAGACGTGATGATGGTGACTCACCGCCCGATCGACCGGGTTGCGCACGATGTAGATCAGGCGCACATCATCGCCCAGCACGGCCATGGCCCGCTTCGGCACGCCGGTCCACTCCGGGATCTTGGTGTAGCCGGTCGAGGCGTCGCCGCAGATCTGCTCCGGACCGATCTTCGAGAAGTACCCCTCGTACTCGCGCCGCCCCCGCGCCGTCAGCACGCGATCGAAGCACAGGCAGTGCGGCTCCTTGTGATAGCTGAAGGCGATCTGCGGATGCGTCTCCAGGTCGCGGTACAGCGTGGTGGTTCCCGCCTTCTGCGCCCCGATGATCAGGAAGTCGGGCAGTCTGCCGCTCACGTGCGCCGCTCCCGGGCCCGCTCGTAGGCCTTCAGCGCCTGCTCGGCGATCCGCGGCCAGGTGAACCGCTCGCGCACCAGCGCCCCGCCGGCGGCGCCCATGCGCCGGGCGAGCTGCGGATCGGCGAGGACCTCCGCCAGCGCGTCGCCGATCTGAGCCGGATCGAGGCTCGTCAGACGCCCCGCCCCCTCGCCGACCTCCGGGTAGTGACAGTCGGTCGTCACCACGCACGCCTTCGAGCACGCCAGCGCCTCGGTGATGGCGATCGAGAAGCCCTCCTGGCGGCTCGGCAGGCAGAAGCACGCGGCATCCTGCAGCGCTGCCAGCTTCTCGTCGCCGTAGATCGGTCCGATGACATGCACGCGATCGGCGATCCGCAGGTCCTGCGTCTGGCGCTCGAATGGCGCGCGGGCGCCGTCATCCGGTCCGGCCACGACCAGCCGCGCCTGCGGAACCGCTTTCAGCGCCCGCGCAAAGGCCGGCGCCAGCAGGTCCAGACCCTTCTTGTAGTGCAGGCGACTGAGAAACAGCACATAGGGGTCGTCGCCAAGCTCCGGCCGGCCGGCACGGAACGTCCCCGGCGCCGGCAGATCCTCGAACTCCTCGAGGAAGATGCCGTTGGGGATGATCTCCACCGGCGCGGTGATCCCCAGCGGCGCCATCAGGTCCGCCTCGTACTGATTGCCGCAGTGGATGAACGCGGCGCTGTTGAGAATCCGCCGCCACTGCAGGCGCAGGGCCACCTGCTTCTTGAGCCGCTTCTGCGCCAGGCTCCAGTGATCCAGCATGCCGTGCGTGCAGATGCAGTACGGCGTGCCCGTGGCCACGCACTGGCGCGCTGTCGCCGCGAGCATCGGGGTCCAGATGCCGTGGAAGTGCATGAAGTCCATGCCGCCGGCGAGCAGCTCCGCCGCCCGCCGTCCGGCGCTGCGCCCGGTCAGCCGGTCCAGCCGGCCGCCCTGCGGCGCCGGGTGCAGTTGCAGGCGGTCGCCCCCGGGCGTCTGATCCAGCGCGATCCGCACCCGCTCGGCCGCCTCGGGCCGGTCGCAGAAGAGCATCCCCACCTCGACGCCGCAGGCCGCCTGTGCGGCGCCCAGGCGCTCGGCGATGATCGGCGGCCCGCCGTCGGCGGGATCCAGCGAAGGAATGACGTGGCAGATCCGCATGGCTGGTGATTATCCCGCTGCCGCGCAGCTATAGGCGTTCATCGTCTGCTCGGCGATGCGCGGCCAGGTGAACCGCTCCCGAACGAGCTTTGCGCCCGCCGCGCCCATCGCCGCGGCGGAACGCGCGTCCGCCAGCGTGTCCGCGAGCGCATCGCCGATCTGGCGCGGCTCCAGACTCGTGATCCGGCCGGCGGCCACCTCGTCCAACTCCGGGAAGTGGCACGCGCGGCTGACCACGCACGGCAGCCCGCACGCCAGCGCCTCGGTGATCGCAATGGAGAAGCCCTCCTGCCGGCTCGGCAGGCAGAAGCACGCCGCGTCCCGCAGCGCCGCCAGCTTCCCGGGGCCGTAGATCGGCCCGACGATGTGCGTCCGGGGCGCGATCCCGAGCTGGCGCACCTGCTGCTCCAGTGGCTCGCGGGCCCCATCGTCCGGGCCGGCCACCACAGATCGGAAG
>JBICIE010000144.1:0-21626 GCA_043101635.1 Phycisphaerales bacterium JB039 | reverse complement strand
CGCGCGCTGCCGGCAGCGCCCTGCGGATCGACCCCGGGGGCTTTCAGTCGCTGCGGTGCGGCCCGGTGGCCGGGTCGCTGATTCGGGCCGACGCCCCGCTGACCTGCGAGGCCCACGTGCTCCGGTTCCCGGGCTCCAGCGCGCTGCTGTGGCGCAGCGATCGGGCCGCGTCGCAGGCGGCGGATGGGCTGCTCGGCGCCGAGCAGGCGCTCGAACTGGACTCGACGCGCAGCGTGCGCACGCTGGCGACGCCGGATCGGGCGCCCGACGATCGCTCCCTGGTGCTGGCCGGGGACTGGCGTGGGCTGGTCGCGGTCGGCGAGGCGGCGTATGTTGCCGCCGGGCCCGGCGCCGGCGCCATCTCCATCGTCGCCGAGATCGGGTACGCCTCCGGCGAGACCACCATCGGCTTCGAGCAGCCGTTCGGCCAGACGCCGGCGCTCGGCTCGACGCTGGCCTTCGGGCCCTGGTCGATTCAGACAGTCCGGCTCCCCTTCGAGCCCCTCGGCGCCGGCGACGAGCGGGTGTGGCGGGGCATCCGGCTCGACGCCGCCGATGATGGCAAGGCTGGCGTCGTCGCGTTTGCAGTCAGCGCGTATCGCGACGATGTTCCGGGCTTCATGTTCGGCGCGGCGGGCTGGGGCGGGCACGGGTACGACCCGCAGCTTGATGAGGCGTTCGGCGCGGCGACCGGCGCCTGGATGGCGCTGTCGAAGGCCGATGTGTGGCTGCAGGGCTTCGCCCAGCAGGGATCGACACCGCAGGCCATGCCCCGCTTCAGCGATGCGATCCGCGCTGCGCTGCCGGGCTGCGAGATCGTCTGGGTCGGCGAGACCGAGCACGGCAATTCGACCTTCGAGGACTGGCACAGATTCGTGCTCAACGAAGGGCCGGCCTACGGCGTCCCGGCCATCTCGCTGCTCATGGAGCCGTCGCTTGGCTCGTTTCTCGAGCAACTCGCCGACGGGTTGCGGGCCGACAACGTGCACTACTCGGCCTTCGGCAACCGCATCCTCGCCGACCTGTGGACCGCGCAGCTCGATCTGGCGACCACCGACGGCGCCTGCGCCAGCGTCGATCTGGATGGCGACGGCCTCCTGACGCTGTTCGACTTCCTCGAGTTTGCCAATCTCTTCGCCGCCGGCGATCTGCGGGCCGACTTCGATGGCAGCGGCGCCCTCGACGTCTTCGACTTCTTCGCGTACCAGAACGAATTCGCCCGCTGCGGCGGGTGAGCGCAGGAAAAGAGCGGCCCCGGAAGGCCGCTCGCGCCTGCTCACTCTGCCAGCGGTCAGTGCGACTCGCCGACGGCCCAGCGGATGAAGCCCTCGATCGTCGCCGGCCCGACGATGTCGCGGATCTTCTTTGAGGGGTCCATCACGAACGGCTGCTCCAGCAGCGCGACCTCCTCGTAGAACTTCCGCATGCCGCCCTCGACCATCTTCTCGGCGATTTCCTGCGGCTTGCCGCTCTCCATCGCCTGCTCGAGGCGGAACTTCCGCTCCTTCTCGACCATGTTGGCGGGGATGTCGTCCTTGGTGACGCCGAGCGGACGCGGGGTGACAGCCGTGATGTGCATGCAGATCTGCCGGAGCGTCTCCTCGGAGATGTCGCCGGTCGCCTGCACCAGCACGCCGGTCTTGCCATCGTGATGGACGTAGCTGCCGTAGGCGGTGGTTCCGCTCTCGCCGATCATCTTGTGCGCCCGGGCAAAGCCGATGTTCTCGCCGGTGCTGATGCGCAGCTCATCGATCGGCGCCCGCATCTCGTCGGTGGGCTCGGTCACCTGACCGGCGGGGCCATCGACCGCAAGCTCGGCGACCTTCTTTGCCGCCGCGACGAACTGCTCGTTGCGGGCGGTGAAGTCGGTCTCGGCCCGAAGCTCGACGATGGCAGCCGAGCCGGAACGCTCGTTGACCGCGATGGCGATGCGCCCCTCGCCGGCGGCCCGCTCGGTCCGGGTTTCCATCTTGCCCTTGAGCTGCTTGCGGAGGTACTCCTCGGCGGCGTCGACGTCGCCGCCGGTCTCGGCGAGGGCCTTCTTGCAGGCCATCATGGGCAGGCCGGTCTTGTTGCGGAGCTTCATCACGTCTTTGGCGCTGATCTCGGCCATCGGGTCTCTCCCGTCTGTCAGGGCGGTCTGGGTCAATCGGTGTCGCGTCGCGATCCGGCGGCGGGGCGATGACGTCTCGTCGCGGGCTCGCGCCGGGGTTCCAGTTCGGTCTGGGCGTGTCGTCCGGGCGTCTCCCGGACGGGATTACTCGGTCGCGCTGACGGCGTCGGGCTGGGAGACCGCGGCGGGCTGGTCGGAGCGAAACTGGGCGCGGCGGCTGCGGCGGCGCTCCTGCTGCCCCTCAGCCGGCGCCTCCTCCTCCGCCTCCTTGGCGTCGATGAACCGGCTCTGCTTGCCCTCGCTGACGGCCTTGCACAACTCGCGGACGATCACATCAATCGACCGCATGCTGTCGTCGTTGCCCGGGATGGCGATGTCCGCCGAGTCCGGGTCGCCATCGGAGTCGATCAGGCAGATGGTCGGGATGCCCAGCTTGCGGGCCTCGCTGATGGCGGTCGTCTCGCGGCCCACATCGATCACGACGAGGGCGCCGGGCAGCTTCTCCATCGCCCGGATGCCATCCAGGTTGCGCTTGATCTTGGTCATCTCGCGCCGCAACTGGCTCTCCATCTTCTTGGAGTAGCTCGCGAAGTTGTCGTTGGTCGCGATGGCCTCGAGTTCCTCCAGCCGCTTCAGGCGGGAGCGGATGGTGCGGAAGTTGGTCAGCGTGCCGCCGAGCCAGCGCTCGGTGACGAAGTGCATGCCCACCCCGGGGACCCGCTCCTCCAGCACGCTGCGGGCCTGCCGCTTGGTGCCGACGAAGCAGACGTCCTTGCCGCTGGCGACGACGTTGGTCACGAACCGCTTGGCGAGCAGCAGGCCCTTGACCGTTTCCTTGATGTCGATGATGTGAATCCCGTTGCGCTTGCCGTAGATGAAGCGCTGCATCTTCGGGTTCCAGGCGCTGGAGCGCTGCCCGAAGTGGATCCCGGATTCGATGAGATCCTTGACGAGGGAGTTGTCAGACATGGCGAGGTCTCTGCTGGCAGCGACACCGGCGGGATCGGGTCGGGACCCTCCGGCGACGCACCGGAAGGGGCAATCCCACGCAAGGGCGCTTGGGGGTGCGGGGAATAGACCCCGCCCGGATTGGACTCATAAGACGCGACGCCCGAGGCGCCGCCGCCGGCTGCCGACCTTGCCGACGGTCGAGAGTATAGGAAGCCCGCCGGGCCGGACAACCATTCTCGCCGGGCCGGGCCGGCCTCCCGCCGCCGGCGCCCCGGCGCAGGCGGCGGAGCTAGGGTCTGGAACGAAGGAGCCACGCATGCCGCCAGCTCAGTCCACGCTCGTCCCGCTGGGGTCGGTCGCCCCCGACTTCGACCTCCCGGACTACTCGGGCAACGGGCGGATCGGCCGGCAGGTCGCCATCGGCGACTTTGCCGAGTCGCCGCTGCTGCTGGCGATGTTCATCTGCAACCACTGCCCGTTCGTCCTGCACGTGCTGCCGGAGCTGGCCCGCCTCGGGCGGGACCTGGCCGGCAAGGGCTTCGCCATCGTCGCGATCAACCCGAACGATGTCGAGCGCTACCCGGATGACCGCCCGGAGAAGATGACCGAGCTGGCCCGGGAGCATGGCCTCGTCTTCCCCTACCTGTTCGACCGGACCCAGGCCGTCGCGATGGCCTACCGGGCGGCCTGCACGCCCGACTTCTTCCTGTACGACGCCGGCCGCCGGCTGGTCTACCGCGGCCAGCTCGATGATGCCCGCCCCAGGTCCGATGAGCCGGTCACCGGCGCCGATCTGCGCCGGGCCATCGACCTGACGCTGGCCGGCGAGCCGGTCCCGGAGCCCCACCGGCCCTCCATCGGCTGCTCGATCAAATGGAAGCCGGGCGCCGAGCCCGACTACGCCCGCCCGACCGCCTGAATCGCGCTGCCAGCGCCAGGCGAACCGCCCCGCAACTTTGTCAAAGGAGACCTGTCATGCGCGCCAGTACCCGGACTCTCACGATCGCAAGCGCCACCATGGGCCTCGGCCTCGCCGCGGTGGGGATCGTCGCCGCCACCCCGTCGGCGGCCCCGGCAGCCGCGCCGGCGGCGTCGGCCCGGGCCAGCTTCGTTGCGGACGCCACCCATTCCGGCGTGGTCTTCAGCGTGATGCACGCGGGGGCGACGCGGTTCTACGGGCGCTTCAACAAGATCACCGGCGACTTTGCCCTGGATGCCGACGACCCCGCCGCCAGCAGCTTCAACTTCGAGGTCGACCTCGACAGCATCTACACCGGCAACGCCAACCGCGACCAGCATCTCAAGAGCGCCGACTTCTTCAATGTGGCCCAGTTCCCGGCCGCCACGTTCACCAGTTCCGCCATCAAGTCCACCGGCGAGGGCGCCTGGGAGGTCACCGGCGAACTCGATCTGCACGGGCAGAAGCGCCAGATCACCGCCGCGCTCGAGAAGACCGGCGAGGGGACGTTCCGGGGGGCGCCGGTCACCGGCGTGGAGGCCCGCTTCACCATCAAGCGCAGCGACTTCGGCATGACCTACGGCATCGAGGGCGGCGGCCTGGGCGATGAGGTCACCGTGATCGTCTCGGTCGAAGGCCGCCAGCAGTAGCCCGATGTCGCCGGTCCCGGTCCTGCTGTACGCCGGCGCCCTGCCGGTGGTGATCGCCCTGGCCAGCCTGCTGGGCGCGGGGCTGCTGCATCGCGCTGGCGCAGATGGCGAGGCCAGCGCCCCCTGGCCAGCGCGGCTGCTGGGGGCGGCGGGGCCGGCCATCGCGGTGGCGCTGGCGTTCATCCTGCTGCAGCAGGCCCACAAGCCGGGGACGCTGGGCTTCTGGCCGCAGGTGGCGGTCGAGCGCATCCCGACGCTCGCCGGCGCGTGCGCCCTGGCCGCCATCGCGGTGGGGCTGGCGCCGCGCTCGATCCTGATGGCCGCGATCGCGCTGGCGGTGGCGGGCGCCACCTGCGCCTGGGGCCTCGGCGCCCCGATCAAGCGCGAGCCGGCCGACCTGGCGCCGTATCTCGCCGCCGCGGCGGGCTGGGGCGCCATCGCCGGGGGCCTGTGGCGGCTGATCCTGCAGCGCACGCTCGCGGACCGGGGCGACCCGGCGCCGCTGGCGGCCTCGGGGCTGGTCCCGCTGGGGGCGGTCCCGGTCTGCTTCTTCGGCGGCGCCTCCGCGCTGCCGCAGCCGGCGATGGCGCTGGTGGCGGTGGCGGGGGCGGCGATCCTCGCCGGCCTGATCCTGGGGGCGCCCCGGATCGGGGCGGTCGGCGGCGGGCTCGGGGCCCTGCTGGCTTCGATCATGCTGCTGGTGGCCTGCGCCCTGGTCTTCGGCTACCGGCCCAGCCCGCTGGCCCTCGGGCTGCTGATGGCAGCGCCCGTGGCGCTGCTGCCAGCGCTGCTGGCGCCCCCGAAGCGGGCGCTGGGGCGGTGGGCCCTCGCCCTGGTCCCGATGCTGGCCCTGATGGCCGCGGCGGGGCTGGTCGCCTGGCAGATGGCGCCGGGCGATGATGGCTACGGCTACGGCTACTGAGCCCGGCGCCAGCGCCCGGCCGCCGGGGGCGCAACTTCGGCGGCTGACGCACGCGCATCGGCGGCTGATGCGATGTCATCAGCGACCGAATGCGCAACTTCGGTCGTCGAATATCGATGATCAGTGACTGATTGCGCAAAATCGGCGGCCGATCTTGCGCAACCGGCCGCCGATCATCGAATATCGGGCCCTGAGCGCCCCGCGCCCGCCGGGGCGCGCCCCAGCGCAGAAGCTGCGCAGCAGCCGCGGATTCGGGGCCCGCGGCCCGCGCGCAGCGGGCGCTACTCGCCGGGGATGTAGCTGATGGCGCCCTCCATCGGGCTCGAGGCCGTGGCGTACAGCTTCTTCGGGATCCGCCCGGCGAGGTAGCTGCGCCGGCCCGCCTCGATGGCCTGCCGCATGGCGCTGGCCATCAGCACCGGATCCCGCGCGTGCGCGATGGCGGTGTTCAGCAGCACACCATCGGCGCCCAGTTCCATCGCCTCGGCGACATCGCTGGCAGCGCCGACGCCGGCATCCACGATCACCGGATACTCCGGATCATCGCGCTTGAGCGCCTCCAGGCACAGCACGATGTTGTTGGCGTTGAGCACACCCTGGCCCGAGCCGATCGGGCTGCCCGCGGGCATCACGCTGGCAGCGCCGGCATCCTTGATGCGCGCGGCCATGATCGGGTCGTCGCTGGTGTAGCACAGCACCTCGAAGCCATCGGCCACCAGCGTGCGGCACGCCTCCAGCGTGCCGACCGGATCGGGCAGCAGGGTCTTGGTGTCACCGAGGACTTCCAGCTTCACCCAGCCGGCGCCGGGGTTGCCGAGCCCCTCGAGCAGTTCCCGCCCCAGCCGGGCAACCCGCACGGCATCCTCGGCGGTGAAGCAGCCGGCGGTGTTGGGCAGGATGGTGTAGCGGCTCAGGTCCAGATGGTCCAGCAGGCTCTCGCCGCGCTCGTTGACCAGCCGCTCGCGCCGCACGGCGACGGTGACGATGTCAGCGCCCGAGGCCGCCAGCGACTCGGCCATCAGGGCCCAGGTGGCGTACTTGCCGGTGCCGACCAGCAGCCGGCTTGCGAAGGCGCGCCCGGCGAGTTGCAGCGGCGACAGGGCCGGATCAGTGGATGTGGTGGTCATGGCGCAGGGTATGAGCCTGCCGGGCGCCGGGCCGCTCAGCCGCCGCCGACCAGGGTCACGATCTCGATGGTGTCGCCCTCGCGCAGCTCACGCTCGGCGTGCTGGCGGCGCGGGACCAGCTCGCGATTGACCTCGGCTGCGCAGGCGGCCCGCTGCACGCCCAGCCGCTCCAGCAGGCCGGCGAGGGTCTCCCCCGGCGGGGCCTCCCGCTGCTCGCCGTTGACGGTGATCCGCATGGCGACAGTCTACCCGATTCCGGGCGCCGCGGTAACGTGGCCCCGGCGCGCCCAGTACCATCCCCGATGAGCGGCTCCGGCATCCTTGGCAGAAGGTGGCGCAGCGCGGCGGCCTGCCTGTGCGCGGCGATGGTCGGGCTGGCCGGCTGCGGCGACTATCCCCAGGGCTCGCCCGATGAGCTGCTCCAGTCGGCCCGCCAGATGGTCGCCGACGGGCGGGCCGATCGCCTCACGAAACTGGTGTGGACCGATGACCCGGGGATGCGCCGCGTGCTGGGCCGGGTGGGGCGCCTGCTGGGTCGGCTGCAGGATCTTGGCGATCTGATCGCGGAAACCTACCCCGAGGAGATCGACGAGCTGCGCCGGCAGGCCGAGGCGGCCGCGGCCCGCGGCGAAGGCGCCTCCATGATCGCCCAGGCCCTCACCGGCCGCCGCGAGCGGCAGCAGCGCCCCTCCGGCGACATCGAGCAGCGCCTCAACCTGATGATCCGGGAGGTCTTCGCCGATCCCTACGGGTGGCTCCAGCGCAGCGAGGGGCGCCTGACGCCCGAGTACATCACCGACGACATCGTCGGGCTCGCGTGGGATGGCCACGGCGTGATCGGCGTGCGCCTGGTCGAGCGCGACGGCAAATGGTACATCGACTCGCCGACGAACCTGGCGGTAGTGCGGCAGTTCTTCCCGGAGGAACAGGATGCCCATCGCATCCTCGAGAGCCTGGTGGCCACGCTGGACAACGCGGTGCGGGACCTGGCCGCCGACATCCGCTCCGGCGAGATCCGCACGCTGGCCGGCGTCTCGGCCGAGGCGGGCGAGAAGGCGGCGCCGATGTTCATCTTCGGGGCCATCGCCTACGGCAAGTACCTGGAGCAGCGGGACAAGCCGCCGGCCCCGCCCCCCGGCTCCTGACCTGAAGCGCTGCCGGATCCGGTACCATTGGCCATGCGCTTCGTCAAGATGCACGGCATCGGCAACGACTACATCTACTTCGACGCCGTGACCGATCCCGCCGTGGAGACCGGCCACGACTGGCCGGAACTGGCCCGGCGCCTCAGCGATCGCCACACCGGCGTCGGCGGCGACGGCGTCATCCTCGTGTGCCGGCCCGGGGGCGAGGCGGACGCCCGCATGCGGATGTTCAACGCCGACGGTTCCGAGAGCGAGATGTGCGGCAACGGCGTGCGCTGCGTGGCGAAGTTCGCCCACGACCGCCTCGGCGTCGCTGCGCGGCCGATGCGCATCGAGACGGGGCGCGGCGCCCTCGAGATCGACTACCACACCGATGGCGGGCGCATCACGACCGCGACCGTCGACATGGGCGAGCCGATCCTGGAACTGGAGCGGATCCCGGTTCGCGCCTCCGCCCTGGCGTGGCAGCGCGATCACTACTGCTGCCTGGAGCTGCGCGACGGGATGGCGGAGATCTTCACGCCGGTCTCCATGGGCAACCCGCACGCGGTGCTCTTTGCCGATGAGAACGAGGCGCTGTTCCTGCCGGGACTTGCCGGGCTCGACCTGGCGCGGCTCGGGCCGAGGATCGAACATCACGCGGCGTTTCCCCGGCGCGTCAACGCCCATTTCGTCAGCGTGCAGTCGCCGCGCGAGTTGACCATGCGCACGTGGGAGCGCGGCAGCGGCGTCACGCTTGCCTGCGGCACCGGCGCGTGCGCCGTGCTGGTCGCCGGCGTCCTGACCGGTCGAGCCGAGCGCGACGCCCTCGTGCACCTGCCCGGCGGCGATCTGCGCATCAACTGGCGCGACAGCGACAACCACGTGCTCATGACCGGTCCTGCCACGGATGTCTTCGAGGGGATCTGGAAGCCCGACGCCGCGATGACCGGAGCGCGGTAGCATGGCGCTGGACCCGGTCGAACAGCGCCTCTGCCGGCAGATCGAGGCCCGGCGCGCAGACCTGCTGGAGGACCTGCGCCGGCACGTCGCCCTGCCGACCGGTCACAACAACACCGAGGCGATCGAACAGACGCGCAGCCTGCTGGTCGGCCGACTGGAGGCGCTCGGCGCCCGGAGCCGGCGCGTCACCGGCGATCCCAAGCCGCCGTGGCTGTACGGGGCCGGCTCGAGCGGGCCGATCCCCGACGCCTCGGTGTGCGAGGCGGCCGGCCCGCGCGACGGCCCGCGGATTCTGATCGCCGGGCATATGGACACGGTGCACGATCCGGCCGGCGGTTTTGACAAGCTGTCGGTTGAGCCCGATGGCCTGCGGGCCACGGGGCCCGGCTGCGTCGACATGAAGGGCGGCCTGGTCATCGCCATGTGCGCTCTGGAGGCGCTGGAGGAGGCGGGCGTGCGGGCCGCGTGGACCTTCTTCCTCAACGCCGACGAGGAGACCGGCACGTACCACTCCGATGCGGCCCTGCGGGCGGCTGCGGCCGCCCACGATGTCGGCCTGGCCCTGGAGCCGGCGCTCGCCGGGGGTGAACTGGCGATCGAGCGCATGGGCAGCGGGCAGTTCATGATCGAGGCGAGGGGCAGGGCCGCCCACGTCGGCCGGTCGTTCACCGAGGGGGTCTCGGCGGTCAATGCGCTCGCCGAACGCCTGCTGCGCATCGCCGAGCTTGCCGATCCACCGAGCGGGCGGATCGTCAGCGTCGGGCCGCTGGAAGGCGGAAGCGCAACCAACGCCGTGCCGGCCCGGGCCCGGGCCTGGGGCAACGCCCGCGTCCCGGCGCCGGCGGTCTCAGAGGAGATTCAGGCGGCTCTGGCGGCTCTGGCGACATCCCACACCGAGTGCCAGGGGAACAGCGCGGCGGTCCGGGTCGAGCGCAGCTTCAACCGGCCGGCCAAGCCGCGGACGCCACAGGTCGAGCGGTTGGCGCTGGCGGCGCAGGCCGCGGCGGAGGATCTCGGCCAGTCGCTGCCGTTTGCTTCCACCGGCGGCGTGTGCGATGGCAACATCATGCAGGATGCCGGCCTGCCGACGATCGACACGCTCGGCGTGCGGGGCGGCGGTCTGCACACGCCGGATGAGTGGATCGAGCTGCCGAGCCTGGTGGAACGGTGCCAGTTGCTGGCGGTGCTGATCAAGCGCCTGGCGGGTGGCACGGGCTTGCGGCCCCGGAGCGGGCCTTGAGCCGTTGTTTACCGGACCGGAGCCCGTGCTACCGTCAAGCCATCTCGCGGCCAAGCCGAAGGAAGACCGATGAGCGCCACGACCAGACAGGCCCACAGCGTGGGCGAGCAGCTTCAGTCCAGTTCCCGCCTGCAGGAGGCGATCGACGCCATCGTGGCCGAGGCCGCCGCCCACAGCGCGCGCATCACGGATGTCCGCCCGCCCGAGGCGGGGGCCGGCGCCGGCTACCAGGAGCTGATGGACCGTGCCGCGGCGACCCGCGGGCGCGGCCTGCTGTACCCCT
Organism: Phycisphaerales bacterium JB039; assembly: GCA_043101635.1. Lineage (GTDB taxonomy): Bacteria > Planctomycetota > Phycisphaerae > Phycisphaerales > UBA1924 > CAYMJK01. The sequence continues at coordinate 11,295 of JBICIE010000144.1, read as the reverse complement.
ACATCGGCTCGGGCCTCGGCAACGGCGCTCTCGTGGAGCTTGCCGATGGCTCGGTGAAGTGGGACATGATCTGCGGGATCGGCGTGCACTTCTTCGGGCACTCCGAGCCGGATCTGATCCGGGCCTCGCTGGAGGCGTCGCTGTCGGACACGGTGAAGGATGGCAACCTGCAGTCCGGCTTCGAGGGGTACGCCTTCGCGGAGAAGCTGCTCCAGTGCGCCGGACGATCGAGCCGCCTGCGCCACTGCTACCTGAGCACATCGGGCGCGATGGCCAACGAGAATGCCCTGAAGGTGTGCTATCAGAAGAAGGCGCCGGCGTCACGTGTCATCGCGTTCGCCGACTGCTTCATGGGCCGCTCGACCACGATGGCCCAGATCGGCGACTCGGCGGCGGGGCGCGTCGGGGTTCCGCTGACGACGCAGGTCGACTACATGCCGTTCTGGAACGAGGTTGCGGCCCGGCGGATCGGGCAGGGCCGGTACATCCAGATGGCAGTCGAGCATCTGGAGATGCTCCTGCGCCGCTATCCCCAGCAGTACGCCTGCTTCATCTTTGAACTGGTGCAGGGCGAGGGCGGGTTCAACACGGCGCCGCGGGAGTTCTTCGTGGCCCTGATGGACGTCTGCCGGGCCCACGGCGTGCCGATCTGGGATGATGAGATCCAGACCTTCGGCCGGCTCGAGCGGATGTTTGCCTACGAGGCGCTGGAGCTGGGCGACTATGTCGACGTGTTCTGCGTCGGCAAGATGACGCAGGCCTGCGCCACGCTGTTTACCGAGGAATTCAATCCCAAGCCCGGTCTGCTCAGCGGCACCTTCATCGGCGAGTCGGTGTCTTTCCGGGTCGGGCGGCGCATCCTGGAGAAGCTCGACGAGGGCGACTATTACGGACCGGATGGCAGCATCGCCCGCCATCATCGGCTCTTCCGGGAGCAGGTCGAGGCGCTGGCGGCCCGCCATCCGGAGTGGTTCGGGCGGACCGAGCAGGTCCCCGAGATCGTCGGCGGGCGCGGCGGCATGATGCGCTTTACTCCATTCGGCGGCGCCAAAGACAAGATCGTCAAGGCCTGCTCGACCCTGTTCGACGCTGGCGTCGTCGCCTTCTACTGCGGCCACGACCCGTACCATCTCCGCTTCCTTCCGCCGCTGGGCGTCCTGGAAGAGAGCGACTGGCCCCGGATATTCGCGTGCGTCGAGCGCGGCCTCGCGGCGGTCGACTGAAGCGCGCAGGAATCTCCCGTGTTCATCATCCGCAGGGCCAAGGTCGAAGATGTCCCCACGCTGCTCAAGCTGGCGCGGATGGTGCATTTCATCAACCTGCCGGCCGATCGCGACATCATCAACGCCAAGATCGCCCAGAGCCGCCAGAGCTTCATCCGGGCCGCGGGGGGCGAGCGCAAGCGCTCGCGCCGTCCGGCCGCCTCGGTCACCGGTCTCGGCGAGGCCCTCAGCGAGACGGACCTCTTCATGTTCGCGCTGGAGGATCTCGACTCTCCCGGCATCCTCGGGACCAGTCAGATCATCACGCACATGGGCGCTCCCGGGAACCCCAACGTCAGCTTCAAGCTGTACGAGCGCAGCTTCTTCAGCCAGAGCCTCCAGTCGGGCACGACGCACACGGTCGCCAAACTGCATCTGGATGAGTCGGGCCCGACCGAGATCGGCGGCCTGATCCTGCAGCCCTCGCTGCGCGGGCACAAGCAGAAGCTCGGCGCCCTGCTCAGCCACGTCCGCTTCCACTTCATGGGGCTGCATCGGGAGCACTTCGCCGACCGCGTCGTCGCCGAGATGATGGCCCCGATCACACCGGACGGGCACAATCTCCTGTGGGATTTCCTCGGACGCAGGTTCATCAACCTGAGCTACACCGAGGCCGACAAGTTCTGCCAGTATTCTCGCGAGTTCATGATCTCGCTGCTGCCGAAAGAGGAGATCTACCTGAGTCTCCTTCCCCCCGAGGCCCGGGCCGTCGTAGCCCAGGTGGGGCGCGAGACCGTCCCCGCCCGGCGCATGCTGGAGAAGCTCGGTTTCCACTACAACGGCTTCATCGACCCCTTTGACGGCGGCCCGCACCTGGAAGCCCGCATGGACGAGGTCTCCCTGGTCGCCGAGACCAGGACCGCGTCGCTGGCAGAACCGGTCACCCGCGCCGAGTGCGACGGCTTCGCCATGGTCAGCGTCCTCGATCGCGATGGCGAGTTCCGCTGCGTGCAGACCCCGTGCAAGCTGACCGGCGCCAGGATCGCAGTTCCCCGCGACGCCGTCGGCGCCCTGGAGGCGGAGCCGGGGCGCGAGGTCGGTCTGACACCAATCCGCAACCCGGCGGGCCCGAAGAAGCGGCAGCGCCGGGCCCAACAATGACCCATGGCTGATCACCACCCTTCTCTTCGCCGCAGCGCGGCCAATCTCATCGGCGGCGCCTGGCGCCCGATCGCCGGCGACGCCATCGTCTCGACCAATCCGGCCGAGCCGGATTCGGTCCTCTGGACCGGCGCCGCGAATCTCGCCCACGTCGTCGAGGCTGTCGAGGCTGCGCGCACGGCCCAGCCGCAGTGGGCCGCCTGGGGCCTCGAGCGGCGCGCTGCCGTCCTTCGCCGCTATCAGGACCTCTGCCGCCAGCGGGCCGAGTCGATCGCCGAACTGATCTGCGATGAGACCGGCAAGGCGATGTGGGACGCCCGCCAGGAGGCCGGCGCCCTGGCCGCGAAGATCGACATCACGCTGGAGTCGACGCCGAACAACGCCATGGCGCGGGTCACCGGCTTCGATCTCGATCTCGGTCCCACCAGGAAGGGGCGCTGCTGGTTCCGCCCGCACGGCGTCATGGCGGTGCTGGCGCCGTTCAACTTCCCGGCCCACCTGCCCAACGGCCACATCGCGCCGGCCCTGGCGATGGGCAACACCGTCGTGCTCAAGCCCAGCGACAAGACACCCGCGGTGGGCCAGCTTCTTGCCGAACTGCTGCAGGAGGTCCTGGATGCCGAGGAGGCGCCGGCGGGGGTCGTCAACCTCGTGCAGGGCGGCGCCGATGTCGCGCGCGCGCTGGTGAGCGCCCCCGACATCGATGGCATCCTCTTCACCGGCTCCTGGCCCGTCGGGCGCAGCATCCTCGAAGCCAACCTTGATCATCCGGGCCGGATCGTCGCGCTCGAAATGGGCGGCAACAACGCGGTCATCGTCATGCCGGACGCCGACTTGCGCCAGGCCGCCATCGAGATCGCCCGCAGCGCCTACGTCACGACGGGCCAGCGTTGCACCTGCACGCGCCGGCTGATCGTCCACAGAGCGATCGCCGAAAAGCTCGTAAGCGCGATCCAGAAGATAGCCTCGACGCTCATCATTGGGCATCCCCGGGCCGAGCACCCGGTCTTTGCCGGCCCGATCATCTCCGCATCTGCGCGCGACGCCGTGCTGGCCTTCCAGTCGAGCGCCGTGCGCGGGGGCGCCAGAGCGCTGCTCGAATCCACCGCCATGGACCGTTCCGGCGGCGGCTGGTACATCACGCCCGGCCTGCTGCAGGTGGATCGGTTCACCAGCGCCGAGCAGGGTGACGCCGGCTGCGATGTCGAGGTCTTCGGACCGCTGCTGCGATTCGCCCTCGCCAGTGATCTGGATGACGCCCTCGCGCAGGCCAACGCCACGCGCTTCGGCCTTGCCGCGTCGATCTTCACCCGTGACGGTGGGGCGGCCGAGCGGTTCCTGGCCGAGGCGCGGGCCGGTTGCCTCAACATCAACGTGGGCACGGCCGGCGCCAGCAGCAAGCTGCCATTCGGCGGGCTCGGCCTCAGCGGGAATCACCGGCCGGCAGGGTCCTTCAGCCTCGACTACTGCGCCTATCCGGTTGCGGGCATGGCCGAATCGGGCGACGCCACGCCGATTCCCGAGGGCATGACCGTCGCCGACGGCTGGATCTGATCAGGCCCGCCCGCGCACGGCGTCCAGGCACAGGATCTCCAGCAGCAGGCTCGTGGCCAGGAAGGCCGTCACGTCCGCCGGATCGCGGTCCGGCAGCACTTCGACGACATCGGCGCCGACGAGGTTCACGCCGGCGCAGCTGCGCACCAGCTCCAGCGCCTCGACGCTCGTGAAGCCGCCCGGGCAGAGGGTGCCCGTACCCGGGGCGAAGGCGGGATCAACGCAGTCGATGTCGAAGCTCAGATACACCTCATCGTCGCCGAGCCGATCCAGAAACCGCCGCAGCGGGCCATCGCCCTCCCGCCGCCAGCGTGCGTGCGTGACGATCTCGATGCCGTGCTCGCGGGCGTACTCCAGGTCCTGCCGGGAGTTGAGCGGCCCTTTGATCCCGATCGAGATCATGCGCTTCGGATCCAGCGCGCCCTCCTCGATGGCGCGGATGAATGGCGAGGCGTGGCTCCATTTCTCCCCATTGATCATGTCGATGGTGTCGACGTGGCTGTCGAAGTGGATGAGGGCCAGTCCGCCCGCGCGCCGGCCGCGGCGGTCCCAGGTGGCCTTGATGTTGGCGTACGCCAGCGAGTGATCTCCACCCACGGCCAGAAGCTTCGTGTGCGATGGCGCCGGCAGCGCGCGCGCAAAGTCGACTGTCGCGTCCAGGGCCGCCTTGCACGAGAACAGCCCGGCCGGAGCGTCGCCGGCGTCCGCCAGGCTGAGCACTTCGGGCACATCGACATCGTGCTCGATCGAGTACGCCTTGACGTACTGCGACGCCTCGCGGATCGCCCGCGGCCCGAACCGCGTCCCCGGCCGGTACGTCACGCCGCCATCGAACGGATAGCCGTACAGCAGCCAGTCGATCGGCTGTGCAGAGGCCGGAACATCCTGCAGCCGCGGATACCGGCAGAAGGTGCACACCCCGGCGTAGCGGGGCGTCTGCCGCGGGTCGGGAAGCTGCGTGCGGCGGCCAGCGGTCTCGGGAGGAGCGTCCATGGCGCCAAGTCTACGAAGCCGGCTTCGAGCGAGCCGCGGCGCTGGCGACATCCCTGGGCAGCTTCTGGCCGCACTCGGGGCAGCGGCTGACGCGCAGGCCGGCGAGGTCATAGCCGCACGCCGGGCAGACGCCCTCGACTTCGGCCCCCAGCCCGCGCGTGATCCGCCGGATGAACCACCTGCCGCTGAGGAACATGTACACGCCGACCCCAAGCAGGGCGACTGTTGCCAGCTCCGGAAGCAGGTACGAGTTGCGGCTGGCGTAATACCCGAAGACGTGCCCGAGCGAGTTGACGGTGATCTGCCGCACGAGACCCGCGACCGCCCCCGTCGCGGGGCGGATCATGTACAGCACCAGCGCAAGCCCGAGGAGCCGGACCGCGATGGTCGCAAGCTCCGCCGGCTTCATCGGGACGCCCTCGAAACTGCAAGGTGGATCCTGGTCTCGTACACAAGCGCGACGGTCCCATCGGCGCCGGTGTAACGGTGATGCAACGCTCGAAGATCCTCGATGAGACGGGCCCGCTGCGGGCTGTCCTGATGGCGCGGCACGTAGGAGGCGCTCAAGGCCCGGCCGATGAGCCCCTCGACATCCAATTGTTGCGCGTTGGGCAGGATGTGCCGCTCCTGCGCGCACAGAAGCGGATGCTCCAGCGGCGCGTCGCCGATGCGCCCGTGCGAGGAAGTGAAGCCGTCAGAAGCCCGCCGGATCGCGTCGTAGTAGCCGCGCGTGACGGGATCGCGCTCATCGCCGATGTTCCAGAGCAGCGCGATCCGACCCCCGGGCTTGAGGATGCGGCAGAACTCCGCGATCGCCTCATCGGGCCGGAGCCAGTGGAAGGCCTGGGCGCACGTGACCAGGTCCACGCTGGCAGGCTCCAGGCCGGTCGCCTCGCCGGTGGCCGCGACCCAGCGCACGCCCGCGGCCGGCGACGCCGCGGCCCGCATGGCGTCGTTGGGCTCGATCGCGATGATGGTGGCGCCGCGCCGGGCCAGTGCGCGCGACAGGATGCCCGTCCCTGCGCCGACGTCGGCAACAGTCAGCGGCGCCGGATCGCCGCGTCGCGCCAGCAGCATGTCAATGGCGGCCTCGGGATAGCCCGGCCGACAGCGGTCGTAATCGGCCGCGCGGTCAGTGAAGCGGCCGGTCGGATTCAGCGTGTGCAGATCATCCGGCATGTGGCTGTCGCCTGACTGCGGGACACGACGGCGCCAGGCGCCTTGCCCGGCGCCTGCAGCGCCGGGGGGTCGATCAGGACTCGCTCGGCGTTCGCGAGTTGACGCCCACGGCGACGAGTTGCCGGCGATGCATCACAGTTGCAAAGAGCTTGAAGACCGCCGGCCCGAGCGGTGTCCGGTGGAACGGCAGGAGCTTGTCGTGCAGGGCGTGGGCGTAGACCCGGCAGGACTCCACCTCGAAGCCCGCCTCGAACATGGTGTTGGCGATCAGGCGCGGCGTCCATGTGTGCAGGTGGTGATCGATATCCTCGCGGTCCCAGGCTCGCTGGCGGCGGGCCCGGATGTCGTCGATCGGCAGCTTCATGACAAGGCGGCCGCCCGGGCGCAGCTTGGCGCGCAGCTTCTCGAGCGTGGAGCTGGGATCGCGGACGTGCTCGAGCACATGATTGCTCACGATCACGTCGTACCGCGCGGCGGGGACCTCTTCCAGTTGCCGGTACACGTGCAGGCCGAGTCCTTCAGCGACCGCGGCAGCCGCCGCATTGACCTCGAGCCCCTCGGCGTCGGCGCCGTGATCGCGGATGCGCACCAGCAGCCCGCCGTTGCCGCATCCGAAGTCGAGCACGCGATCGCCGGGGTTGATGTACGGACGGAAGACTCGGAAATTGAGGTCGTATACGGGCCGGTCCACATCCGAGTAGCGCTTTGCCGCGTACCGAACGCCCGCCGCTCCGGTGTAATGCTGACTCGTCTCGACGCCCATCGTGCTCCTCCGCGAAGGACCGGCGAGTGTAGGCCCCCTGCCGGGGGCCGCTGCTCCGGGGGCTTCAGACGTTGAAGTACTTGGCCTCGGGATGGTGCACGATGATCGCGCTCGTGCTCTGCTCGGGGTCGATCTGCCAGTTCTCGGTGAGCGCACAGCCGATCCGCTGCGGCTCCAGCAGCCGCCAGAGGATCTCCTGGTCGCTCATGTCCGGGCAGGCGGGGTAGCCGAAGCTGTAGCGGCTGCCGCGGTACTTCTGCTGGAACAGCTCCCGCACGCGCGGGCTGTCCTCGCCGGCAATGCCAAGCTCCTGGCGGATTCGCTTGTGCCACAGCTCGGCCAGGGCTTCGGCTGTCTCGACGCCCATGCCGTGCAGGTACAGGTACTCGCTGTAGCGGTCGCTCTCGAAGAGCTTGCGGGCGGCTTCGCTGACCCGCGGGCCCATGGTGACGCAGTGCATGCCGATGACATCCATGGCGCCCGACTCGACGGACCGGAAGAAGTCGCTGATGCACAGCCGCTTCCTGCCATCCTGGCGCGGGAAGCGGAAGCGCTCGATCTGGTTGCCATGGTCGTGCGGGTCGTAAATGACCAGTTCGTCGCCCTCGGACTGGCAGGGGAAGTAGCCGTACACGACCTTCGGCTGCAGGATGCCCTCGTCGCGGCAGCGGGCCTTGAGATCCTCGAAGATCGGCGTCGCCTTCTGCTCGATTGAGGCCTCGTACTCCGCTTCGGACATCTTGCCCTTGCGGAACTGCCACTGCCCGCGGAACAGCGCGGTCGTGTTGATGAACGGATAGATCTCATCGAGATCAATCTGCTCGACCACGCGCGAGCCCCAGAACGGCGGCGCCGGCGGTTCGATGTCGGTGGCGACCTCGCTGCGGATCTTCGGCGCCGCAGCAACAGCAGCGCCCCCCGCACCGTTCGCCGAGGCCTTCGAGGCTTCGAACGCTTCCTGCCGCTTCGCCTTCTCCGCCTTGCTGCGGGCGATGACCTCCTCGGCCTGCGACCGCTTGGCCAGCCGCTGCTCGATCTCCTCATCGAGCGCCGCCAGTTTGCCGCCGGCGATGTGGTCCATGATCCGCAGCCCGTCGAAGGCGTCCTTGCCGTAGAGCAGCTTGCCCTTGTACAGGCCGCGCAGGCGGCTCTCGCAGTAGTGCCGGCTCAGGGCGGCGCCGCCGAGGATCACCGGGATGTCGATCCCGAGTTCGTTCAGTTCGAGCAGGTCCTCCTCCATCACGTTGACGCTCTTGACCAGCAGCCCGGACAGGCCGATCGCGTCCGCTTCCGTCTGGCGCCACTTCTCGACGATCGCCGAGATCGGCTGCTTGATGCCGATGTTGTGCACCGTGTAGCCGTTGTTGGTCAGGATGATGTCCACCAGGTTCTTGCCGATGTCGTGCACATCGCCCTTCACCGTCGCCAGCACGATCGAGCCCTTGGTCTTGCCGCTGGACTTCTCCATGTGCGGCTCGAGGTGGGCCACCGCCATCTTCATCACCTCGGCGCTCTGGAGCACAAAGGGAAGCTGCATTTCGCCGGCGCCGAACAGGTCGCCGACCACCTTCATGCCATCCAGCAGGTGGTCGTTGATGATGTCCAGCGGGCTGTACTGCTCAAGCGCCTCATCCAGTGTCCCGGTCAGCCCGTCACGCTCGCCATCGATGATGTGGCGGCGCATGCGCTCCTCGAGCGTCAGGTCCTCCAGTTTCGGCCCCTCGGCCGCCGCGGCGGTGACATCCTTGAACAGGTCGATCAGCGCCTGCAGCGGATCGAAATCCTCCTCGGTCACGCCCTCCGGCAGGCCGGTCCCGCCGCGCGACTCCGCCCGGCGGTCGTAGATGAGGTCCAGGGCCGCGCTCCACTGCTCGTCGGCGATCTTGTTGCGCGGCAGGATCTTTCCGGCGTGCACGATGGCGCCGGTGAGGCCCGCCTCCAGCAGTTCGTGCAGCAGGGCCGAATTCAGCACCACGCGGGCCGCCGGTTTCAGCCCGAAGCTCACGTTGCTCAACCCGACCACGATCTGGCTCTCGGGGGCGTCTCTGGCGATCTTCTTGACCCCCTCGATCAGCTCCAGCGCGCTGCGCCGGTCGGCGTCCATTCCCGTCGAGATCGGCAGCACCAGCGGGTCGAAGAAGATGTCCGACGGGTGCAGACCGTGGACCTCGGTGGCCCGCTTCAGCCCGCGCAGCGCGATCGCGAGCTTGCGGTCCGCCGTGCGGGCCATCGCCGCTTCCTGGTCCTCATCGATCGAGCCGATGATCAGCCCGGCGCCGTAGGTCTTCGCCAGCCGGCAGATGGTGTCGAACTTCTCCTCGCCATCCTCGAAGTTGGCGCTGTTGATCACGCACTTGCCGCCGGCCCGCTTCAACCCCGCCTCCAGCGTCGCCAGTTGCGTCGAATCGAGCATGAGCGGGGCGTCCACCTGCTTGGCGATCCGTCCGGCCAGTTCGCTCATGTCCGCGGCGTTGTCGCGTCCGGCGTAGTCCACGTTGACATCCAGCACGTGGGCGCCTTCGCGCTTCACCTGCTCGCGGGCCAGCGAGACCATCCCTTCCCAGTCCTCGCGCTCCAGCAGTTCCTTGAACTTGCGCGAGCCGCTGGCGTTGCACCGTTCGCCGACGATCAGGAACGACGTGTCCTGGCGGTACTCCGTCGGGCCGTACAGCGATGTGGCCGCCGGCTTCGGCGCTGTCTTCTCCGGCAGCGGCGGGGGCGCGGCGTTGATCTCGCCGACCCGCTCGGCCAGCAGGCGGATGTGCTCCGGCGTCGTGCCGCAGCAGCCGCCGACCAGGCGTACGCCGTGGCGCTCGATGAACTTCGCCAGGGCGTCGACGAACGGCTGCGGCTTCAGCGGATACTCCGTCCGTCCATCCACGAGGGCCGGCAGGCCGGCGTTGGGGACGCAGGCAACGTGGCGTCCGGCGGTCCGCCCGACGCCCCAGTGGTGGCCGAGGTGCGCCATGTGCTCGGCCATCTCCGATGGGCCGGTGGCGCAGTTGAGCCCCAGCGATGCGATGGGGAACGGCGCCAGGGCCGTGACCGCCCCCTCGATCGATGTGCCCAGCAGCATCGTGCCGGTCGTCTCGATCGTGATGTTGACGAGAATCGGGATGTCTTCGTGCGACTTGCCGGCGCCCTCCAGGGCCGCCAGACAGGCGTTGATGGCACACTTGACCTGCAGCAGGTCCTGGCACGTCTCGATCAGCAGGGCGTCGGCGCCGCCGGCGACCAGGCCCCTGGCCTGCTCGGCGTAGCTGGCGAGCATGGCGTCCCAGGTGATCTGGCCGAGCGTCACCAGCTTCGTCCCCGGGCCCATCGAGCCGAAGACGAACCGGGGCCGGTCCTTTGTCGCGAACTTCTCAGCCGCGGCGCGGGCGACTTCCGCCGCCGCCTTGTTCAACTCGAAGCACCGGTCCTGCAGGTCGAACTCCCCGAGGGTGTGGGCCGCCCCGCCGAAGCTGTCGGTCTCGACGCCGTCGGCCCCGGCCTCCAGGAAGCTCTCGTGGATCTCCTGGATGACATCCGCCCGGCTCAGGGCGAGCACATCCGTGCAGTTCTCGCAGCCCCAGTAGTCGCGCTCCAGGTCCAGGTCGCGGTTGTGGATCGATGTCCCCATGGCCCCGTCGAGCACGAGGACACGCTTCGAGAGTTCCTGCAGGAGCCGGCTCGCCATGGGGGAGTCTATTCATCCATTCATGCGGATCAAAGGATGAAAGTCCGGACGGGCAAAAGAGAAGGGCCCGCCGCGGCGAGCCCTCGAGCATCCGGCGCCCGGCTGCGCTTACTTCTTCTTGCCCTTGAAGTAGTTGCCGCCGAACTTCCGCTGGAACTTCTCCACCCGCCCGGCCGAGTCCACGAAGGCCTGCTTGCCGGTGAAGAACGGGTGCGTGCCCGACCACACCTCCACGTGCAGCTCAGGCTGCGTGGAGCCCACGGTCATCACCACCTCGCCGTTGTGGTAGACCTTGCAGTTCGGGTAATATTTGGGGTGAATGTCCTTCTTCATCGCTGGCTCCGCTGAGGCTAGCGGCAAGTGTAGGACGTCAGAGGGGGCGTGAGAAGGCAGGCCGAGCTCGGAAATCCGTGCCGGGGATCTTGACACGGCGCCGCAGATATGTAACCTGTAAGTTACATGACGCCTGAGTCGATGGATTCGATCTTCCAGGCGCTCGGACACGCCGCACGGAGGCGGATGCTCGACATCGTGAAGGCCAGCCCCGGATGCAGTGTGAACGACGTCGCCGACCACTTCCAGATCAGCCGCATCGCGGTGATGAAGCACCTGCGCGTGCTGGAGGAGGCGGGGCTGCTGCGCTCCGAGAAGCAGGGGCGGACGCGCCGGCTGTACTTCAACGCGGCGCCCATCCAGATGATCTACGACCGCTGGACGACGGAGTTCAGCCGCTACAGGGCCAGCCGGCTCACGCGGATCAAGTA
>JBICIE010000143.1:0-13246 GCA_043101635.1 Phycisphaerales bacterium JB039 | reverse complement strand
CCAGGACAGGATGCCGGCGGTCACGCGATCCGGGTTCGGCGCCTCGACCGTCACAATGAGTCGCTGGCTGCCGGTTTCCGTCACCGGGCTGATCTCGATGATCCGGCCTTCCCGCACCTGAGGCTCGCCGGGCAGCCCCAGCACCAGCCAGGCCGTATCGCCCAGCTTGAGCGTGCCCTGCACGAAGCTGGCCTCCACCGGCACCCGCAGTTGCAGCGGATCGACCTTCACCAGCCGCAGGGCCGGGCGCGACTCGTTGGTTGAGTCGCCCTCCGAGACCATCACATCCTGTACCACGCCGTCGTATGGGGCAACGAGGTAGTACCGCTCCAGGTCGGCCTGCAGGCGGTCGAGTTGAAGCTGCTGCTCGCGCAGGCGCTCCTTGGCCCGGGCCAGGTCGATCTCGGCGGCCTTCACCGCGTTCTCAGCCCGGTCGTACTCAAGCTTGGAGCCGCCGCCGCTGTCGCGCAGCTCCTTGATCGCGCCGAACTCGACCCTGGCGAGGTCCAGTGCGTTCTGCACCGCCTGCACCTCCAGGTCGTTCTCGGCCCGCAGGCGCTGGATCTCGACGGCGGCCCTCGCCTCGGTGTCGCGGGCCCGGATCAGGATGTCGCCCTGCTTGACCCGGTCGCCCACCTTCACGAGGATCTCGCGCACCTCGGTGGGGAATGTGAACCCCATCTGCGAGTCCCGGGAAGGGTCTGCGAATGTCCGGATCCCGCCGAAGGTCGACACCCAGGCAGGATCCAGTCCGAATCGGCTTTCCTGTGCTTGGGCCCGGCCGCCGTCCTGACCGGGCGCCCCTGCCATCGCCAGGCCCGTCGCGGCAAGCAGCGCGAGGGCGCCCGGCAGCGGCAGTCCGCTGCGTCGCTGGATCATGGGGCAAGTATACGTCCGCCGCCCACCGGGCTGTTCCGGAGATCCGCCGGCGCAGCGCTATCCTTCCCTCCTGCCGCGACTCCGCGGCGACTCAAGGAGGAGCCATGCCCCAGACCGCAGCCCCCGAACTGGCCATCCGCGGCGGGAGTCCCGTCAGCCGCGAGCCGGTCGCCTTCATGAAAACCGCGCTGGCCGAGGCCGATATCGAGGCCGCCCTCGCCGTACTCCGCTCGGGCATGCTCCGGCAGGCCGGACGCTGCGCCGAACTGGAGCAGCGCTTCGCCGCGGCCTCCGGCGCGGCACACGCGCTGACCTGCGCCAACGGCACCTGTGCCCTGCAGCTCGCCTACGAACCGCTGACGCAGCCAGGCGACGACGTGCTGGTCCCGGCGTGGAGCTACATCGCCACCGTCAGCATGGTGGTGGCCCGCGGCTGCCGGCCCATCTTCTGCGACGCCGATCCCGAGACCATGCAGATCGACGTGGCCGACGCCGCCCGGCGCATCACGCCGAAGACCACGGCCATCGCCTGCACCCACCTCTACGGCATGCCGGTCGACATCGACGCGGTGCAGGCCCTCGCCAGGAGCAATGGTCTGAAGGTCATCTACGACGCGGCCCAGGCGCACCTGGCGACCTACCGGGGCAAGGGGATCGGCGCCTTCGGCGACGTAGTCACCTACTCGTTCTACGCCACCAAGAACCTCGGCACCGGCGAGGGCGGCATGGTCACGACCAATGACCAAGCGCTGGCGAAGGACATCGGATTGCTCCGCTCCCACGGCGAGACCGGGAAGTACCTGCACGAGCGCATCGGGTACAACTACCGGATGAACGACATCACCGCCGCCATCGGCTGCTCCAAGCTGGACCGCCTGCCTGAGCAGACCGACGCCCGCCGGGCCGCGGCCGACCGCTACGACCAGATCGTCGGCGCCATCCGCGGGCTGCAGGCGCCCGGGCGCACCAGCGGGGCCGACGCCGTGTGGCACCTGTACACGGTGCGGATGCAGCCGGACCAGTTCACCTGCACGCGCGACGAACTCTGCGAGGCCCTCAAGGCCGAGGGCGTGCCGACCGCGACGCACTACCCGCGTCCGCTCACCCGTCAGCCGGCGTTCAGCGATTTCGTGAACGAGGACATGCCCGTCGCCGACGCCCTTGCGCAGCAGGTCTTCTGCCTGCCGATGCATCACGAAATGACGGACGCCGACTTCGACATCGTCGAGAGCGCCCTGCAGAAGGTCACCCGGGCCCTGCGCCGCTGAAACCCGCCGCCAGCGGAGCTGGCAGACCACGCTGGTGGCCGATGTCCGAGATGGCCTGGTCCATCCCGATCCTCATCTTCCTGGCGCGCATCTGCGATGTGTCGATCGGGACGGTGCGCACCATCCTCGTGCTCGGCGGCTACCGCATCAGCAGCGCTCTGCTCGGCGCAGTCGAGGTCTGCATCTGGGTGCTGGCCGTCGGCGGCGCCATCCGCTATCTGCCGAATCCATGGGCCCTGCTGGGGTACGCCGGCGGCTTTGCCACCGGCGTGCTGGTCGGCATGACCATCGAGGAGAAGCTCGCGCTGGGCTACCGCATGGTGCGCATCATCACGCCGCGCAAGTGGAAGGGCGATGCCGACGAATCGTTCGTCACCGAGGACACCCCGCACCCCGAGGGCCTGGCCGCGGCTCTTCGCGGCCACGGCTTCCGGGCCATGCGCATCGAGGGCGAGGGACCCGATGGCGGGCCCGTGTGGATCATCTTCTGCGCTGTCGCCCGCCGGCGCCTGAACCAGTTGCAGGAGGTTGTCGCCGAGGCTGCCCCCGGCGCCTATTTCACGGTCGAGCGTCTGGAACGGGCCCACGACCCGGGAGCGACCGCGATCGAGTCTCGCTTTGCCCGGCGCGTCGGCGTGCGCCCCTTCAGCGTCCGCAAGTAGTGGCGGCGGTCCCTCGCCCCTCGCCCCTGGCCAGCCAATTCCGCGGCCGCTGGAGCCGCCGCCTGAGTCCTGGTGGGGGCGTCTGCAGCCTCCCCGCGGCCCAGGAAGCAGCAGCGTGATCCGTCGGCTCGGCCGATGACGCCATCGGCGCCGGGGTATCCGGCAGAAAAAGCGCGAGCCAGGGTTGCCTCCACGGTTGACGCAAGATACCCTTAGGGGGTATGGGTACCAAAGAGCCACAACCGCGTCACGCCCGGGACGTCGCCCCCGACGACCGCCGGCAGAATCTCGCCCGTCTCCGCCGCATCGAGGGGCAGGTCCGCGGCATCGCCCAGATGGTCGAGGATGACCGCTACTGCGTGGACATCCTCACGCAGATCGCCGCGGTCCAGCAGGCCCTGCGGGGCGTCGGGCGGGAACTGCTGCGCCACCACCTCAAGCACTGCGTCCACCACGCAGCGCATCAGGGCCCGGAGGCCCTGGACGCCGCGAGCGATGAACTGATCGAACTGCTGTATAAGAACGCCCGCTGAACAGGAATCCTGCCATGTCCACCGACCCAGTCTGCGGCATGACCGTCTCGCCCGACAAGGCCGCCGCGACCGAGCGCTACCGCGACTCGGAGTACTACTTTTGCAGCGCCGGCTGCGCGGCCAAGTTCCGCGCCGATCCCGGCCGGTACGCCGGCGCGGGCGACGACCACAACGGCGACCACGACGACGAACAGGCCGGCGCCAGCGGAGGCCACTCCTGCTGTGCGCACGGCAACGGCGCCCACGCCCACGACAGCGGCAGATCGAAGGCCGCAACGCCCGCGGCCCGCCCCGACGCCATCTACACCTGCCCAATGCACCCGGAGATCCGCCAGGTCGGACCCGGCGACTGCCCGAAGTGCGGCATGGCGCTGGAGCCGGTGGACGCCACCGCCGAGCAGGATGACACCGAACTGCACAGCATGCAGCGCCGCTTCTGGATCGCCACCGTGCTGACCGCGCCGCTGCTGATCTATGTCATGGCCAACATGCTTCTTGGCCACCCGCTGGAGGGCGTGATCAGCCCGGCGGTGTCGCAGTGGATCGAACTCGGCCTGGCCACGCCGGTGGCGATCTGGTGCGCATGGCCTTTCTACATCCGCGGCGTGCGCTCCATCCGCACGCTCAGCCCGAACATGTGGACGCTGATCTCGATCGGTGTCTCGATCGCGTACCTCTACAGCGTCGTCGCGACGATCGCCCCGGGGCTGTTCCCCGAGTCGTTCCGGGGCGACCATGGGCGCGTCGGCGTGTACTTCGAGGCTGCGGCCGTCATCGTCACGCTCGTGCTGCTCGGCCAGGTCATGGAACTGCGGGCCCGCCGGCGCACCGGCAGCGCGATCCGCGAACTGCTGGAACTCGCCCCCGCCACCGCCCGGATCATCCGCGACGACGGCTCGGAAGAGGAAGTCCCCGTCGAATCGCTGGCGCCGGGCGACCGCATCCGCGTGCGCCCCGGCAACAAGATCCCGATCGATGGCGAGGTCGTCGAGGGGCGCAGCACGGTCGATGAGTCGATGCTCACCGGCGAGCCCGTCCCGGTCGAGAAGGAGGCCGGCGATGAGGTCACCGGCGGCACGCTGAACAAGACGGGCTCGTTCATCATGGAGGTCCGGCGCGTCGGCGCCGAGACCATGCTGGCCCAGATCGTGCAGATGGTGGCCGAGGCCCAGCGCTCGCGGGCGCCGATCCAGCGGCTGGCCGATGTCGTCGCCGCGTGGTTCGTGCCGGCGGTGATCGCGGTGGCCATCATCGCCTTCGTCGTCTGGTCGCTGGTCGGCCCCTCGCCGGCGTTCAGCTACGCCCTGATCGCGGCGGTGTCGGTGCTGATCATCGCCTGCCCGTGCGCGCTCGGGCTGGCCACGCCGATGTCGATCATGGTCGCGGCGGGCCAGGGCGCCAGGGCGGGCGTGCTCATCAAGAACGCCGGCGCGCTGGAGACCTTCGAGCAGATCGACACCATCGTCGTGGACAAGACCGGCACGCTCACCGAAGGCGCCCCGAAGCTGGTGCTGGCGCAGGCGGCCGATGGCGCCGACGCCTCGCGCACCTTCGCCCTGCTCGCCGGCGCCGAGCGCGGCAGCGAGCACCCGCTGGCGGAGGCCATCGTCGCCGGCCTCGATGAGAAGACCGATCAGCGCCTCCAGGCCAGCGACTTCGACAGCGTCACGGGCAAGGGCGTGCGCGCCACCGTCGATGGCGCCCGCGTGGCGATCGGTTCGCCGGCCCTGATGGCGGACGAGGGCGTGGACCCCGCGCCGCTCGCGGGCGCGGCTGACGAGCAGCGCCGCAAGGGCGGCACGGCCATGTTCGCAGCCGTCGATGGCAAGCTCGCGGCGCTGCTCGCCGTTGCCGATCCGATCAAGCAGACCACAAAGGCCGCCATCGAGTCGCTGCACGACATGGGCTTGACCATCGTCATGCTCACCGGCGACAACCGCACGACCGCCGAGGCGATCGCATCGCAGCTCGGCATCGACCGCGTCGAGGCCGAGGTGCTGCCCGAGCAGAAGGCCGAGATCATCCGCACGCTCCAGTCGGAGGGGCGCAAGGTCGCTATGGCCGGCGACGGCGTTAACGACGCTCCGGCGCTGGCGCAGGCCGATGTCGGCGTCGCGATGGGCACGGGCGCCGGCGTGGCGATCGAGAGCGCCGGCATCACGCTGGTCGGCGGCGACCTCAACGGCCTGGTGCGCGCGCGCAAGCTCAGCCATGGCACGATGCGGAATATCCGCCAGAACCTGTTCTTCGCCTTCATCTACAACGCGGCCGGCGTACCGATCGCCGCGGGGGTGCTGTACCCGGTGCTCGGGGTGCTGCTGAGCCCCATGATCGCCGCGGCGGCAATGAGCTTCAGCTCCGTCTCCGTCATCGCTAACGCCCTGCGCCTGCGGGCCCAGTCCCTGTCATAGCAGGCGCGGGCCTCTTGCGTCGGGCCGGGATTTCTGGTAGGTTGGTGGCGCCCCGGCAGTGACCTGCGGCACATTGAGTGCCTCCCCAACATGCGGATCAGGTTTCATCGCAAAAGGGAGCTGGCTGTGAACAAGCGCATAGTCCTTCTGATGACGCTGTTTCCGACACTGACGCTCGCGCAGCGCGCCACATTCGACGGCATCGGTGTCCCGCCCGGCGCCGACGCAACCGCGGCAGTCGGCGTGTCGGCCGACGGGCGCACCGTGATCGGAGAGATCGAGGGTCCGGGCGATCGCCTTGCCGCACGCTGGACTCGGTCGGGCGGTCTCCAGCCCCTGGCGCCCCCGCCGGGCGAGTCCGGCAACTGGGCCCCGCGGGGCGTGTCCGGCGACGGCGCGGTGATCGTGGTACAGCAGGGCTCCGCCGAGCGAGCCTACCGGTGGACCGAGGCGACCGGCATGGTGGACCTCGGGACACTTCCGGGCGGGTCCGGCGCCGTCAGCGCAGGTGGGGTTTCCGAGGACGGGGGCGTGATCGTTGGTGGCGCCCGCGTCGGACTGACCTTTGCCGCATATCGCTGGACCGAGGCGGGGGGGATGTCGCCGCTGCTGCCGGGCGATCCCGTCGAGTCGGCGGCGGTGGCGATCTCCGGCGACGGCGCCACGGTCGTCGTGCTGCGCGGCGAGGAGAGCTTCCGGTGGACCAGCGCGGGAGGGCTGCAGCCGCTCGGGCTCGACGCCGACTCGTTCGTCGCCGCAAGCTCGCGCGATGGCGCCGTGCTCGTCGGGACGCGCCAGCCGTCGCACGAGTACTTCGCGTTTCGCTGGACCGAGACCGGCGCGAGGTTCTTCGCCAGTTCATTCTCGATGGCAAACGCGGTGACCGCCGATGGCGAGGTGGTCGCGGGCATCGACGACTTTCACATCCGGCTCGGGGACGCCTACCTGTGGGATGAGGCGCGTGGCATGCGCCTCGTGCGCGACCTGCTCGTGAACGAATACGGGCTGGACCTCACCGGCTGGACGCTCTGGTCGGTCACCGGCGTCTCGGCGGATGGGCAGGTCGTCGTCGGGCGCGGCGAGAACCCCGCCGGCGCGTTCGAGGGATGGGTCGCGCGGCTCGGTGACGGGCCGTGCTACGCCGATTGCGACGCCTCGGGCGGACTGGACTTCTTCGACTTTCTGTGTTTCCAGGACGCCTTCGGCGCGGCGGAGCGGTACGGCGATTGCGACGGCTCCGGCGCACTGGACTTCTTCGACTTCCTCTGCTTCCAGAACGAGTTCGCCGCCGGCTGCCCGTAAGCCAGCCGCTCAGCCGCCCTGGCCCGCGAGTTCCCGCAGCCGGTCCAGCCGCTGCTGGTGGATCTGCCGGTCCGGCTCGATCCGTGTCAGGGCGATCAGGTGCCGCTCGGCGGTGGCGTAGTCCTTCAGGCGCAGTGCAGTCGTCGCCGCAAGTTCGCGGTAGTCGGCGTCGAAAGGCGCGATCCGCGTCGCCCGCTCGGCCTTGGCGTGCGAAGCCTCGAAGTCGCCGGTGCGGGCGTACAGGCGGGCGAGTTCCGCGGCCAGCGCGGGGGTGTACTGCTCGCGGGCGTCCAGGTATTCCAAGTGCGGGATGGCGAGTTCGGGCGTGTCGGTCTTGCGGTAGTATCGGGCCAGCACGCGGCGCGGCGTCGAGTCGATCGGCTTCAACTCCGCCCATCGTTCCACCAGCGGCGCAATCTGCGGCGTGGCGTCGCCGCCGGCCGCCTCCAGCGCCGCCCGGGCCCGCACCTCGGCGAGATCCGGGTGATCCGGATACTCGGCGATCAGCTCCTCCAGCCGCTCGATCGTGACATCCGCCTCCGCTGCGCTCTCGGCCCGGATCAGTTCCGACAGCGGCGGCACGCCCTCGGGCAGCAGCAGCCCCCAGGCCCGGGCCTGCCCTCGGGCCCACTGGCGGAAGTCGCTGAGGAACTCCTCCGGCGTCAGCCCCAGCGCCTGCGGCATCGCTTCGCCCTGGGTTGCGCCTTCGGCGTACAGGTCCATGAGCTGCAGCGGCGCCTGCGGGCCCCAGCGCTCGACCATGTACTGATACATCCACGCGCCCTGGGCGTACGCCTGCGAGCGGTCGGTCGGCAGTCGCGGGCGCACGAAGGCGATGTTGATCTCCTCGAGATCGAACAGCCCGCCCTCGCGCAGCTTGGTCGCCAGCAGTTCCGCCCGGTCCTCATCCCACGGCCCGTCTTCCAGGTAGACCGCTGCGGCCTCGGTGAACCAGTGCGGGATGCGGTTGTCGGTGCGCGCCAGTGTGACCGTGTGCACGTACTCGTGCTGCAGCACCCGCGGCCAGTCGTACACGCCGATCGAACTGCCCGCGCCCTCCCGCGGCGACTCCATCGCGATCACCGGGCCGGTCGCCGCGGCGATGGTGTGGATCCCCGGCATGCCGGTGATGCGCACCGCAAACCACGCGTGGTCCGGCATCAGTTCGATGATGGTCTTGCGCCCCGGTTCATAGTCGATGCCCGTCGGCCCCGCCACGCGCTGGTGGATCCGCTCCAGCACCGGCAGCATCTCCTCGGCCAGCAGCCGGTCGAGCCCCTCGCGGAAGCGCACCGAGAAGTGCTCGCCGTGCACCATTTCGTAGCCAAGCAGCTCCGTGATCAGGCGCAGGCTGTTCTTGGCCCGGGTGTTGAACGGGTCCAGCGCGGCGGCCCGCTCCAGCGCCGTCAGGGCCCGCTCGTCGCGCCCCGCCTGCACCTCCAGCAGCCCAAGCTCGATCCACGGCTCCGGCAGCAGCGGCTGGCGGCGCGCGGCCTCCTCAAGGTACTCGGCAGCGACCTCGTACTGTCGGGCCTCGCTGAGCGCGCGGCCGACTTCCAGCGGCCCGATCGCCGCCCCCGGCGACAGGTCATCCAGCTCGGCAAGCAGGGCGTCGGCGCGGTCATAATCGAACGTGGCCGCGACCGCGGCGCTCTGCAGCGCCAGCGCTTCACGATGACGCGGAAAGCTCGCGAGAACGGCGTCGATCAGTTCCATGGCTCCATCCGGATCACGCTGGCGCAGTCTGGCTCGCGCACGGATTAACTCCGCTTCGAGCGACAGCGGCGCAATGTCCTCCGCGCCGGTCGATGATCGCAGCGACTCGAGCTTGCTCGCCATCGCTTCGGCGTGGTCGAAGTTGAACGTCTCGACGGCCATCTGTCCAAAGAGCGCCACGCCCTCGGCCGCCTTCGGGTTCAGCGCCAGCGCCTGCTCCAGGGCTTCGCTCGCCTCCGGCGTGTTGTCGCGAGAATGCAGCAGTTGGGCCTCTGCGATCAGGGCCGGCCAGTACAGCCGGTCGACCCGCTCGCGGGCCTGCGTCAGCAGGGCCAGCATCCGCTGGTACGTCACGCCATCGGCCGGCGCCGGGCTGGCCAGCCGTATGCGCACCGCCAGCGCCAGCGCAATGTCGGTCAGTTCCGGCGCGCCCAGATCGCGCTCGGCCGCCAGCGCCACCGCCGGGTCGGTTGCCCGGATGGCGTCCTCAAAGCGCCCCAGCGTCTCCAGCGCCTCGGCCCGCAGGCGCATGGCCCGCACGCTGTCGGTCTCCGCCAGCAGATCCACCGCCGTCTGCGCCTCGCCGCGATGCAGCGCCGCTTCGGCCCGCATCTCGACCGGCAGCTCGCGGCTGGTCAGCGCCGGATGGTCCCAGACCCCCGCGATCAGCGCCGCCCGGGCCGCCAGCAGAGGATCCGCCAGATCCTCCTGCGTCCACAGCCCGTGGAAGACGCGGATCGCCGCACGTTCAGCCTCGCTGAGGTACCCCGCGTCCAGCAGACGGGTCACCGCCTCCGGCGTCGGAGGGGGGGCGTCCGGCATCGCAAGCTGGGCGGCAGCGCTCTGAACGCCCAGCAGGATTCCGCAGGCAACGCCGACGAGGGATTGCAGCACTTGGCCTTTCCGTGGCATCTGAGCCTCCATCTGATCCATCATCCGTTTCGGCCCGGCGGCTGTTCCGGATTGACCCTGCGCGGGCCCGCCAGGGTTTTCCGGGCTCAGAAGTCGCGGATCTCGGTCGTCCAGTCCGGCGGGGCCTGCGTGGCCATGGCTTCCGTGGCGGCCTTGTCCAGCGGCTCGTTGATCCGCAAGCCTGCAAGCTGGATGACCGAGATGTCGCCATCTGCCGCCACGGCCCGGGCCAGCATCGGCAGCAGGCGTCCATCTGCGCCCCGACGGTACCAGAGCCGGATCTCGGTCAGGTCATCGTCGCCGCGGGCCGTCAGGTGGAGCTGCACCGTCCGGTCCGGCTGCTCGGCGACTTGCTTGCGCACCGTGTCGTAGACGCGGGCTTCCATCTCCTCGGCGTCGATGGGCGTCTCAAGGCCCTCGGTCAGGTCCGGCGCGATCCGGGCCTCGTACACCTGCAGGATGTCCGCTTTGCGCTGCCCGATCGGGATCGGCAGCGGCCCCTCGCCGAGGCGCAGCGGATCACGCTGTTCCTCACCGGGCTTGACCACCAGGCGCACCTGCATGAGCCTGTCGGCAAAGTTCTTCTCGAACAGGCGGCGTCCGTCGAAGACCAGCACGATGCGGCTGTTGTTCTGGAGCGTGTTGCCGACCCAGCGCTGCGCGAAGTCCAGCGCGAACATCCGCTGCGGCCGGCCGCCGTCCGGCGACGGCTCGCTGGTGAAATACAGCGTGCCGACCCGGGCTTCGACATCCAGCGCCAGCGCCTTGATGCGCATGTAGTTGATCTTCGACTGCAGCGTGCGCAGGTCCGCGTCGGCGGTCTCCAGGGCGTCCAGCAGGGCGCTGGCGTCGGCGAACATCGGCGCGGGCTGCTCTGACGGCGCCTCCGCCTCGGCAGGCGGCGCCTGCTGCTCCTGGGCGCACGCGGGCAGCGCTCCCACCGTGACGATCATCAGGGCGACTGGCGCCCAGGCAAGCGTGCGCATCACGATCCCTCCGTGGATGGTCCGGGCGCCTCGGCCCGGGCCTGCTCGGCCAGGAACGCCTCCAGAATCGCCGCCGCGGCGAGGGCGTCCTTCCGCTGTTTCTTCTGCTTTCGGCTCAGGCCCGTTCGCGCCATCCGCCAGCGGGCCTCCTCGGTGGTCAGCCGCTCATCGGCCAGGTGGACCGTGCGGCCCGTGCGCTCGGCCAGGCGGGCGGCGAAGGCCCGCACCAGGGCGGCCCGCGGCCCTTCCGAGCCGTCCATGTTCAGGGGCAGGCCGACCACCAGGTCGCCCGAGCCGGCCTCGGGCCCCAGGCGCGTGGCAGCTTCCCGCTCGATGGCCGTCAGCAGGGCCTCGCCGCTGTCGCGATCCAGCGGGATTTCCAGCGCCCCGGCTGGCGTGGCAACACGTGTAAACGAGTCGCCGGTGGCCAGCCCGGTCCGCTTATCCCCGATGTCCAGGGCGAGATACCGCACATCGGAGCGTAAGCCCGCCCCGCGCCGCCTACTCGCCCGTGCTCGCTGATCCCACCTTGAACGCCGTCAGCACCGCCAGCCCGAACCACAGCAGGTCGAACAAGCCGAAGCTCTCCAGGAAGACCTCATCCCGGGCCGTCTCGGCGAAGACAGCGAAGGCCTCGCGGCTCTCCTGCTCGTACTCGGCCAGAGCCGCCTGCTGGGCCTGCGGCCCGATGGCCTCCCAGCGTTTCTCGGCCTCGGCCCAGACATCCGGCGGGTAGTCCTCCACTTCCCAGGCCTCGTCGACGGTCATGCCGTCGGGCCAGTCGAGCCGCCGGCCCTCAGCCTCCCACTCGGCGACGACCTCGTCGGCGTGCTGGACCAGAAGGTCGTGCTCGGAGATGTCGAAGCCCGAGGCCTCCATCTCGCTGGTGAACTGCTGCAGGTCCAGGTGCACCGTGGCGTACTTGCCGCCGAGCACCGCGGCGACCGCGATAATCGCCGCCACGACGCCGGTCTGGGCCCCGGCGCTGTTGCCGGCGCCGGCCATCATGGCGATGCCGACGACCAGCCCGACGCCCCAGGCGATGAAGCCGACCTCGTAGCCGGTGTAGTGCGATACCGCCGCCCACACCGCCGCCCCGGCTATGCCCGCAATCACCGCCGCCACCACGCCCTTGATCATGGGAGGCTCCTTTCCTTGGGCCGCATTGTGGCGGAAGTCGGGCCGGGACGCAAGCGGGCCCCGGATCGGGGGAGGCTACCGCAGCTCTTCGGGCAACTCCGCGTGCAGCTTCTTGAGGTCTTCTGCCTTGGCCGCGGGCATCACCAGCGTGGCCTCGGGGGTGTGGACCACCACCAGGCCCTCGCAGCCCAGCAGCGCTACCGCGTGCCCGGGGTCGCTGTTGACGATCAGGTTGCGCGCGCAGTCCTCGACGTACGCCGCGGCGCCCTCGGCCAGCGCCGCCCCGCGGTTGCCCGCTTCATCCGCCTTGAGCGTCTCGGCGTAGCTGGGCCAGCTTCCGACATCCAGCCAGGAGACTTCCATGGTGACGGTGGCGACGCTCACGCCGATGCGCTCGGCCCCCGGCCCGGTGGCCGGCTCCATCACGGCGTAGTCAACGCTCTTCTTCGGGAGCGTGGGGTAGATGCCGGCGATGGTCTGGTCCTGGGCGTCCGTGCCCCAGGCTTCCTGGATCTGCTTGAGCCCGGCGAAGCTGTCGGGCTTGAAGGCCTTGAGGCAGCGCATGAAGGTCGCGGCGCTCCAGACGAACATGCCGCTGTTCCAGCCGAACCGGCCGCTGGTGACGTACTCCATGGCGGTCGCGCGGTCCGGCTTCTCGACGAAGCGCTTGACGGCGAAAGCGCCGGGGAAGCCGGTGATCTCGTCGGCCCGCTCGACGTAGCCGTAGCCGGTCGCGGCGAACTTGGGCTTGATCGAGAAGGTGACCAGGCGGGATGGGTCGCGCTCGACCAGGGCGAAGCCGGCGTCGATCCGCTTCTGAAAGGTGTTGACCGGCTCGATGATGTGATCGGCGGTGAGCACGCAGAAGATGGCCTTGGGGTCGAGCTTCTCCAGCACCGCAGCGCAGAAGCCGACGGCGTTGACGGTGTCGCGCCCCTCCGGCTCGCCGAGGTAGCGCTCGGGGGCGATCTCGGGGAGGGCTTCGAGGATCTGCTGTCGCGAAGCCTCGCCAGCGCAGATGTACCGGTGCTCGGGCGGTACGAGGCCGTCGAGTCGGGCGGCGCTGATCTCCAGCAGGGATCGCGGCGGGCCATCGGGGCGGGCGATGAGGGGCAGGAGCTGCTTGGGCGTGTTCTTCCGCGAGAGCGGCCAGAGGCGGGTTCCGGCGCCCCCGGCCATGATCATGGCGTAACGCATGGGGACAGGATACTCACCCGACCTTCGGTCGCGTGTCATTAGCGGCGTGCTCATCGAGCGCACGATCTGCGGCGACGAAACGATGCGCTGTGGCGCGGGCGATCTGAGAAGTTCGGCGTGCCGGTTATGGAGGGCGGTCGTCGTCGGCAGTGTTGCTGAAGCTGCGGGGGAGGGGGATGGGGCGCGACTCGTTGTCCTGGCGCCAGGGGGCGGCTTCCACGTCCTCGAGGACGCCACCCC
>JBICIE010000142.1:0-20604 GCA_043101635.1 Phycisphaerales bacterium JB039 | reverse complement strand
GGCAGGGGCCGCTCGCCGGCGACATCCGCCCGGGCGGCGCCGGCGCCGGGCAGGCCAGCGTCGCAGGCGGATCCCAGGCCGTCCCCGGGGCCTCGCCCCGGGCGACCCAGGCCGGCGGCATCACCGCCGGTGAGGATGGGACGATCTTCGACGACCGGGCCGCCCGTCAGCGGGAGGCCCGTGCCCGGGCTGCCGCGGCCCGCGCCGGCCGCGAGGCCGGCGGGGCCGAGGGCGACGCCAACGGCGGCGGACCCGCCGGCGGCAACGGCAACGGCGGCAACGGCGCCCAGGCCATCGGCGGCGGCAGCCAGCGGTCGTTCGGCCGGGCCGCCGGCAACGGCGCAGCGAACAACTGATGGCGACACGCGTGGCGTTCATCCAGCGCCAGGATCGTGCCCGGCGCATCCGGCGCGTCCGCCTCGTTGGCATGCAGACCGCCGAGGTCTGGACGCCCGCCGAGGACGCCCTCGACGCCGCCGATCAGCTCAACGGCGCGGCGGACTGGATCGACAAGCGCCTCGGCGCCTCCGCCGAGGGGCCATCGCTGACCGCGGTGGTCGTGGACGCTGAAGGCGCTGTGATCGACTGGCTCACCGCTCCGTCCGCCGACCAGCAGGTGGTCCAGGCCGCCTTGGCCCGCGCTGCCGCGGGCGCCCCGGCAGACGACGAGTTCGACGAGTTCGGCGCCACCGCCGCGGGGCGATTCGGGCGCGACGCCACCGTCGCCGACGCCTCGATCCAGGCCGCCGGCCATCCCGCCGGCGGCAACGGCGTGCCCGGGCGCCTGGGCGCCATGACGATTCCCGACGCCGACATCCGGCTGCTGATCGACCGTCTCGACGCGCGCGGGCGCAGCGCCGGGCGCATCCTCTCCATCTGGCACGCCCTGAGCTGCGCCTGGGATCCGGGCCTTGCCGACGCCGACGACGACGCCGACACCCGCGTCGCGGCGACGGACGCCCCGGTCACCGCCTGCATCCTGATCGATCCCGATGGCGCACTGATCTGGTCCTGGGCCCGCGCCGGCCGGCTCATCACCGGTGGGCGGATGCGCCTCGCCAGCGCAGAGGCTTCCGCCGTGGCCGTCCGCCCGGCTGACCTGGGCCGCCTCGCCAGCGACTGGCTGAGCTGGTCGGCCCAGCTCGGACAGGCGCCGGCCCGCATCATCTGCGTCTGTCCGCCGCTCGCCGAAGCCTCCGGCTCCCTGACCCCCGCCCAGATCGGCGAGACGCTCGGCGCCGCCTGGCCGGGCGCGACCGTTGACATGGCCGTCCCGGATGATCCCGTCGAGGCCACCCTGGACCGACTCGTCCGCCAGGCTGATCTCGGCCGGCTGCCGGACGCCGGCGATCCCGGCGCCGCGCTCGTCAGCCTCTCGGCCCGCCCCGGGCGGGCCCATCGCGCCGCCTATCTCTCGATCTGCGCTGCGGCGCTGGCCATGGCCGCGCTGCTGGGCGTCGTCGGCTTCCGCCAGTGGCAGGCGGCCGGCGCCTTCGAGCAGACCCGCCGGCAGGTCATCGACGAGACCCGCGCCCTCGCCCAGAGCGTCGATCCGGGCATCACCCGCGACTTTCGCTACCTGCTGACGCAGCGGATCGAGGAACTCACCGGCGGACCGCCCACCGAGCGCACCCGCCAGCCCCGCCCGATCCTTGAGGAACTCGACGCGATCAGCCTGTTCATCGGCGAGCACGGCCCCAAGATCACCCTGAGCGAGATCGTGCTCTCCAGCGCCGCGGTGACGGTGAAGTTCACCGCGCCCGACACCGAGACCGCAGAGGCCGTCGAGGCCACCGCAGACACCGTCGCCGTGAACGTGCGCTACCTTGGCAGCCGGCAGGGCACGACCGTCAGCCTCATCGGAACCTGGCTCAGCGATCGTGGAGACGAGTGAGTGGACAGCGACTTCTCCTCACCGAGCATGGATCGCGAGGCGGATGACACCCGCTTTGCCCTCGCCGCGATGGCGGCCCGCAGGGCCCGGCGCAATCGCCCGCGCCGTCTGGTGGCCTTCTCTGTGGTGATCATGCTCGGCGCCGGCGCGGCGGCCATGTGGGGCTCCCTGCAGCGGACCAGCGCCGCCGGCCAGCTTCAGGACGCCAGGACCGAACTCGCCGCCGTCGAGCAGCTCGTCCCGCAGTACCAGCAGGCCGCCTCGCGCGGCAGCGAGAACCCCTTCGTCCGCGTTCCCGACCTGGTCACCCGCATCGAGAACCTGGCCCGGCGGTCTGGCCTGGACAATCCGCTCCCCTCGGCGCCGACGCGCGATACGCCGCGCGGCAGCCTCATCGAAACCAGCGTCACCATCAACAACATCCGCAATCGCACTCTCGAGCCCGTGATCGACTGGATCACACAGGTCACCGACCAGATCCCCGGCGTCGAGATCGAGCGCCTTGAGATCCGGCCCGACACCCAGGGCTGGACCGTCAATGTCACCTTCCTCAAGCCATATCGCCCGCAATCGGAGCGAACCCCGTGACGCAGTATCGACCCCTTCTGTTGCTCCTTGCGGCGGCGCTGCTCGGCGCCTGCGCTTCCTCCAAGCAGCCTGACTTCGCCAAGGGCGTCACCGACGAACGCCCCCAGATCATCCAGGCCAGCCGCCTCGATGATCAGGCCCAGGCCGCCTATGAGGAAGGCAAGCTCCCGCAGGCCGAGCGCCTGTGGCTCGAGGCCATCGCCACGGCCGACGACTACTGGGTGCCCTATCACAACATCGGCGTCTTCTATGCCGAGGAGGGCAACTACATCGGCGCCGTGCAGCAGCTCCGGCGGGCCGCCGAGCTGGCGCCCGGCGATCATCGGCCTCTGTATCACCTCGGGGTCGCCTACTTCAACGCCGGCTACGCCCGCCAGTCGCTCGACGCCTTCCGCCGGTCACACGAGGTCGCCGGCAACGACATTCGCACGCTGCGCGGCATCCTCAGCGCCTGCCGCGCACTTGACTATGCCGATCCAGAGACGCTCGACGCCATGCGGGCCGCGCTGCTCATCGAGCAGGACCCCGCCTGGCGCGACTCCTTCCAGCGCGAGGTGCGCCGCCAGGAGCGACAGCTCGACGAGGCCGCCCGGCGCGGCTGACCGCCACGGACAGGGGGATTCCCATGGCTGAAGCCACCCACGTTGACTCCTCGGTCCAGGGCGGCGTCCTCGTCGCCACGATCAAGTCGCCGACCGTCTCCCAGTACGAGGCCGATGTCATCGGTCGACAGCTCCAGGCCGAGGCGCCCGGCGGGGCCTGGCGCATCGTCCTGGACCTCTCCCGCGTCGAACTGCTGGCCTCCGCCGGACTCGGCATGCTCGTCACCCTCCAGCGCACCGCCGGCGAGCACAATGGCAGGCTGATCGTCACCGGCGCCGCCCCCGAGACGCTCAACATCCTCAAGATGACCCGCCTGGACCGCCTCATCCCCGTCGCCAAGGACGTGGAAGCCGGTCTCAAGAAGCTGCGCTGAGCCTTCGGGGCCCGCAGCCGCCAACCGGCGTCTCTGATACACTTTGCCCGACTGCGCCAAGGTGGCGCCAAGGAGATGCCCCATGCTGAGCAGCGGAAACCCAGCCCTGAGCGCCGTGGACTTCGCCAAGCCGCAGCGCTGGGCCGACATCGAAGAGGCCCGCCCGCGGACCATGACCATCGCCGGCTCGATCAGCGCCACCGCCATCCTGCTCGGGGTGTGCGCCGCCAGCGCGATTGCGGTCTGGTCGCTGGTCCCGCAGAACATGGTCATCGGCGTGGGCCTGGTCAGTGGGCTGGCCGGCTTCGTCCTGGCGCTGGTCATCAGCTTCAAGCCGCGGACTGCCCAGTATCTGGGCTTCGTCTACGCCATCCTCGAAGGCGCGTTCCTGGCCGGGATCTCCCTGTTCTGGGTTTCCTTTGCCGCCAGCCGCCAGGGCGGGGAGGGCGTCGTCGCCAGCCTTGACACCGGGCTGATCACGCAGTCGGTGCTGCTGACTTTCGGCGTCTCCGGCGCCATGCTCATCGCCTACGGCGCCCGCCTGCTGCGGGCCACGCCCATGTTCATCAAGGGCGTCTTCGGCGCGACCATCGGGCTGCTCATCGCCGTCTTCGGGTCGATGCTGCTGCGCCTGTTCCTCGGCAGCGACGTGGTTCCCCACATCTGGCAGATGGGCACGCTCGGCATTGCCATCAGCGCCGGCGTCGTCGTGCTGGCGGCGCTGTGGCTGGTCATCGACTTCCACATCATCGAAGAGGGCGCCGCCTCCGGTCAGCCCAAGTGGATGGAGTGGTACGCCGCCTTCGGCCTGCTGGTCACGCTGGTCTGGCTCTACGTGGCCATCCTGCGCCTGCTCGCCCTGCTCCAAAGCCGCGAGTAAGCGTCGCCCTATGAGTTCAGCACCCCACCTGCAAGATCCGCCGTCGAGACCCCCTTCATCACCATGCTCACCGCCTCGGGGTTCGTCGCCAGGCGCAGCGCCTCGGTACCGCTGATGATCTCCGCCTTCCACAGCCACGCCAGGTGCTGATCGAACAGTTGCATCCCCTGCTCGCGCCCCGCGATGGCGCGCGGGATTGATGCGTACTCGCCCTCGCGCAGCAGTTTCCTGATCACCGGGCTGCTGCGCATGATCTCCACCGCCGGCACCCGGCTCTTGCCATCGCGCGTCTTGGCCAGCCGCTGGCTGATGATGCCCTCGAGATTGCCGGCAAGCTGCTGCAGCAGCAGTTCGCGCTCGTCCGGCGGGAACATCGCGATGATCCGCTGCACCGTCTGCGACGCGTTGGTCGTGTGGATCGTCGAGAACACCAGGTGCCCGGTGTCGGCCGCCTGCAGCGCCGTGCGCATCGTCTCGGTGTCGCGCAGCTCGCCAACGAGGATCACATCCGGATCCTGCCGCAGCGCCACCCGCAGCGCCGCCAGAAACGACGGCGTATCTCCCCCAAGCTCCCGCTGCGCCACCAGCGCTTTCTTGGACTGATGCACGAACTCGATCGGATCCTCGATCGTGATGATCCGGTCGTGCCGGCTGGTATTGATCGCGTCGATCATCGCCGCCAGCGTGGTGCTCTTGCCCGAGCCGGTCGTCCCGGTCACCAGCACCAGCCCCCGCGGCGTCAGCGCGATCTCCTTGATCGCGTGCGGCAGGTTCAACTCGTCGAACGCCGGGATCACCGGCGGGATCTGGCGCAGCGCCGCCGCCAGCCGCCCGCGCTCGAAGAACGCGTTCACTCGGAAGCGGGCCCGCCCCGGAATCTCGAAGCTGAAGTCCACCGACCGATCCGCGTCCAGGCGCACCTGAGCGTCCTCGAACGAGATCTGCCGCACGATCTCCCGGATCTCGTCGTCGGTCAGCGCCGCCTCCGCCGCCGGTGTCAGCGCTCCGCCCACCCGGATCATCGGCGGCCTGCCTGCCTGCAGATGCAGGTCCCCCGCCCCGCGCTGAATCACATCATCGAGCAGGCTGGCAAAGTCCATCGGGCTCCCTTTCCAGAGGCCGCCCATTGTATTCGCCACATCCGATCCGCCCCGCTCACCTGTGACGCTTCGCCGCGGTCCGCCGACCCGGGCCGCGCCGGGCGCACGGCACGAAGAAAGGGCTCCGGGAGATCCCGGAGCCCCTGGCGCTGGGCCTGGTTGTCGGCGCGGCGGTTACGGGCAGCCGGCGGCGAACTCGTTCTGGAAGGCCAGGAAGTCGAAGATGTCCAGGGCGCCATCACCGGTGAAGTCGGCGGTCAGGTCGCCGGCGCCGAAGAGGTTCTGGAACTCGAGGAAGTCGAAGATGTCCAGCGAACCGTCGCCGGTGAGATCGGCGCGGCAGGTCACGCACTCGACGGAGCGCAGCTTGAAGGCGTCGATGCCGCCCTCGGTGATGGAGTTGTTGGGGTTGTCCGTCGCGCTGAAGCGGACGCGGAACTGGCTGGTCATCGACACGAACTGATTGACCTGGTGGTCCGCGACGACCCAGTCGGCGCTGTCGCCGACGCTCTCGACGAGGGTCCAACTGGCGCCGCCGTTGTCGGAGACCTCGACGGTCAACTGGTCGTCGCCGGTGTCGTTGGTGAACCAGCGGGCGTAGGAGATCGAAGCGCCGGCGAGGCCGCTCAGGTCGTAGACCGGGCTGAGCAGGCGCGTCGGGCCGCCGTCGACGTCGGAGTTGCTGGTGGCGGCGTCGTTGTCGGTCAGATAGCAGCGGCCGGAGCCGTCGTAGTCGGCCGAGGGGTCGCCGCGTCCGAAGTCGACGGGGTCGCCAAGCTCCCACTGTCCGTCGAGCAGATCGATGTTCTGGACCGTCCAGCCCGGGGCGCTCTCGAAGTCGAGGTCGGCGATGATGTTGACGCCGGTGGCGACGGTCGTGCTGTAGCGCTCGTCGGGGGCGTCCTCGGGGCTGGTGCGCATCTGGCCGCCGTCGGCGGTGGCCGAGACGTAGTACTCGACCGTCTGGCCGCAGTCGACTGCGGGGAGCGTCGCCTCGTAGTTGCGCGGGGTGACCTCGATCATCGGCGTCGGGATGAACGGGCCGCCGTCGATGGAGACGTGCAGCATGCCGGATGCCGGATCGGCGACGCCGCCGGCCTCGATGACTTCGACATCAAAGACGGTCGGGAGGCCGGGGGTGATGAAGTCGGGCCGACCGGTCGGGAAGGCGAACTCGAGCAGCGGCGGGGTCAGGCAGCAGACGCCGCGGGGCGCGGCCAGTGCGGCCTGCAGTCCGGGATGCTCGATGGCGGTGCCCTGGTTGCCGCGGGTATCGCTGCAGCCGGCGTGCGTGTGGATGCCGATGGCCATGCCGGTGGAGTCGTCGATCACGGGCGAGCCGCTGTTGCCGCCGGTGGTATCGGTCTGGTACTGCAGCAGCGTGCCGGCGTGCAGGAAGTAGGGGCCGACGTGCGTCTTCTGCACCTGGTTCCACTCGCGCGGGACGCCCGTGCCGGTGGTGCCGTAGCCGGTGATGCGGATCGGCTGCGGCGGGGTCTGCACCGGCGGCGCGACATCCGGGATGTCGAAGGCGTCGCCCTGCTTCTCATACGCGGACATGCCTGTGGTCGAGTTGGGGAAGACGCCGAAGTAGGCCCAGTCGTCGCCGGTGCCCTGGCCGCCATTGCTCTGCAGGCTGGTGGTGTCGGGCGCGTACTGGTCTTCCGGGCCGGGGTGAACGAGCCCGCCGCCGGAGGTGGAGAGCGGGACGTTGAACTGCACGACGGTGAAAGAGGTTGGCGAGGTGGCGCAGTGACCCGCCGTCAGGAAGCAATGACCGCAGTCGTTGATGAGCCATCCGGTGCAACCGACCGGCAGCAGGCGGGCAGCGCGGGGGTCGCTGGAGGGCAGCCGGTCATCGGTCGGCCCGCAGATGGAGTCGGCGCCCCCGGGCAGGTCGGCGCCGACCATGATCTCGGTCATGCTGACGCTGCTGTCGCCGGTCCCGGCGTATGCCAGGATCTCCAGCAGGACGGCGTCGCCGTTGAAGTAGGCGCTTGTGCCGCGCCACTCGGCGATGTGACGCTGGTTCATCGTCTGGACGCCGCCATCGAGGAACGAGGTGATCCGCAGGTACGCGGCAGTGCCGTCGCGCTCGCTGCCGGGGAGACGAACCTCATCGAACTTCAGGCGGAGCCAGGGGGCGCCGTCGACAGCGATGATCTCGGAGAAGACGACCTGGGCCCCGGGTGCGCCGGCGGGGGCGGCGAGGGGGCCGGAATTCACGTCGATCTCGCGGATCTCGGTCGCCAGCGGAGCCGTCTGTGCCAGGGCCGGGGCGCCGGAAACCAGCAGCCCTGCCGCACAGATCGCGGCAGTCAGGTATCGCATTCGCATCAAAGAGCCTCCCTTTCTAGTTCTCGGACCAGCCAGACGGTTGGGTCCGGCGGCGCCAGCCTAGCACGAATCTACACGACAATGCAACAAAAAGCCCGTTACTCGCGGCCGTTCGTCGAGTTGCCGTTACCCGGGCTCGCCTGCCACATGAGCGGATCGGGGCCGGCCTCGCCGGTCCAGGGCGCCTGCGGCAGACTGGGATCCCAGGTGCGGAGGACCTCCCGCTGGATCTGTGCGAGCAGGAGGCGGCTGAGGGCCTGGTCGCCGAAGGCCCCGACCTTGATGCGGACCTTGGTGATCCTGGGCGTGAAGCTGTCGAGGGCGACGCTGTAGGGCTTGCCGGTGTCGTCGCGGGCGGCGAAATCCCACTCGCCATCCCGGAACCGCTCCCAGCGCATCTCGAGCTTGAGAGCGTAGAAGGCCTGGCGGACGGAGGTCTGGAGGGTCTCAATCGGGATGGTGGTGGCAACGACGAGTTCCCGGTCCTCCCAGATGGCGCCGCCGGTGCGGGCGGCGCTGATGCCGGCGGAGGCGACGGCGAGTTCGGCCCCGCCGAAGCAGCCGGCCAGCGGCAGGGTGAGGGCGGCGAGCAGGGCGGAGAGGAGGAGCCGCGGCATGGAGAAAGGGTACCGCCGGAGCTGCGGGACGCGCGGGCCGCCCGAGCCGCAGATGCGACCCGAGCCTGATCGCTGCGCTGGCGGCGCCTCGGGGCTACCGGTCGCCCACTGCAAGTGCTGGGGCGGCGGAACGCTCATCCAGCCAGAGCCGGGACCGGCGGAATTCCACCCTACGCTCGGGCATGGAGCAGTCACCTTCCCCCGGCGGCAGCGCGCCGCCGCACATGTCCAGCGCGGAGTTCCGCCGGCGGGCGCACGAGGCGGTCGATCTGATCGCCGATCACATGGACGAGATCGACCGGTTGCCGGTGCAGTCGACCGTCGCGCCGGGGGATCTTCTCGGCGCGCTGCCGGAGTCGGCGCCGAGCGAGCCGGGGGCGGCCGATCCGGACGCGTGGGCCGAGGCGATCCGGCGCGACATGCGCGACATCATCATCCCGGGGCTGACGCACTGGCAGTCGCCTCGCTTCTTCGGGTACTTCCCGTGCAACGCATCCGGGCCGGCGACGATCGGGGAGATCCTGTGCGCCGGGCTGAACGTCAACGGGTTCCTATGGGCGACGAGCCCGGCGATCACCGAACTTGAGATCCGCATGCTCGACTGGATGGGCGAGGCGATCGGGCTGCCGCCCGACTTCCTCTCGGATTCAGAATCCGGCGGCGGCGTGATCCAGGGGACGGCCAGCGAGAGCACGCTGGTGGCGCTGCTGGCGGGACGGCGCCGGGCGCTGGCGCGCGGGGCAGACGCCTCGAAGCTGACGATGTACGCGTCGGCCGAGGCGCACTCGTCGGTGGTGAAGGCCGCGATGGTCGCGGGGATGGCGCAGGGGCCGGAGGACTTCGGCCAGATGCGCCTGATCCCGGTGGATGACAGCTTCGCGATGGACGCCGGCGCGCGGCGGGCGGCCATCGAGGCCGACCGGATCCAGGGCCTGACGCCTGCGTACGTCTGCGCGACCGTGGGGACGACGGGCTCGACGGCGATCGACCCGGTCCGCCTGATCGCCGATGTGCTCGATGAAGACGCCCGGCGGCATCCGCACAGCGCCCGCCCGTGGCTGCACGTGGATGCTGCATATGCCGGCGCAGCGTGTGTCGCGGCCGAGTTCCGCTGGCTGCTGGACGGGGTCGAGCGGGCCGACAGCCTGTGCTTCAACCCGCACAAGTGGCTGCTGACGACCTTCGACTGCGACTGCTTCTGGACGCAGGACCGCGAGGCGTTGACCGGCGCCCTGAGCGTCAAGCCCGAGTACCTGCGCAACGCGCAGAGCGAGGCGGGCGCGGTGATCGACTACCGCGACTGGCAGATCCCGCTGGGGCGCAGGTTCAGGGCGCTGAAGCTCTGGCTGGTGATGCGCTGGTATGGGATCGAGGGACTGCGGGCCCACGTGCGCGAGGGGGTGCGCCTTGGGGCGCTGTTCGAGGAGCTTGTGCGGGCCGACGAGCGGTTCGAGATCATGGCCCCGCGCCCGCTGGGGCTGGTGTGCTTCCGGCTGCGCGCGCAAAGCGGGGAGTCGCCGGAGGAGTGCGACGATCGCAACCGGCGCCTGCTGGGGGCGATCAACACCACCGGCCGGGTGCTGCTGACGCACACGACGCTGCCGCGGGGCGACCGGCGCGACTACACGCTGCGCATGGCGATCGGCGGAACGCTGACGCAGGAACGGCACGTGCGGGAGGCGTGGGAGGTGATTCGGGAGTTGAGCGAGTGACCGTTCGCGGCGCGGCCGGAGCACACCGATGTCGCAAAGCCGACATCGCTGGCACGACGCAGGCCGCTTGCGCTGCGGGGTCGGCTATGGGCAGCCCGCGGCAATCTCGTTCTGAAACGCGAGGAAATCGAAGAAGTCGAGCGCGCCATCGCCGGTAAAATCAGCCTGCAGGTCGCCCGCGGCGAACAGGTTCTGGAACTCGAGGAAGTCGAAGAAATCCAGCGAACCGTCGCCGGTGAGATCGGCGCGGCAGCCGTCACAATTCTGGCGGATCGTGAAGGGCCGGCCATCCTTGACGTAGAAGCCGGCGGCCCAGAGTTCACCGGTTTCGCGCGGGCCGGCGATGACCGCGCTGCGCAGCTTCTCGCTGCAGCCGTCGGTGGCGGGGGGCGGGATCTCGGTCCAGCCGGTTCCGTCGTAGTGGAGGATCAGGGCGACATCGTCGCCGGGGTAGTTGTCGATGACACCGACGGCGTAGACATCGTCGGCTGCGCGGGCGACCACACTGCG
Source organism: Phycisphaerales bacterium JB039 (assembly GCA_043101635.1). Lineage (GTDB taxonomy): Bacteria > Planctomycetota > Phycisphaerae > Phycisphaerales > UBA1924 > CAYMJK01. Next base: position 9,990 of record JBICIE010000142.1, on the reverse strand, counting down.
CAGAATGGCGCCTCGCCCGGGGTACAGCGGCAGGCTGGTGCGCTCCCAGGCGGCGCCATCGTAGTGCATGATGAGCGGCTGGTTGCCCTCGCCCGTGCCCGTGGCGTAGCCGACGGCCCAGACGTCATCGGTGGCGATCATCACCACATCGTCGAGCACCGTGAACTCGGTGCGCGGCATGGTGGTGTCGAGCGTCCACTCGCTGCCGTCCCAGTGTGCGGCCCACATGGTGAAGCCCCAGCTCGGGCCGGGGGTGTAGGTCTGGTTGTGGTCGCCGACGGCCCATGCGTCGTCAGCGCTGACGCCGTGGATCGCATTGATGAAGTTGCCGCTGCGCCCGAGCGCTGCGGGCGGGGGCACATACACCTCCTCCCAGTCGCCGCTGGCGGTGCGCCGCAGGGCGAGCGGGCGGTTGGACGTCTCGGGCGGGATGTGCCCGGTGTTCCAGCGCTCGCCCACGGCCCAGAGTTCGTCGCCAGCGCGGCCGACATCGCCGAGGCTGGCAGCGACATCAGGGATGGGGCGGTCCTCGAGTTCCCAGGCGGCGCCGTCCCAGCGGAAGATGACGACATCCTGGGCGCCGCCGGCCTTGGTCGTGCCGCCGGCGTAGGCCTCGGTCGGCGAGATGGCGACCACGCCGGTGAGGCCGTTGTGGTAGCCGAAGGGATCGAGGCTGGGCGGGGAGATCTCCGTCCAGCGCTCGCCGTCGTAGTGGATGGCGTAGTTCCAGTAGTCCCAGGGGAGTGCGCCGGAGGTGTACTCACCGACGACCCAGATGTCGTCCGGCGCCGAGGCGTCCATGTCGAAGATGGTGGCGAAGTTGCCGGCGACAGGCGGGGTCGGGACGTGCTCCCAGAGGCAGGGCTGGGCGGCGGCGCCGCCAGCGAGCAGGGCGATGAGCAGTGGGGCGTGAACGTGGGCGGGCATCTGTGGCCTCCTGCGGTGGCTCGTCGTCGGACAAGCGCCGGGTGCTGGCCCGGTGGAGGGCAATCGCGGCGCCATCGCCGCCATGCGCCCCCGCGGGCGGCGCAGCGCGGGCGAGGGGCCAGGACAGGCCGACGCTGGCCCGCTGTGGCCTCATTGCGCGCCCGCCTGCGCGCTGCGATGCCCGTCCGCGGCGCTGCGGGATACCCATTCTCACATTCGACTGCCGGCAGAGGGGCAGAGGCTACGGGAGCCTACGGGCAGCCGGCGGTGTACACGGTCTGGAAGGCCACGAAGTCGGAAGCGTCGAGCACGCCATCGCCGGTGAAGTCGCAGCGCATGTCGCCTGCCGCGTAGAGGTTCAGGAACGCGAGGAAGTCGAAGAAGTCCAGGGCGCCGTTGTCATCGAGATCCGCCGGGCATGCGCGCCCGAGGAAGCTCTCGTAGACGTACTCGCCGAGCTGGCGGCCGCTGTCCAGCCCCGCGGTATTGTCGAAGCTGTAGTGGATGCCGCCGTAGATGCGACTGATTCCGGCCTCCTCGGCCGCCTCGCGCAGGCTGGTGAAGTCGCGCGACAGGCCGATCGCCTCGAACGTGAAGGTGATGGCGTCGGTCCCGAAGAAGCCGGCGAGCACCGCCGCGGCCGAGCCGCTGAAGGTGCTGTGGCCGGACGTGTACGTCGGGAACGGCGGCGTGGTGAGCAGGGGCAGCCAGTCGGGATCGGCGATGGTGTCCGGGTTGCCGTCGGTATCGGCAAGCTGGATGGCGGTGACGGGGCGCCAGTAGTCGTAAGTGTACTTGCAGTCCCAGGCGCTGATGGCGGCGTCGGCCAGGGAGATGTTCAGCAGGGCGAACATGCGCGCGTTCTGCTCGAGGGTGTTGCCGCGGGCGGCGGCGAGCGTCTGGGCGATCTGGTTCCACTGGCCCGGGGGCGTGGGGGTGCCGACGCCGCCTTCCCAGATGCGGGCGATCTCGGTCTGGTCGGCGGTGCGGGTGGCGCTGTCGAAGCGCCCCACGGCTTTGACCTCGTCGAACGCCGCGGTGTACTCGGGGCTGATCAGCGGCGGCGGCGCCGGGGGTCGGAACTGCGAGCCGCTGGTCATGGCGAAGGGCGTCACATCCGGCCACTGCGGCAGCAGGGCCGCGATGAACCCCGGCGGCGTCGGGCGCCAGCGGCCCGGCTCGGGTGTCGGGGTGTAGGGCTTGGACGCAGCCGAGCCGTCCAGGGCGCGCCAGGCCAGGATCTCCGCGGCGACGAAGGCGCCCTGGGCGACACCGGCGTCCCGACCGGGCCCGGCGGGAATCGCGCTGAGCGAGGCGTCCAGCAGGGTGTCGACGGCGGCCGCCTGCGTCGGGAAGAGCGCCACGAGCGTGTCATGGGCGGCCTGGGCCACGGCAGCCTCCCGGGAGGCGTGGGCGGGGGGCGCGGTCTCAACCCGGTAGGGCAGGTACCGGCCGCCGATGCCATTCACGGCGTCGTAGACGGCCGCATGCATGGTGGCCATGGCCCGCGACGCCATCGGCGGGTTGGTTCTGGTCGCCTCGATGGCATCCAGGACGGCGGTGTTCCAGTCGGTCACGACATCCGCGCCGGCTGCCCCGGCGGCGACGAGAAGCGCAGCGGCCGCGCATGATGCCCGCACACGAGTCACGGCTCAGCTCCTTCCAGGCGCGTGGCCGCGGAGGCCGCCGCACAGTTGCCTTTGGGGGTCGCCGGGCGGAACGTGATCGCCGCTGGGCCCCCTCCGACCCGCCCGGCCTGGCGCGGCGAACCTGCGCAAGATACCGGGGAATTCGGGCCTACGCAAGAGGGAAGGCGCCGGATTCGCGGCCGCGAGCGGAACCGGTCGGGGCGGGGCCGGGCGGGCGGGGCCGAGGCCCAGCGGGCGGACGCCGGACCGCCCGGGCGCAGGCGCGCCGGTCTAGTCGATCCGCTTCCAGTGGTCCACGAACTCGCCGGGACGCGTCGCGGTGAGGCCGCGGCTGGTGAACTCGACGGCGGGCTCGTCGCGCAGGGGCAGGAGGAACTTGATGGCGCCGTCCTCGCGCGTGATCGGCGAAGAGCCGATGGCGGGCGCCAGATCGCGCTGGACGCCATCGGGGCCGGCAACAAGCGTGTAGATGTTGGTCTCGCGGTACTCATCCTTGCTGAGGGTGTACTCGGCGATGACGGAGATCGAAGTCGGGGCGCCCTCGACGTGGCCCTCGTAGATGTTGAAGTTGCGCTGGCCATCCTCGAAGGTGAGCAGCCCCACGACGTTCGGCGGGTAGACCGTCGTGCCATCCGGCAGGTCGCGGGAGGTGAGCACGTAGGTTCCCTCGATCCCCGCGGTCTGGCAGCCGGTCAACACGGCGGCGGCAAGGGCGCAGCAGAACAGTGGCAGCGGTCGCATGGCGGTCTCCTTGTTGTTGCAGCGCAGCCGCGTCGCCACAGCGGCCCGGCCCGCACGAGAGCGCAAGGGTATGCGCGGGCGGTCCAGCCGCAGCGCGGTTGCCCGCGGCGCCAGTCGGCGGGGGCTCAGGCCGGCTCCCACGGATAGGCGATTTCGTTGTAGTCCAGATCGAGGGCCTGGACGCCGAGGTGGCGCAGCATGTTCATCGCCTGGGCCCGGTGATGGACCTCGTGGAGCGCGAGCTGCGTGAGGATGTCGGCGGGGGTGACCAGAGCGCGGCGCGGGCTGCCGTGCGCATCGGTACCGGGATAGATGAAGGCGGCGTCCCAGTCGGCGACGGCTTCCAGAGCCGCGCGGGTCTCCGCCATCTGCGGCGTCCAGGTCTGCTCGATGATGTCGAACGAGGGCGGGCGCTCATCCTGGATGGACCACTGGTCGTACGGGGGCACGCGCTCCTGGCGCATGCGCCGGATGTAGAACCACTCGCAGATCATGAGATGGGTGAGCGTGCGCGCGAGGGAGCCGAGGCCGATGTCGAACTGGCGGCGCCAGTCGTTGTCGGTGAGGGGGCGGACCTGGTCGAAGAGGATGCTGCGGGCGCGGGTGAGGTAGTCGTAGGTTTTGAGGGGCTGCATGGCGGCAGGGTACCCCCCCACTCCGTGGGCGGACGTCAGTGCTGCGGCCGATCCCACGGGCGCTTCGCCCCCGACGGAGTCGGGGGGTACCCAAAGACGGGCGGGATCGCGAGCGGCTCACACACCTCGGTCGCTGTCGCCGAGCCTGGCCAGTTCATCGCCGTACTGCTCGCGCAGGGGCTCGACGACATCCTTCAGGAATCGCTCGGTCTGCTCGATGCTGCGCCCGATGTACTGCATGGGGTCCATCAGGTTGTCCCAGTCGAGGGCGTGTTTGAGCGCCGGCGGGCCGAAGGCGGGGTCGGCCTTGAGGCGGTCGAGCAGGTCGTTGTCGAGGCCTTCCTGCTTGACGCGCATGCCGGCGGCCTGGGCGTGAGCGCGGATCTTCTCGTGGTAGTCCTGGCGGTCGGCGCCGGCCTTGACCGCGGCCATCAGGATGTTCTCGGTGGCAAGGAAGGGCAACTCGGCCATGAGGTTCTTGCGCACCATCGCCTCGTGCACCACCAGCCCGCTGGCGACCTGGTGCATCAGGTCGAGGGCGCCATCAAGAGCGAGGAAGGCCTCGGGCAGGCTGAGCCGCCGGTTGGATGAGTCATCCAGCGTGCGCTCCAGCCACTGCGTCGCGGCGGTGTCGTAGGCGTTGCCGACGAGGTTCATGACGAAGCGGGTGAGGCCGCAGATGCGCTCGCACTTCATCGGATTGCGCTTGTAGGGCATGGCGCTGGAGCCGATCTGCTTGTCGCCGAAGGGCTCGTCGAGTTCCTTGCGGTTGGAGAGGAGGCGGATGTCGGTGGCGATCTTGTGGAGAACGGAGGCGATGGAGGCAAGGTCGGACAGCGTAATCGCATCCAGAACTCGTGGATACGTCTGCGAAGCGAGCGGGAACGTGTAGGCGCCGATCAGTCCTTGAGCCTGCCGGCGTCGCTCATCGTCCACGCTGCGGCCCCGCAGTCGCTCCATCGCCTCTTCCGCCGCCCGTCGCCCGCCTGGAGTGTGATGCGCCGTGGAGCGATCGCGCTCGACCTCCAGCCACTTGGCCGATCGGTCCTGCTTGGCCTTGAGACCGGCATCGTCCCATACCGGCGGGATCGCCCAATTCTGCATCAATGGGATCGACCGCGCTTCAACCTCGTCGACGATAGCCCCGTCCCCAAGCAAGCTGAGGTACGACGCCTGAGTGCCGGTTGCCCCGCGCAGCCCCTTCACACGCATGACGCCCTGCTCGTGTCGCTGGAGTGCCAAGCCTCTTGCCACTTCCAACTCGGCGGCCCATTGAGCTGCACGTCGACCAACCGTCGTCGGCTGCGCGGCTTGATAGTGGGTGAACCCAAGCGCCGGAATATCAACTGTGCGCTTCGCGAATTCGCCAAGGCTCATGATCAGACGGATCGTCTTCTCAAAGAGCAGCATCGTCGCCTGCGCGATGATCATCAGATCCGCATTACACACCACATCCTGGCTCGTCATCCCCAGATGGATGATCGGGCGGGCCTTGGGCGCCTGTTCGCCGAGGCAGTGGACGTGGGCCATGACATCATGGCGCAGGTCGCGCTCCAGTTCGGCAGCGCGGGCGATCTCGGCGTCGGTGATGCCGCGGTCGACGACGGCTCGCAGCTCCTCGACCTGCTCGCGGGTGACGAGGGGGCCGGAGGGGGCGGGAGGGGCGGTGGCGGCGGTTGAAGAGGCCCCCGAGCTTGCGCTCGGGGCTCCTTTGGCGTCGTTCTTCGTCACCTCGTGCATCGCCTCGGCCACGGCCAGCCAGATGCGCCGCCAGGTGTTGAACTTGTGGCGTGGCGACCAGATCCGCAGCATCTCACCGCTGGCGTTGCGCGTGGCGAGGGGGCTGGTGTAGGTGTCGTTGGGGCTGGTGAGGCGGTCCTTGATCGCATCCGGGATCATGGGCAACTCTAGCGTTGACACAAGGACCGGCGCCTCCGGGCCAGGGGTCGCCCCTTCGCACTCCGAGGCGCGTGATGCAGAGGATCGCACAAAGCGCTTGCACTCACCGGCCATTTCCGAGTAGACTATCACAATATGATGTATTCAGCCCGGCGACGCCGGCGGAAGGAGAGCCCCATGCGGCACGCAGTAACCCGGAACCCGCGGCACGCCGCCATGGCCCTGATCATCGCGGCCGCCGGCGCCCCGGCCGGCGCCCAGACCATCTGGCGGGTTGATCTCGACGCCACCGGCGCCGCCACCGGCCTCTCCTGGGATGACGCCTTCACAGATCTGCACGCCGCCCTGGCTGCCGCGGCGGCTGGCGACGAGATCTGGGTCGCCGCGGGCCTGTACACGCCCTCGGACTACGACGCCACCGTCAGCTTCATGATGGCCAGCGGCGTGGGGCTGTACGGCGGCTTCGCCGGCGATGAGATGGCCCGCGACGAGCGCGATCCGGCGCTGCACGAGACCATCCTCTCCGGCGACATCGGGCGGGATGACATCGTCGGCTCGGGCCCCGGCTGGTACGTCTCGTGGGAACGGGGCACGCCCAACAGCGGGCACGTGATCGACGCCAGCGGGGCCGGGCCGGGAACGGTGATCGACGGCTTCACGCTGGCCGATGGCGCCACCGGCCCGGCCGGCACGCCCGCGGGCTCTTCGCTGATGGCCGGCGGCGGGATCTACTGCGCCCTTGGGACGATCACGGTGCGCAACTGCGTGTTCAGGCATCACCTGGCGGCGTTCGCGCACGGCGGCGGGATGTACCTGTACGACGCCAGCGCCACGATCGAGGCGTGCCAGTTCCTGGAGAACTACGCGCACCTGGGCAACGGCGCGGGGCTTGCCGTCTACGGCGACAGCGAGGTCACGGTCACCGGCAGCGTCTTTGCCCGCAACATCGCGGTGCACGGCAGCGGCGGCGGAGAGGGCCACGGCGCCGGCGCTGCGATCCAGCGGGCGCTGTCGGCCGTGATCGAGGACTGCGTCTTCGACCAGAATACCAGCAAGTACTTCTACGCCGTCGGCGGGCTGGAGCCGCTGTACGGCGGCGGGCTGCACTGCTTCCTGTCGCCGCTGACGGTGCGCAACAGCGCGTTTACGCGCAACACCGCCGCGGCGGGCGGCGGGGCGTATGTCTTCGGCTCGGCGAGCTTCGAGGGCTGCCTGTTCGCCGGGAACACCGCGCGGGCCCAGCCGAACGACCCGTACCCGGAACTCGGCGGCTTTGCCGGCGGGCTGGGGGCCACGGCGACCACAGGGCACACACTGGAGACGTTCAACTGCACCATCGAGGGCAACACCGCCAAAAAGTACGGCGGCCTGTACACCAGCGGCGCGCTGGTGGTGGAGAACGCGGTGATCTGGGGCAACACCGCGACCGATCCGGACTTCGTCGGGTACTGGGCGGCGCAGGTCAGCTCGACGTTCGACACGATCGGCTACTCGTGCGTGCAGGACCTCTTCGGGCCGAAGAAGGCGGGCGAGGATCCGCTGGAGCCGGAGAAGCGCCCGGGTTGCATCGAGAGCGACCCGCAGTTCGCCGGGCCGGTCGACCCGGCTGATCCTGCGACCTACGCGCTGGCGCCAGGCTCACCGTGCATCGATGCAGCGCGAAACAGCATGGTCCCGGCCGGGCTGGTCGTCGATCTCGCCGGCATGGCGCGCTTCGCGGATGATCCGGCCACGCCGGACACCGGCGTGGGCGCTGCGCCGATCGTGGACATGGGCGCGCTGGAGTTCCATCCGGATGTCGCCTGCCGCGTGGATCTCGATGGCGATGGCGCGCTGACCATCTTCGACTTCCTTGAGTTTCAGAACCTGTTCGCGGTGGGCGACCTTCGGGCCGACTTCACGGGCGATGGCGTGCTGGACTTCTTCGACTTCCTGGCATTCCAGAACGAGTTCGCGGCCGGCTGCCCATAGCGACGAAACTCCTCACGCCAGTTCGGCGTCCACCAGCCGCTGCGGCTCGTCATCATCGTCCAGCGCGACATCGATCGAGATCCAGCTCACGCAGTCGCGCGAGTCGGCGTCGCAGGGGTACTCGAAGCCGATGGCCACGCGCCCGCGGGCGACGTCGTCGGAGATGGCCGCGGCCTCGTCGGCGGTCAGGGGCTCGGCCTCGACGCCTTCCAGCGTCGCCTGGGCCTCTTCCCAGTCGCGCCGAAACAGGGCGAACCACTCGGCGCCGCCAGGCGGGCGGGCGACGACGGCCGCGAAGCCGGCCTCCTCATCGGGGTCATCGATGAGCACGCTGATCTCGAGTTCCTCGTGGCCATCGAGGATGACATCGAAGACGGCCACCGTCGGCTCGCCGTGGCCGCCGAAGTCGCCCTCCAGCAGCATGGCCGCGGCAGCCGAGTCGAGCAGCGCCAGGCGGACCCGCCCGGCGAGATAGCTCGGCGGCTCGGCGCCCTCGATCACGATCGGCGGATCGCTGAAGCGTTCCGACCGGCCCTGCTGGCCGGGCTCGAGGAAGGTGTGGTTGCCGAGCGTGAAGCCCTGATTGCGTGGCATGGGCCGATGGTACCGCTGCCCTCGGCCTCACAGCAGGCTGGCGAAGGCCTCGACCGACAGCCCGGCGTCAGCGCCCGATGGCGCGCAGTCTGCGGCCTGAACGCGCGCCTCACACGCCGATCGTGTCCTCGAGCACAAGCTCAATGGCCTCGCGGATGTTGGCGAGCGCCTCCTCCAGCGTCTCGCCCTGGCTGTAGCAGCCCGGCAGGCTGGGCGCCTCGACGAAGTAGCCGCCCTCGGCCTGGGGATGCAGAATGACGGCGAAGGATCGCTGCATACCACCATTCTATCGACACCGGCGCCCACGGCGGTCAGTCCTATCCTCCCCGGCCCATGTCCTACACCGTCATCAGCCTCGGGACCCTGCCGGCCAACCCGCTGTGGAACGAGCGCCAGCCGCGGCGGACCGGGCACGCCACCAGCACGCTGATCCGCGCCGGCGAGCGCGCGATCCTGGTCGATCCGGGGCTGCCCGAGCCGGCCATCGCAGCCCGGCTGGAGGAGCGCACCGGCCTGACGCCCGGCGAGATCACGCACGTGTTCCTGACCAGCTTCAAGGCGGACACCTGCCGCGGCATCCGGGCCTTCGACAGCGCGACATGGTGGATCGGCGAGAACGAGCGCGAGAAGGTCGGCAGCCAACTTGCCACGCTGCTGAAGACGGCCGAGGGCGACAGCGAGGTGCTGCGCGACATGCGCGCGCAGGTGGCGATATTGCAGCGCTGCAAGCCGGCGCCGGACAAGCTCGCCGAGCACGTCGATCTGTTCCCGCTGCCGGGCGTCACGCCGGGGCTGTGCGGCGTGCTCCTGCCGGAGGCGAGCCACACCACGCTGATCTGCGGCGACGCGGTACCGACCGCCGAACACGTGGCCCGAGGCGTGACGCTGGACCGGTGCGTGGATGTCGATCAGGCCCGCGAGTCGCTGCAGGAGGCGCTGGAGATCGCGGATCTGCTGATCTGCGGGCGGGACAACCTGATCGTGAACCCGCTGAAGCGGCCGTTTTGAGTTGCTCTCACTTCGTGCGGCGCACGCGCTGCGGCGTCGCCCCCGGCACGCGCTCGATCAGGCCGCGGGCTTCCAGGTCGAGCTTGACCGTCGTCGTCCACCACATGACGCTGAACTTGCGCCGGTAATCCTCGGGCAGGTGGACCGTGACGAGATCGGGCAACTCGCGGAACGCAACGCCCTCGTGCGAGCGCGGCACAACCCGCAGGATGGCGCGTCGGAAGGCCTCGTAGGCGGGCTTGTTGACGCGCGTCGGGCTCTTGCCGCCGGGGTGCAGGGCCTCGATCATCTGTGGAGTGCGCAACTGCGCGCCGGTCCGTCCCATCGGCGTGTCCTCCAGGCTTGTCGGAATCGTACGTGGCGCAAACAAAGACCCGCCCGAAACAACACCGGGCGGGTCTCGGGGGGCTCCCCCTCTCTCGCTCTTCGCTTGCCAAGTTGTAGCCACGCGCCGCCGCGGGAGCCCGGGGCGCTGTGTTCAGGAAGCGCAAAACCCGAAGCATGTCAATCTGGGTAAAGTGGCTACGGACAGCCGGCGGCGAAGGCGTTCTGGAATCACAGGAAGT
>JBICIE010000141.1:0-19331 GCA_043101635.1 Phycisphaerales bacterium JB039 | reverse complement strand
GTCATCGTCGCCACGCCCGATCACTCGCACTGCAGCATCATGACGATGGCGCTGGACCGGCACAAGCACGTCTACGGCCAGAAGCCGCTGGTGCAGCAGCTCGAAGAGTTGGAGTTCATGAGCCGGGCGATCGCCGCCCGTCCCAAGCTTGTCACCCAGGTCGGGGCCCAGCGCATCCAGTCGGCGGCCCGGCGCGCCGCGGTGGACATCCTCCGCAGCGGCGATCTCGGCAAGGTCATCGAAGCGCACGTCGCCTTCGGCAACGGCGCACTCGCCGGCGGGTACTACTTCACCGACGGCGTGCTCGGCGATCCGATCGAGCCGCCCGCCGGCTTCGACTACGACCTGTGGCTCTGCGGCGCCCAGGAAGAGCCCTGCCGGCCCAACATGGTGCAGCGCCAGTGGCGAAGCTGGTGGAACTACGGCGGCGGCCAGATCGCCGACTGGGTTGTGCACCTGACCGATGTGCTCTTCTACGCCCTCCCGGAACTGCAGAGCCCGACGCAGGTCTGCTCGCGCACGCCGTCGCGTGACCTCACGCATTTCCACGCCGACCGCGTCTCCTCCACGCTCACCTATCCCGTCAGCGGCGACAAGTTCGCCAACACAACCTGCAACCTCTACTTCTACGACACCTACCTCAAGCCCGACCGGGCCCAGCTCGGCGTCGGCGAGGGCGAGTGGCCCGGTGACATCTTCACTGTTGTCGTCTGCGAGGGCGGCACGCTGGTGCTTGCCCCGAGCGGCCCCATCCAGATCTGGCGCGAGGGACAGATGACCGACGGACTTGCGTGGCCCGGCCTGCCGGTTTACGAGGACTTCAACCACTGGCACGCCTGGGTCGACAAGGCCCTCGGCAAGGACACCCCCCACTACTGGGCGCCGTTCAGTGCGGCGCTGCGCTGCACCGAGCCGGGCCTGCTGGCGGTCAAGGCCGCCAAGTACCCCGGGCAGGTGCTCCAGTGGGACCGCAAGAAGCTCGTCTTCCCGAACCACGCCGAGGCGACCAGATCGCTCGTCCGCCGCGAGTATCGCAGCGGGTTCGAACCTGTCCGTCTGGGCTGAGCGCTCGCTCCGCCGGCATGGCCGGGAAGCGTCCGGTACACTCCGGCGTGGACGCCGAACTGCTCCGCTTGCTTGCGATCACATTCGTCGCGGCCATGGTCGCCGACATCTCGATGATCTTCGGCGTCATTCCGTTCTTCTTCGTCTCGAACGTCTCCGGCAGGCTCGCCGGCGCCTTCTCCGCCGCCGCCGCGGGCATGATGGCGGCGGCCAGTCTCGTTCAACTCGTTGGAGAGGGTCTTGAGCGGGCCCCTGGCGTGGGTGTCTGGGAAGTCGCCGCCGGATTCGGCCTCGGCGCTCTGTTCTACATGGGCGCAGCCCGCTGGGTGCGCGCAAACGAGGACTTCGACATCCTCAAGCTGCGCCAGTCCGGCGGCCTCCGGGCCCTGCTCATCGTCGCCGTCATGACGGTGCACTCGCTGCCTGAAGGCGTGGCCATCGGCGTCGCCTTCGGCTCCCGCGAGGAGGGGCTCGGGCTGGCGATCGTCTCGGCCCTCGCGGTACACAACATCCCCGAAGCGCTCGCGATCACGCTGGCGCTGCGGGCCGCGGGTGTCTCGACCTGGGCCTGCATGGGCTGGGCCATGTTCACGAGCCTGCCGCAGCCGCTCGCGGCGCCCTTCGCCGCCTGGCTGATCTGGATCTTCGAGCCGCTGCTGCCGGCGGGCATGGGGTTTGCCGCCGGCGCCATGACCTACCTGGTGGTTGACGATCTGCTGCCCGAGGCGCTCGAGCGGGCCGGGCGCTCGCTTATTGCCGCCTCCTTCGTCGGCGGTGTCATCGCCATGATCATGCTCGGACGACTGGTCGGAGTCTGATCATCGCGGGCATGTTGCTACCGCCCGAGAGCGCTGCGCCGCTGCGGCGCATCCCAGCGGACGATCACGACGGTTCCGACGACCGCGGCCAGCGCAACAGCGCCGCACAGCCACCCACCCACTGACGGCCGCCCCCACAACGCAAACGCAGCCAGCGCGACGAACAGCCACATCATGCCCATCGCCGCCACCTTGGCCCGGCGCGGCATCGGCCTGCTCCGGTCCAGGTACCCCAGAAACGGCGCAAAGAACCGGTTCCGGATCAGCTTGTCTTCCAGCCACGGGCAGCTTCTCGTGAAGCACCAGGTTGCGATCAGCAGGAAGACCGTCGTCGGCAGCCCCGGGATCACCACGCCGGCGCCTCCCAGACCGACGCACGCCACGCCCATGCCCGCCAGCAGCCATCGCTGCACACGCCGGGGGCTGATCGAGGATCGGAGGCTCGCCGCGGTCGTCATCGGGGAGGGGTCCCTTCCAGCACAATGGGCCGGACCACCGCCAGGCGGCCCGGCCCTGATTTCAGGCGCACTCAGGCGCCAGCGCCTGCCATCGTGTGCTCCTGGAACTCCGAGACATCGATTCCGAGCTTGTCGGCCACGCGCTGGCCGTATTCCTCATCAGCGCGGAAGAAGTGACACAACTGGCGGAGCTGCACCTCGCGCCGCGCCTGGCCCAGCACGCCCGCGATGCGCGTCGCCAGCCGGTCACGCTGCCCCTCATCGAACAGGCGGAACAGGTTGCCCGCCTGGGTGTAGTCGTCGTGATCCACCGTGCTGTCGAAGCGGTCGACGATCGCCTGGCCGATGTCCCACGCCGGGTCCTTGTACTTCGGATCGGCGTCCGGCATGCCTTCGCGGCTGCTGGGCCAGTAGTTGGGGCGGCTGCCGTAGCTCTCGGCGGTGGCCATCACGCCATCGCGCTGGCTGTTGAACACCGGGCAGCGCGGCTTATTGACCGGAAGCTGGTGATAGTTGTTGCCGACGCGGTACCGGTGGGCATCGGCGTAGCTCATCAGCCGGGCCTGCAGCATCTTGTCCGGGCTCGGGCCGATACCCGGCACCAGAGCGCTCGGGCTGAACGAGCTCTGCTCCACCTCGGCGAAGTAGTTCTCCGGGTTGCGGTTCAGCTCAAGCTTGCCCACCTCGATCAGCGGGAACTCCCCGTGCGGCCAGACCTTGGTCAGGTCGAACGGATTCCACCTGAACTGATCCGCCTGCGCCTGCGTCATCACCTGGATGTAGACCGTCCAGGATGGATACTCGCCGCGCTCGATCGCTTCGAACAGGTCTCGCTGGTGACTCTCGCGGTCCTCGCCGATCAGCTTCGCCGACTCCTCATCGGTCAGTGTCGCGATCCCCTGGTCGGTCTTGAAGTGGAACTTGCACCAGATGCGCTCGCCGGCGGCATTGACCAGGCTGTAGGTGTGGCTGCCGTACCCGTTCATGTGGCGGTAGCTCTTGGGGATCCCGCGGTCGCTGAACAGGATCGTCCCCTGGTGCAGGCTCTCCGGGCACAGGCTCCAGAAGTCCCACTGCATGTCCATGTCGCGGACGTTGCTCTTGGGATCACGCTTCTGCGTGTGGATGAAGTTCTGGAACTTGTAGGGATCGCGCACGAAGAACACCGGCGTGTTGTTGCCGACCATGTCCCAGTTGCCATCTTCGGTATAGAACTTGATGGCAAAGCCGCGCACATCCCGCTCGGCGTCCGCCGCCCCACGCTCGCCGGCGACCGTGCTGAAGCGCAGGATGCACTCGGTCTTCTTGCCGATCGTCTCAAAGATGCGGGCCTTGGAATACTTGGTGATGTCGCCGGTCACGGTGAACGTGCCGTAGGCGGCCGAGCCCTTGGCGTGCACCACCCGCTCCGGGATCCGCTCACGGTTGAAATGCTGCATCTGCTCAAGCAGTTGCACATCCTGCATCAGCAGCGGGCCCCGCGGCCCGGCCGTCAGGGCCTGCTGCATGCCGATGGGGTTGCCATCCGCTGTCGTCATCACCGGACAGGTCTTCTTCTCGCTGGTGGTCATGGTCTGCTCCTTGTCCGCGAACCCGGACGCTTGATCGCCCCCCAGGGACGGTTGGCGGCCGCCGCATCGAACTCGGGCCAGCGTAGGAAAACGACCGCATAGTCGTCAACGCACCGCTGCACATGTCTGCCATAGGATCTGCCTATGGAACTGCGACCACTCCGATACTTCGTCGCCGTCGCCGAAGCCGGAACCATCAGCCGGGCCGCCGCCCGCCTGCGCGTCACCCAGCCCTCCCTGAGCCAGCAGCTCATGAAGCTGGAGCAGGAATTGGGCGTCGACCTGTTCGACCGCCTCGGCCGCGGCGTGGCGCTCACCGAGGCCGGCCAGGCCCTTCTGCCCAGAGCCCGCCGCCTCCTGGCCCAGGCGCAGGAGATCGAGGCCAGCATTCGCACCGACACCGACGAGGGACGTGGCGGCCTCGCCGTCGGCGCCATCCCGACCATGGCCCCCTACCTCCTTCCGCCGCTGGTTGCCCGACTCCGGGCCGATTACCCCGCCTGCGAGCTCATCATCCGCGAGGACCTGACCCAGAACCTCGTCGAGGCCATCGCCGACAACGAACTGGATCTCGCCATCATGAGCGCTCCCGTCGAGCACGACCTGATCGATCTGGAAACCATCGGGCGAGAGCCGCTGCTGGTCGTTGCCCCGGCCGAGCATCCGCTGTGCAGCGAACCCGACATCTCGCTGGCCGAACTGCGGGCCCAGCCTGCCGTCACGCTCCACGAGATGCACTGCCTCGGCCGCCAGATCAGCGAGTTCTGCGCTGCAAAGCGGCTCGCGTCCCGCGTCGTCTGCCGCATGACGCAGATCGACACGCTGCTTGAATTCGTACGCCTCGGCATCGGTGTCTCCATCGTCCCCGCCATGGTCGCAGCGCATGATCAGCGCTCCGGGCGCACATACCTGCCCTTCCGCAGCAATCCCCCTGCGCGCGATATCGCGCTTGCCTGGCGCAAGGGGCGCTCGCGATCGCGACTTGCGCGCCACTTCGCGGCACTGGCCCGCGCCGATGCGGCCGCGCCGGGCACGTGATCGCGCTCCGCCGCGCCGAGTCAGCCCGTGCCCGCCAGCCGGCGCAGGCTGACCGGCGGCGGCTGCACCAGGTCGGCCAGCGTTGCCTGGTTCAGGGCTTCGAGGAACGCGTCGACCCCCCGCTGCAGCAGCCCCGACAGCCGGCATCCCTTCTCCAGCGCACAGGCCCCCTCCGGCCGGAAGCACTCGGCAATCGCGAAGTCCGGCTCCGTCGCCCGCACGACTTCGCCGATGCGGATATCCGCCGGCGCCCTGGCCAGCCGCACCCCCCCGCCGCGCCCCCGCACCGTCGTCAGCAGCTCCGCGTCCCGCAGCCACTGGACCACCTTCACGAGGTGGTGGTGCGAAACCGCCAGCCGCTGGGACATCTCGGCGACCGTGAGGCTGTCGGGGCTGACCGCCAGCAGCATCAGCACCCGAAGGCCGTAGTCGGATCGTTCCGCAAGTCGCATTTTCGGTCTCCAGGGGTTGGACGGACGGGGCTGCCGGAGTAAAATAGTACCTGAGATGCTACTTCTCGTCGACCATCCGAGCCGGTATTCCGATCCCAAAGGGCCCAGGCCGCCCGGAGGCGGGCGTGCCGCTGCCCGGGGGAGATGGTCCGAGCCCGCATTTCAGACAATCCGCTCCTCATATCCAGATTCTACCTGGAGATCACGATGAACGCCCCCAGCCCCGCCCGCTTCCCATGGATCGGCCTCGTCACCTCGGCGCTGCTCACCTTCGTCCTCGGCTACACCGTCGTCGCCGGCGCCGTCAGCGCCAACTGGCGCGTCGGCGCCGAGCTGCGCGATCTCATGCAGCGGGAGATGCGCATCGCCGAGGCGGCCGGGCTCGACCTCGCCGCCCTGCGCCGCGGCAAGGAGGAGTACCTCACCACCTGCACCGCCTGCCACGGCCCGCTCGGCGAGGCCAAGCCCAACCTCGGCAAGGACCTCGGACACAGCGCGTTCATCGCCAGCAAGTCGGACACCGAGATGCTCATGTTCCTCAAGCTCGGACGCAACACCTGGGAACCCGAGAACACGACAGGCGTCGCCATGCCTCCCAAGGGCGGCAACCCCATGCTCAATGACGACGACCTGCGAGACATCACAGAGTACCTGCGCTACCTGCAGGCGTTTTACAAGACCCA
Organism: Phycisphaerales bacterium JB039; assembly: GCA_043101635.1. Classification (GTDB taxonomy): domain Bacteria; phylum Planctomycetota; class Phycisphaerae; order Phycisphaerales; family UBA1924; genus CAYMJK01. Next base: position 13,246 of record JBICIE010000141.1, on the reverse strand, counting down.
GTAATCCCAGCGCAAGTCGCGCCGCCCGCGCGTATCGCAGGCGGCCTCAGCGCACTTTCAGACGGAGTCGAGCCATGGTGATCTCGAGATGGCTGTGTACCGCCGGACTGGCCGCGATTGGAGCCGTCGCCGCCTGCGACGGGGGTTCATCGGAAACCCAGAATCCAACCCAGGGTCCACCCGCATCCGGCGCGGGGACAACGCCGGCTCTTCAGGCGGTCGCCCGTGAGCGAAATCTCACGCCCGACGACCTGCTCGCCGCGGCCAAGACCTACATGCCCTCCGGCCGCCACGACGACTACCTGCTGTTCGGCTCCGGCGGGCACAGCGGGCAGGTACTGGTCATCGGTCTCCCCTCGATGCGCCTGCTGCGCGTCATCGGCGTCTTCACGCCCGAACCCTGGCAGGGCTGGGGCTTCGGCGTGGGCGACGAGGTGCTCGACCAGGGCAACATCGAAGGACGCAGGATCAACTGGGCCGACACCCATCATCCCGCCCTCAGCGAGACCGGCGGCGACTACGACGGCCAGTTCCTGTTCATCAACGACAAGGCCAACGCCCGCGTCGCCGTCATCGACCTGCGCGACTGGGAAACCAAGCAGATCGTCAAGAACCCGATCTCGCTCAGTGACCACGGCGGGACCATGGTCACGCCGAACACGGAGTGGATCATCGAGGGCGGCCAGTACGGTCATCCCCTCGGCTGGGGCTACGCCCCCATGGAGGAGTACAACACCAAGTATCGCGGCATGGTGACCTTCTGGAAGTTCGATCGCGCCAAGGGCCGCATCGATCCGAGCCGCTCGTTCGCCATCGAACTGCCCCCCTACTGGCAGGACCTGTTCGACGCCGGCAAGCTCGCCAGCGACGGCTGGGTCTTCGGCAACTCCTTCAACACCGAACTGGCCACCGGCGGCATCGAGTCCGGCAAACCGCCCTATGAGGCCGGCGCCAGCCAGCGCGACAACGACTACATGCACGTCATCAACCTGCGCAAGGCCGCCGAGGTCTACCAGGCCGGCAAGGTCGAGCGCATCAAGGACTTCCCGGTCATCCCGCTGGCCACTGCCATCGAGGAAGGCCTGCTCTACTTCATTCCCGAGCCCAAGAGCCCCCACGGCGTCGATGTCTCACCGGATGGCAAGTACATCGTCGTCTCCGGCAAGCTCGATCCGCACGTCACGGTCTACGGCTTCGACAAGATCCAGCAGGCCATCGCCGACCGGGCCTATCAACCCGACCAGTTCAACGTCCCCGTGCTCGACTTCGACGCCTGCGTCGAGGCCCAGATCGAAGTCGGCCTCGGCCCGCTGCACACCCAGTTCGACAACCAGGGCTACGCGTATACCTCGCTGTTCCTCGAGCCCGCCGTGGCCCGCTGGGCCATGGGCGGCGAGGCCGGACAGAAGAACCCCGAGCCGGACTGGACCATGGCCGGCAAGATCAACGTCCATTACAACGTCGGCCACATAGCCACCGCCGAGGGCGATACCGTCAGTCCCGACGGCAAGTACCTGGTCTCCATGAACAAATGGTCGATCGACCGCTTCTTCCCGACCGGGCCGCTGCTGCCGCAGAACTTCCAGCTCATCGACATCGCCGAGAGCGGCGACAATATGCAGTTGCTGTACGACAGCCCCATCGGCATCGGCGAGCCGCACTACGCCCAGATTATCAAGGCCGACAAGATCAAGCCGTGGAAGGTCTACCCCGAAGTCGGGTGGAACCCGCACACCCAGGCGGTCGAGCCCGGGGCGCCGGTCACCGGCCAGGAGCGCATCGAGCGCGATGGCAACACCGTCAACATCTACGCCACCGCCGTGCGCAGCCACTTCACGCCCGAGCACGTCGAGGTCAACCAGGGCGACCACGTGATCTGGCACATCACCAACGTCGAGCGGGCCCAGGACGCCACCCACGGCTTCGCCCTGCCCGGCTACAACATCAATCTCAGCCTCGAGCCCGGCGAATACATCAAGATCGAGTTCGACGCCGACCATCCCGGGACCTACCCGTTCTACTGCTCCGAGTTCTGCTCGGCCCTTCACCTCGAGATGATGGGCTACTTCCTCGTCAAGCCCGCCGAGTAACCAACCCCCTGTCTGGAGCGCATCACATGAGCAGGTTGATCCGGGCCATCATCGGACCACGCGTGCCGGAGTCGGAGATGCGCCGGCGCGGGTGGCGGTACGCCGCCCCCACCGTCGCGCTGTCCGCCGCCCGGATCCTCCTGCTGATTTCCCTGTTCCTGCCCTACTGGACGATGACCCTCGAGGCGCCCCAGTATCCCGACGATCTGCGCGTGCAGGCCTACCTCAACCGCCTCACCGGCGATGTCCGCGAGATCGACGGCCTCAATCACTACATCGGCATGCGCCCGCTGGAAGACGCCGCGCAGCTCGAGCGATCGCTCTCGATCGCCGGCCTGATCGCCCTGATCCTGCTCGTCGAAGGCGCAACCTATATCCACACCCGCTGGGCCGCCCTCATGGCCCTCCCGGCCATCGTCTTCCCCGCCTTCTTCCTCGGGGACCTGTGGTTCTGGCTGCACAACTTCGGCCAGAACCTCGATCCGCAGGCCCCCCTCTCCAGCGCCATCAAACCGTTCACGCCGCCGGTGCTCGGCGTGGGGGTGATCGGCCAGTTCAAGACCGTCGCCGCGATGGGGCCCGGCCTGATCCTCGCGATCATCGCCTCCGGCCTCACAATCGTCGGCCTCTGGCTGCACCGCCGGGCCTACAAGCCGCTGGTCGAGGCCGGATCGGCCGAGGAGGCGCCAGAATGACCCGCGCCATCCTGCTCGCCGTCATCGCGCTGTTCGGCGCCGGCCCCGTCTGCGCCCAGAGCCTGCAGCAGCGGATCGACGCTGCTGAGCCTGGCGCCACGATCGCCGTCGAGCCGGGCGTCTACGGACCGATCAGCGTCGACCGGCCGCTCACACTCATCGGCGCGGGCGGCGCAATCATCGACGCCGGCGGCGAGGGTGACGCCATCGCCATCACCGCCCCGGATGTCACCATCCGCGGCTTCACGATCCGCGGCACCGGCAAGAGCCTCGACCGCGAGAACGCCGGCGTCGTCGTCACCGCTGGGCGGGCACGCATCGAAGCCAACCATCTTGAGGATGTGCTCTTCGGCATCTACCTCAAGGAGGCGCCGGACAGCGTCATCCGCGCCAACGTGATCGGCGCCATGGACCTGCCCCTGCCCCGGCGCGGCGATGGCGTCCGCCTCTGGCAGAGCCCCGGCTGCCTCATCGAGGACAACCGCATCCGCGGCAGCCGCGACGCGGTGATGTGGTTCTCCAACAACGTCACGCTGCGCCGCAACCACGTCTCCCACGGCCGCTACGGCATGCACTTCATGTACAGCGACGACAACGTGCTGGAGGACAACGTCCTCGAAGACAACTCCGTCGGCGCGTTCCTCATGTACAGCAAGAACCTCACGCTCCGCCGCAACATCTTCGCCCGCAACCGTGGCCCCAGCGGCTTCGGCGTCGGGCTCAAGGACATGGACGGGCTGCTGGCCGAGGGCAACCTCTTCGTCGGCAACCGCGTCGGCCTGCACCTGGACAACTCGCCCTCGGCCGTCGGCGTCGAGCACATGATCCGCGGCAACGTCTTCGGCTTCAACGATATCGGCGTCGCCTTCATGCCCTCGGTCTCCGGCAACGTCTTCACCGAGAACGCGATCGTCGACAACATCGAGCAGATCGCCATCCTCGGCTCCGGCATGCTGGAGGGCAACGCCTTCGCCGCCGGCGGCCGCGGCAACTACTGGAGCGACTACCAGGGCTTCGATCTCGACCGCGACGGCGTCGGCGACATCGAGTACCGCGCCGAAGGGATCTTCGAGAACCTCATCGACCGCGAGCCCCTGATGCGACTGTTCCTGTTCAGCCCCGCGCAGCACGCCATCGAGTCGGCGGCCCGCGCCTTCCCCGTCGTCGCTCCCCGGCCCAAGATCGTCGATCCCGCTCCGCTCATGCGCAACGCCCAGGCCGGGCCGCCGCCAGCCACGATCGCCGCAGCTCAGCCGAGCAGCGGCTCGACGGCCCCGGTCGCAGCAGCGCTGCTCGCCGCCGGCCTGCTGTGCGCGGCTCCCATCGCTCGTTCCCGCGCAGAGCGAGCCCTCACCAGACCGCAGTTGGAGGTCGCCCATGATTGAACTGCATGGAGTCACGAAGCGATTCGGACGCACGGCGGTCCTGCGCGATGTCTCGCTGCGCATCGGCGCCGGCGAGGCCGTCGCCCTGTGGGGGCCCAACGGCGCCGGCAAGACGACGCTCATCCGCTGCGTGCTCGGCCTCGTCCCCTTCGACGGGCGCATCACCGTGGCCGGGCTCCCCGTGCGCCGGCGCGGCAAGGCGGTGCGCCGCCGGATCGGCTACGTCCCCCAGGAGCCGGCCCTCTTCGACGACCTGCGCGTCTGGGAAGCGGTCGCGCTGTTCGCCCGCCTCAAGCGGGCCGAGCTGTCCCAGGCCCGTGCCTTGCTTGGCGACGCCGGTATGGCCGAGCACGCCCGCAAGCGCGTCCGCGAACTCTCCGGCGGCGTGAAGCAGCGCCTGACGCTCGCCCTCGCCCTGCTCAATGACCCGCCGGTGCTGATCCTCGACGAGCCGACATCCAATCTGGATGCCGCCGGCCGTCGCGCCCTGCTCGGCCACATCGGGCGCCTGCGCGAAGCCGGCAAAACCGTTCTGTTCATCTCCCACCGTCCCGAGGAGGTTCGCGACATCGCCGACCGGATCATCACGCTCGAATCCGGGCGCATCGTCCGCGATGAGCCCGGGCGCATCGACGCGACCCGCGAACCGATCCTCGTCGACGGCGCACACGCGCCGGCCGCACTGGCCACCCTCGCCGCCGCCGGCATCCCCGCCCGCCTCGACTGCTGCAGCCAGCCCCACGCCAACAACGGCGCCGCCGCTCATCCGGTCCATGGAGGCGCACAATGAAGCGCGCAATCGCACTCGGTGAATGCTCGATCGATGTCCGTTCTCTCGCGCCGCTGATGCGCAAGGAGCTGCGCGACGCCATGCGTAACCGCTGGCTGCTGCTCTACGCCATCGCCTTTGCCGCACTTGCCGTCGCCCTGTCGTACATGTCGCAGGTCGGCTCGGGCATGGCCGGTATGGCCGGCTTCGGCAAGACCGCCGCGAGCCTCGTCAACCTCACGCTCCTGCTGACCCCGCTCATGGGCCTGACCATCGGCGCCCTGTCGCTCACCGGCGAGCGCGACCGCGGCATGCTCGCCTACCTGCTGGCCCAGCCCGTTTCGCGCGCCGAAGTCCTCGTTGCCAAATTCCTCGGCCAGGCCCTCGCCTTTGCCGGCGCCATCGCCATCGGCTTCGGCGTCGCCGCACTCGCCATGGGGCGCAGCGGCGATGGCCTCCTCATGGTCCGTCTCGCCGGGCTCAGCGCACTGCTCGCCATCAGCATGCTCGCCATCGGCATGCTCATCGCCGCGGTCATCCGCCGCTCCAATGTCGCCCTGGGCATGAGCGTCTTCGCCTGGTTCGCCCTGGTGCTCGTCAGCGATCTTGGCCTGATGAGCGCCACCACCGTCCTCGATCTTTCCGCCCGCCAGCTCTTGCTGACCGCGCTGGCCAGCCCCACCCAGGTCTTCAAGCTCGCCGCCATCTCCAGCTTCGACGCCACGCTCGACCTGCTCGGCCCCGCCGGGCTGTACGCCACGCAGGCCTTCGGCGCCGCGCTGGCCCCGCTGCTGATCAGCCTCCTGATCGCCTGGTGCGTCGCCCCCCTGCTGCTCGCCGGCGCCGTGTTCATCCGGAGGCCGCTGTGATCTTGCGACCACTGGCCGCCGCAGTACTCGCGATGGCGCTGGCAGCCTGCGCCGAGCGATCCGATGACCTCGGCCCGCCGACGCTCCACTACGGCCAGGATGTCTGCGACATCTGCAGCATGATCATCAGCGAGGACCGCTTCTCCAGCGCCATCGCCCTCCGGCGGGACGGGCGCGTCGAGTACCTGCTGTTCGACGATGCCGGCGAGATGCTCGCCGCCCCCGCGCCGCAGGCTGATGAGCTCCGCTGGTGGGTCCACGATGCAGACACCCGCGAGTGGATAGATGGCCGAACTGCCATCTATCTCGTCAGCGAGTCGCTCATGACCCCGATGGGAACCGGCGTCGCCGCCTACGCGACCCGCGCTGCGGCCGAAGAGGCCCGGATCACCTGGCCGGGGAAGCTCATGGACTTCCCGACCGTGCGCGAGAGCCTGTCGGCCGGGCCCTGAGCCCGGCTCGGTGGCACAAGTACCGTCCGAACGAGCGCATCGCCTCATCGGCGCGCGCAAAGACAGGCGTTCCCCCTGCGCGGATCCGGTCGATCAGCGCGTGGTACTGCGGCCCGCCGTCGATGACCGCGGCGATCGGCTTGTCGAAGTCCCGCCGCAGCCTCTGCAGCACCTCGGCCAGCGACTCGCGCCCCTCGATCTCCTCAGCGGTCGTCGCCAGCGCCGGCGTCAGCGGCACCGAGGACAGCAGCAGCGCATCGAGTTGCTCGCACTCGAGCAAGGCCCGGGCTGCCGCCTCATACGCCGCCTCCCGGGCCATGGGCGTCAGATCCAGCGGATTGCGCAGATTGATCAGCCCACCGAGCCCGTGCGCAGCCAGCGCCGAACCGAGCGTCGCCACCGTCGCCTCCGGCAGCGCCGGCATCGCAACTGCACGCTCGGCGCCGTGCAGCCCGTCGGCTATCCCGACCGCCTCGAACCCGGCGTTGGTGATCGCGCCCAGCCTGGCGCCCCTGACCGTGCGGTCCTCCAGCAGCGCCGCAAGCTCGACGAGCTGCTCGAACTGGGCGAAGCTGTCGGCGACCAGCGCCCCGGCTGCCCTGGCGCCGGCAGCGCACACCTCGTAGTCCCCGGCGACCGACGCCGTATGCCCCGCCGCGGCGTCCCGCCCCTGCTCGGTGCGCCCCGCCTTGTACAGAACCACCGTCTTGCCGGCTTCTGATAGCGCGCGGACCGCCCGCAGCGTGTCCAGCCCGTCCAGATCACTGAAGCCCTCGACATACACCCCGATCGAGCGGATGTCGTCGCGGGCGCCCGCCGCGGCGACCAGGTCGCCCACCGTCAGGTCCACCTGATTGCCGACCGAGATCGACAGCGCCGGGTCCAGATGCCGGTTGCCGCTGACGCAGCTCACGATGAACGCGCCGCTCTGCGAGATCAGCGCCAACCGCCGCCCCGGCCCCTCCGGCGCCGGCGAGAGTTTGTTCTGCGGTATGAAGAACGTGTCGTGCCGCCCCGCCCGCGACTGCACGCCCAGGCAGTTCGGCCCGAGGACGACCAGCCCGCCGCCCGGGCTCGTGCGCCCGGCCACGATGGCGCTGCGAAGCCCGCTGAACAGATCGGCGCTGCCCTGCGTCTCCCCGACCCCACCCGGGATGACGATCGCCGATCGAACCTTGCCCGACTCGACGCTCTCGCCGATGATCGCAGGAAGCTGGTCCGCCGATGTCGCGATTACAAGCAAATCGACCGGCTCCGGCAGTTGCTCGATCGTCGCCACGCACCTGACGCCGTCGATCTGTTTCTGGGCCGGCTTGACGATGTACAGCCGGGCCGGATCGAAGCCCCGGCGCAGCGTGTTCTGCAGGATGATGCGCCCGAAGTTCTGGCTCCGGGCCGACACGCCCATCACGGCCATCGACCGCGGCTCGAGCATGCGCTGCACATTGTCGAGCGGTCGCGCAGCAGGACGCCGCGGACACGATCCCAGCCGGCCGCACCCGTCCAGTGGAACCATGCGCTGGCCGACCAGCGCAAACGGATTGACCTCCAGGCTGGCAAGCCCCGGAGCATCCGGCCCGCGATCGACGCACAGCCGGCGCGCCAGCCAGATGAAGACCCCGAAGCACCGGATCAGTTCGTCATCGCCGACCAGTCGCCGCCGCCCCCGCACCCCCCCGGAGATGAGGTCGTACGCCGCCGTCGCTCTGAACAGCTCCAGGAACGCCTCAGGTTCGGTTTCCGTCGCGATCCCGGTGGCAATCGCCTCGCCGCGCCGCATCACGCCCGCCAGGTACTCGGTCTCGGTCCCACCGAAGCCGGCCGCGATCACCGGGCCGAACGCGCGCGTCGAGGGAATCCCGACGAACAGTTCCACGCCCAGCCCCCGAGCCTCCGACTCGATGAACTCCACCAGCAGCGCCCCGTGCGGCTCGGCGCCGGCGCTGCGCCGCCCGCCGATCAGTCGGGCCAGCGCCTGCTGCACGATCGCCGGCTCCCGGGCGCAGAAGACGACCCCGCCGTCATCAGACTTGTGCACGACCCCGGGCGAGACGATCTTGACCACGATCCGGTCGCCGGCAAACGCCGCGAGCGTCTCTGCGCTGATCGATTCCCCGGCGCCGACGAACCGATGTCGCGGCGGCGCGATGCCGCCGGCCAGGTCCAGGATCCGGTACACCTCGTGCTCGTGCAACTGGCTTCGGTCCGAATCGCCCACGCCCCGCAGCAGGCGATCCAGCGCCTCGGGCTGCGCCCCCGGCGGCATGCCGGCCCCGGCGCCCGGCTCGCCCCGGCCCGATGCCGGACCGCCAAGAAGGTCGCCTGTCACCGCGCGGTTCCTCCTGAAGCCCTCGCGGGGACGCTCGCCCGCGCCGCGATACTAGCGATCCCGATCCGCGCGAACCGCATCCCGCTCCGCGCCACCGATTCCCGGATGAGAGAATCCGGCGGTTCCCGTCTTCCAGAATCAGGAACGGCCCGCCGGCTCTGCCCGTCGCGACGTCGGAAATCGGATTGGATTATCTGGATTCCTGCGTGCCGCCGCTATAATCCCGCGGTTATGTCCCTTCAACACCTGATCCAGGCATGACCTTCCGGCCGCCGCGACCGACGCTCGCGCCAACAGAGCGCCGAGCCGCCGCGGCTGAGTGCTGGAGTGGCGGGCCGACGCCCGATCCCGATTCTGACCAGACTGGGCGACCCGGCCGCGCCTTGGCGCGTCGCCGGGTGGCATGCCCCTTGCACACCATCGGTTTTACCTCCAGGAGCGGGCCGGTATGACAACGCAATCGGCGGGGAACGGGCAGGTCGAGCATACCCCAAGAGTCGTCCACGACATGATCGTCGAGATCGTCAGCGACTCCGGCGAAGGCGCCCAGAAGTGCGGCCAGACCTTCGGCACGGTGTCGGCCAAGATGGGCAACGGCGTCTGGACGGTGGAGATCATCCCCGCCGAAATCAAGCCGCCCGCCCGATCCAAGGCCGGCGCCTCCGGCATCCGCATCAGGCTCGGCTCCAGGCCAATGACCAACATGGGCGACGAGGCCGATCTCGTTGTCGCCCTCAACGAGCAGGTCCTCTACGGACGCATCGACAACAGCGCGTTCCGCGAGGGGACCGTTATTCTGCTGGAGAGTCGCTGGGCCCAGGACCAGGATCCCGCCATCCGCGAGCAGTACGCCGAGGCCGTTGCCGAGTTCCGCTCCAAGGGCTACATCGTCCACGAACTGCCGTTCGAGGAAGCGTGCCTCGCGCACACCAGCTTCCCCCGTCTCGGCAAGAACATGTTCGTGCTCGGCCTGCTCTGCCAGATCTGCGGCCGAAGCGCCGAACTCGCCCTCAAGGAGATTGAGACTGTCTTCAAGAAGAAGGGCGAGAAGGTCATCGCGGTCAACCAGGCCCTCTTCAACGCCGGCCGCGAGTTCGCGGCCGAGAGGCTGGATCTCGCCTTCGAGGTGCCCCCAGATCCCCAGGGCCGGGCCGATCTGCTCGTGGTCAACGGCAATCAGGCCGTCGGGCTCGGCGTCATGGCGGCCGGTATCGATGTCGTCTCGATGTACCCCATCACGCCCGCCACCAGCGCTTCGCACTTCCTGGCCGGCGTGATCGACAGGACCGGCGGCATCGTCCATCAGGCGGAAGATGAGATCGCCGCCATCGGCTTTGCCATCGGCTGCTCCTTCGCGGGCAAGACCGCCTGCACCATCACCTCCGGCCCCGGCATGGCCCTCAAGACCGAGTTCATCGGCCTGGCGAGCATGGGCGAGGTGCCGCTGGTCATCGTGGATGTGCAGCGCGGCGGCCCCGCCACCGGCCTGCCCACCAAGATCGAGCAGGGCGACCTGCTCATGGCCATGCACCAGACCCCCGGAGACGCCCCCAAGGTGGTGATGGCCGCTGCGACCATCGAGGACTGCCTCAACATGGTCATCACCGCCCGCACGATCGCCGAGTCGTTCCGGCTGCCGGTCATCATCCTGACCGACGCCAACCTGGCCACCGGCGTCACCCCGATCCCGCGCCCCCGCCCCCGGAAGGAGTGGCTGGCGCCTGATCCCGACCAGACCCCGTGGGAGGAGGGCGTTGCGCCCTACGAGTGGGATCCCGAGACCGGGGTCTCCGCCCGGCCCATTCCCGGCCAGCGCGGCGGCGAATACGTCCTCACCGGCCTGGCCCACACCAAGTGGAGCAAGGTCGCCTACGACTCCAGTTCCAACCAGGTCGGCTGCGAGATGCGCTCGCGCAAGCTGGCGGCCCTGCGATCCTCGCTCCGTCCGCCGGATGTCTACGGCGATCCTGAAGGCGATCTGCTCGTCGTCGCATGGGGCTCCACGCTCGGCGCCATCCACGAGGCGGTGGATCGCCTGCGCGACAAGGGCCACAGGGTTTCCGCCCTGCACATCCGCTACCTGATGCCGCTGCAGCCCGGGCTGGTCGAGATCTTCTCCCGCTTCGGGAAGGTCATGACCATCGAGCTGAACTATTCCGATCCTCGCGAGGGCTTCGGCGATCAGCCCGGACGCCCGGCACAGCTTGCTCGCGTGCTCCGCGAAGAGACACTCATGGACATCGATCACTGGTCGATTACGCCGGGCCAGCCGCTGCGCCCGGCGCAGATCGAGAAGGTTCTCCTCGGAAGGTTGAATGCCGTCGCGACCCCCGCCGTCGCCGCCCAGGTCGCTCACTGATTCAGGAGCCGGAAAGCAATGTTCGGACTCAAGCAGGACTGGTCACTGGATGTCCTCCCCCGCTACTTCACGCTCGAGGACTACGACGGCGGCGTGGCCCGCTGGTGCCCCGGTTGCGGCGATCACGGCGTACTCAGCGCCGTGCAGCGCATCTGCCGCGATGAGCAGCTTGTGCCCGAGAAGACCGTGTGCGTCTCCGGCATTGGCTGCTCCAGTCGCTTCCCGCACTACATGAAGACCTACGGCTTTCACGGGCTGCACGGACGGGCCCTTCCGGTCGCCTGCGGCGTCAAGGCCCGCCGGCCCGACCTGACCATCTGGGTCGCTACCGGCGACGGCGACTGCTGCTCCATCGGCGCCGCCCACTGGGTGCACGCCATCCGCTACAACATGGACATGGTCGTGATGCTGTTCAACAACAACATCTACGGCCTCACCAAGATGCAGTCCTCCCCGACCACCCCCGTCGGCTTCAAGACCAACACCCACCCCGGCGGCGCCCCGCTGCCGCCGATGAACCCCGCCTCCATCACGCTCGGCTTCACCAACGTCTCCTTCGTCGCCCAGACGGTCGACTGGAACCCGGTGCACGTCTACGAGACGCTCAAGCGGGCCTACAAGCACAAGGGCACGGCGTTCGTCCACATTCTCCAGCGCTGCCCCCAGTACACCCCCGATCTGTACAAGGAAGCGCAGGACAATCCCGATTCCATCCTCCTGCTCCAGCACGACGATGGCATCGAGGTCTCCGACGCCGTCCGAAAGATGTACAAGAACAAGGCCGTGCACAATCCGCATGATCTCAACGCCGCCCGCGCCATGGCAGACCATCAGGAGCGCCTCCCCATCGGCCTGCTCTTCCAGGATGAGAGTCGCCCCCGCTACTGCGAGTACACCCGTCAGGGCGTCGAGATGACCGCCGAGCAGAAGCTCGCCGGCCTCGAGCGCGTCTTCGATCGCCTCGCCATCTAAGCCATGCCCGAAGAGGACACCATGCCGAGCGTTGCGGCTCCCGAGCAGTCGACCACCTCCGCCGGACCCGAACAGGTCGGCGCCGGCGAACCCATCGGCCGCCCCGTGCTGCCAGCACAGCCCGCCGAGTCGGCCGATGGCCGCGAGGCCCTCCGCGCCGTGCGCACGTTCGCCATGACCGGAACGGATGTGTCCGGGCGCCTGCAGTCCCCCGGCAAGGGCGTCCTCCCGGCTCTCATGCACACGCTCCGCCAGCCCGGGCGCGTGCGCACCGGCGAGCCGATCGTCCTGCTCGCCGATGACGCCCGCGGCCCCCTCGTGCAGACGTTCGGCGACTGGCTCGCCGCGCACGCGGATTCGATCCTCCCGGGACCCGATGCGGCCCGCATCCTGCGCGACAACATGGCCCGGATCGAGCGAGCCGCCCGCGACCTCGCCGGCGCCGACGGGCGCCCCGCCTCGCTCGCCGAACTCCTCGCGGCCGCAGCCGACGCCGTCATCGCCCAGACCAGGTTGCGCGATGCGCCGGCCCAGACCCTGCGAGCGGACATCGCCAGGCTGACCGAGCCGCTCACGGCGGACGACACCTTCGTCAGTCTCACGGACGATGCGCCCCTGGCCGTCATCGTCCATCTGGCCCGGCGCCACTGCCGTGCCCAGCGGGCCCGGCTGGCGACCCGGGTCCAGGATCTGCGCGACCGGCTCGACCATCGCCTCGCAGCCGAAGCCGGCAGACAGACGCACCGGACCGCCGATGCGCTCGCCGACGCCTCGTCCCCGGGCGCTGCGCTCGATCCCGCCGCGCTGGCCCGCGTACTGGGCAAGGCTCGTGGCCCGCGGGGCATGCCCGAGGAGCGCCGCCGCCGCCTGCAGGGCCTGCGCGATCAGCTCGACGCCTATCTGGCAGACGCCGCCGAGCCATGCGTCATCGTCGCCCAGCCGCGCGGCGGCGTTCGCGCCGGCGCATCGGACTGGTCGGATGTGGAGGTCGTCTCCGCAGACCTCCCGTGCGCGGAGGCCGCTCGTCGCTTCGATGCGCTGGCCGATCGGCGCCTGCCGCTCTTCCTGGCTGTGCGCGTCGCCGAACTCGAACTTGATGATCGCTATGACCCAGCGGTGCACGGGCTCTACATCGAGGCCTTCGACCGCGCCGGCCTGGCGCCGGAAGAAGTTGGCGCCCTCCCGGCCGTGATCGCCATCGAGACCTTGGCAACCGTCACCGGGCCCGACATGCCCAATCTGTCGCGCGTGCTGCTCTCCAGCCGGCCGATCCGCGTCCTGCTGGAGACCGACCCGGCCTCCAACATGCTGCCGATGGCCGAGCAC
>JBICIE010000140.1:0-3725 GCA_043101635.1 Phycisphaerales bacterium JB039 | reverse complement strand
CTCGGCCGGCCCGGGCCAGATGGCCTTCGACTTCATCAACGAGAGTGGAAAGGCGGTCGAGGCCCTGACCCTCCCGCTGGCCGACTGGACGGTCCGCCCCGAGCGCATCTTCGCCGAGCGCGACGACATTCACTGCGTCATCGACGACGACTCGGTCAGGATCTACGACGACCCGCCGAAGCCCAGGCTCATGGAGCCCGGCGAGCGGCGGGGCATCGTGATCCTGTTCGCAGGGCCGCTGGCGCCGGACCAGGAGTTCAAGTTCCCCGTGCGGGCCGACCTGATCGCAGGCGAGTGCTATCCCGACTGCGACGGCGACGGCAAACTCGACATCTTTGACTTCCTGTGCTTCCAGAACGCCTTCGCCGCCGGCGAACTGCAGGCCGACTGCGACGGCGACGGCGCGCTGGACATCTTCGACTTCCTGTGTTTTCAGAACGAGTTTGGCGCCGGCTGCCCGTAACGCCGCTTCGTCTGGAACGTGAACCGACACAGCGCGACGCCGGCCCCCGCGGGCCGCGTCGCTTGCTGCTGCGCTACAGGCCTCTCGCTCATCGGGTGAGACCGCGCGAAGCAGCTTCCGGGGCCGAAGGGTGAGACGCGGCGAAGGCGTGCCGGAACCGCTACGGGCAGCCCGCGGCGAACTCGTTCTGGAAACACAGGAAGTCGAACAGGTCGAGAACCCCCGAACCGTCGCAGTCGGCGGCGGGATCGCCAGCGCCGAACTGGTTCTGGAAGCAGAGGAAGTCGAAGAGATCGAGCGAGCCCGACTCGTCGCAGTCGGCGTAGCAGGCGCAGCGCACCACGAACTCGATGCGGGAGTTGTCGAGGAAGTTGCCGGACATGGGGCGAAGCTCATCGACGCTGCGGATCTCCCAGCCGAAGCGGCCGGCGCGCACCACGCCGTTGAAGTCGGTCGTCGAGAGCCCGTAGCCGAAGGTCCCCTGGCCGGACCAGCCGAGATCGGCGCCGATCAGCTCGATGCGGGTGGAGCCGGCGGGATCGTCGAGGATCACCGGGACATCGAAGCCGCTGTACAGGTCGGCGGCGTCAACGCCCGGATCGGGCGTGAATGTGATGAAGACTCGCGTCTCGACGATGCGGCAGCCGACGGCATCCGTCCCGAAGAAGCCGTAGTCCAGGGCGACGGGGCCGGACAGGCGGGGCGGGAACTCAAAGGTGACGATCTGGTCGGCCGCCGCGGCAGGGGCGGCAGGGACGGCGAGCCCGGCAAGGGCGATCACGACAGCGCATGGACGAGTCAACAAGTCAGCTTCTCCTTTCGCCTCCGTGCGGGATGGTACGGATGGGCGGGGCAACGGTTGCGGTTGGCGGTTGAGGTTGGATGCCGCGGGCACACAGGCGATGCGCAGGCCCGTAGTCTGACGCCCTTCGAGCCCGGCGCCACTGATCGGCTGTAACGCCAGCCTGCTGGCCCCTGCGGCCCCGGGCGCCGACGGCTCAGGCCTCGACCAGCACCCGCTTCAACTCCCGCTCATCCGTCAGGCCCTGGACAATCTTGGCCCGGGCGTCCTCGATCATGGGGGCGAAGCCCGCGCGCTTGGCGGCCTCCAGCAGCAGCACGCTGTCGGCCCGCTGGGCGGTCAGCCGGCGCAGCTCGTCGTTCATGGTCATCAGTTCATAGACGGCCATGCGGCCCTTGTAGCCGGTCCCGAAGCAGGTGGCGCACTTCGCCCCCACCTGCTGGCCCCTCATCGACGGCTGCGTCTCGCCGGTTCCGGCGCACACGGGGCACAGCTTGCGCACCAGTCGCTGGGCCATCACGCCCAGCAGCGAGCTGGTCACCAGGAACGGCTCGACGCCGATGTCCAGCAGGCGCGGGATGGCGCTGGGGGCGTCGTTGGTGTGCAGCGTGGCGAGCACGAGGTGGCCGGTCAGCGACGCCTGTACGGCAAGCTCGGCGGTCTCGTGATCGCGGATTTCGCCGACGAGAATGACATCGGGATCCTGCCGCAGCAGCGACCGCAGGCCGGTGGCGAACGTGACCCCGCGCTTGGGGTTCACCTGCATCTGGCTGATGCCCTCGAGGCGGTACTCGACCGGGTCCTCAATGGTCATCACGTTGCGGGTGTCGCGGTCGATCATCGCCAGCGCCGCGTACAGCGTGGTGGTCTTGCCGCTGCCGGTCGGGCCGGTGACCAGCAGCATGCCATTGGGCCGGGCGACGGCGTCCATCAGGATCTTGCGGGTCGCGGCGCCCATGCCGAGGCTGTCCAGATCGAGCTGCGTCTGGCTCTGGTCCAGCAGTCGCAGCACGATGCGCTCGCCGTGAATCGTGGGAATCACGCTCAGGCGGATGTCGATCTTGTGGCTGCCGACGCGCACGGTCGTCTGGCCATCCTGCGGCGAGTGGCGGTTGGCGATGTCGAGGTCGGTCATCACCTTCAGGCGGCTGGAGATGGCGCTGGCCAGGCCCAGGGGCGGGCTGAAGGCGTCCACCAGCATGCCATCGACGCGCATGCGGATGACCAGGCGGTTCTCCTCCGGGTGGATGTGCACATCGCTGGAGCGCCGGCGCAGGGCCTCGAACAGGATCATGTTCACCAGGCGGATAACCGGACCCTGCCGGGCAAGCTGCAGCAGGTCGGTCGAGCGGCCGATGGCGCCGGCGGCAGAGGCCATGGCCTGCTCATCCAGCGGCATGTCCTCGACGATCTCGGTGACGAGGTCCTGGCGGCGCTCGTAGCCGCGGTTGAGCAGATTGGCGACGGCCGCCCGCGGCGCCAGCACCACCTCGATGGCCAGGCCGAGGCGATCCTCCAGCAGGCTGAAGGCCCCGGGCTGCATGGGCTGGGCCGTGGCGATGCGCATGCTGCGCCCGTCGGAACTCAGCCCGGCCATGAGCAGTTCGCGGGCCTCGGCCGGCGTCACCAGTTCGTAGAAGCGGCTGGCTGAATCGTCGAGGATGGGCTCATCCTCGAAGACCAGTCCCGTGCGCTCGGCCAGGGCCCGCAGCGCGGTGTGCTCGTCTACGGCGAGGGTGGAGAGCAGGACATCCCATGGCTCGCGCTCGCTGGCGGGATCGGTGCGGTAGCGGCGGATCTGCTCGGGGCTGGCCCGCAGGGGGCCGAAGAGCTGGGCGATGCGCCGGTCGTCGTCCAGCGCCAGCGCGCCGGGAGCGCCGGCGGCGCCGTTGCGCCCATGGGAAGCGGTGTCGCGCTTGCGGAGCTTGCCCACGGCTTTCACTCTCCGCCGGAGGGGCGCTCGGCCGGCGGGGCGCCGGGCGCGGTGACGGCGATCGACTTGACCATGAACGTCTCCAGCGGCGGGATGTCCGGATCGAGCATGGCGTCGGACTGGGGGCCCTTGGTCAGGAGCTGGTAGTCGGTCAGCGCGGGCTCGTACAGAATGCGGGGAGTAATGAAGACGAGCAGTTCGACCTGGCGCGCCGAATTGCGGGTATCGCGGAACAGGTGGCCCAGCAGCGGAATGTCGCCGAGCAGCGGGATCTTGATGACCGTATCGGCGTCGTCCTTGATCTTGATGCCGCCGACGATGACGGTCGCGTCCGACGGGATGGTCACATAGCCGTTGACGGTCTGGGTCTGCTTCGGCGGCGGGATGCCGTCGGAGCCCTCGCCGACGAAGTCGCTCAGCTCGATGTCGTAGTCCAGCGTGACGAACCCGCCGGGGCTGATGCGCGGTGTGACCGTCAGCGTGGTGCCGGCCTCCTCGAAGCCGCCAAACGAGGTCTGGTCTGTCGT
>JBICIE010000139.1:0-10506 GCA_043101635.1 Phycisphaerales bacterium JB039 | reverse complement strand
GGACGAAGTAGCCGGCGTCGAAGAGGGCCATGGCCTCGCCGCCGGCGCCGGCGGCGTCCAGCGCCCGGGCCTGCAGCGCTGCGAGCGTCCGCAGGCAGAGTTCCTCATCGCCGGCGGCGTACAGCGTCGCCCGGCGCAGCGTCTCCATGCGGCCGAGCACCGGCACATCCGGTGTCAGGACCTTCAGCGTGGCCTGTGGGAGCGTCTTGCGGTCGAACCCGCTGACGCCGCGGAAGGGGTCGCTGGACCATGGCAGCCCCTCCGCCTCCAGCCCCTCGACCTGTACCGGGTGGCAGATGAGCGGCGGTCCGGCCAGCAGGCCCGGGGTTATTGCCCCCAGCCCGACGGCGCATCCGGCGGCCAGAATCAGCGAAGTGCGGCGGATCGGCATGGCTGGCTCCTTTGCAATGGGTGCTCGCAGACAAGGATGCGCAGGCGGGCCGGGCGTTAGCGAGTCCGGGGCTCGATTCACTGATGCAAGGCGCGCTGCGCGCCGCCTGGCCGCTTGCGGCGGGGCGTTATTCGGGGTACGCTCGGTAGGTCGAAGACCAGGGGAGGCCCCATGCGCGGGCGCGCATTCACGCTCATCGAACTGCTCGTCGTCATCGCGATCATCGCACTGCTGATCGGCATCCTGCTCCCGGGCCTGGGCAAGGCCCGCGAGAGCAGCCGGCAGATCAAGTGCAACAACAATCTCAAGCAACTGATCACGGCGTGCACCATGTACGCCGGCGACTTCGACGACCGCCTGCCCGCCTCCAACTGGGGCGAGCGGTCCATCGGCTGGCTATATGAGGGCCCGGTCCGTCGCGTCTGGACGCCGGCCCGGCGCGAGGGCGCTTCAACCGGCCTCATCTGGAACTACCTCGGCGGCAACGGACCGGCGATCGGCGCCATCGATCACCCGCCCGCCGAGACCTATCGCTGCCCGACGCACAAGGAGCCATACAACGGCGACAGCGAGAAGTGCACCAGCTATCTGATGAACGGCGCGGTGGTCGGTTACGGGCGCTCCTTCAAGCTCATCGGGACCACGTACATCGACATCGCCTTCCGCATCCACCGCTACACGCCGGATTCGGTGATCTTCTGGGAGACCCAGGAGACCGGCGCGACCACCGCCCCGTGGAACGACGGCTCCAGCTTTCCCTGGGAGGGCCTGACCAGGCGCCACGGGACCGGCGCGACAGTCGCCATCATCGACGGCTCCTGCCGCTGGTACGAGCGCAGCGACTGGGACCGCGACCTCGACAAGCGCCCCGGCCCCCTCTGGTGCGCCCCGGACAGCAAGACCGGCGACGAGTGGAAGTAAGAGTCAGGATCCCTGCGACCCGCCGGACGGCCTTGCATCCGTGGCTGGTTCTGGTATGCTCGGCGCGGGGAGGTTTCAGATGGCCAGTCGATACGCTGCGCTGTGGTGTGCCCTGTCTGCTTCGCTGTCCGGCGCGGCCGGGCAGGTGTCCTTCGAACCGATGGGGACGCTCCCGGGCTTCCGGGAGAGCCAGGGGCTTCACATCTCCGACGACGGGAGTCTGGTCGTCGGCACAGTCGATATTGGTCGGGAAGCGGTCATCTGGACGCGCGCCGGCGGGCTTGTCGGTATTGGCCCGGGTGGGGCGTGGGACGCGACTGCGGACGGCTCGCGCATCATCGGCAACGACCCGTCGACCGTGGGGCCGTACGAGTGGACGCCGGGCGGGGGCGTCAAGCCGATCGACGGGCTTGATATCGCGTGGGGGATCTCGTCTGACGGCTCGATCATCAGTGGCCTCGCGTGGGATCCGGAGTTGGAGGATTTCCGTCCGGCGTTCATCCGCGGGGGCGCAGCGTACCACATAGATCCTGGACCAGATGCGTATCTGGCCCCGCAAGGGATGTCTGCCGACGGGTTGACATTTGCTGGAACGATCAGCACGCCTTCGGGTGGGCGCGTGTGGTCCTGGTCAGAGTCCGGAGGCCTGAAGGTCCTGCCACCGCCCGCGGTCGGGACTGGGCCCGGTGTCATGGGCGTCTCCGGCGACGGCGCCACGATCATCGGATCGGTCCGCATTGCCGACGCCAGCGCGCCTGCGGCGTGGAACGAAGATGGCGACCTCGAACTCATCGCTCGTGGTTTCCCCTTCTATCGAAGCGCGCAGGCCCGCGGCGCCTCGTTCGACGGGTCCGTGATCGTCGGCGGCTCGAACACGGTCCAGCCCACCGATGACGCATTCGTCTGGATGCGCAACACCGGCGCATTGCGGCTCAGCGACGTGCTTGATCGCCATGGCGTCCTGCCAGATGGCTGGCAACTGCACATCGCCTACGCGGTCTCTGCCGACGGAACGACCATCACCGGCTACGGCTACAACCCGCTCGGCCGGCGCGAGGGCTGGATCGCGACGATTCCCGCCCCGTCTGCCGCCAGCACAGCGCTGGCGCTGGGTCTGACCGTGGTCCGCCGTCGCCGCCGGGGCGAGGCGCGCCGTACCATGGCGCATGATCCGCACGCTCATCGCAGCCGCGCTCGTCCTGCTTGTTCCGCTCGCCCGCGCCCAGGACCGGCCCAACATTCTGTTCATCTTCACCGATGATCACGGCGCCCAGGCCATCAGCGCGTACGGATCCAACCGCAACACCACGCCCAACATCGACCGCATCGCCGCCGAGGGCATGCGCTTCGACAACTGCTTCGTCACCAACGCGATCTGCGGGCCGAGCCGGGCGGTGATCCTGACGGGTCTGCACAGCCACCGCAATGGCTTCCGCCAGAATGGCGACCAGTTCGACGGCTCGCAGCGCACCTTCCCGAAGCTGCTCCAGCAGGCCGGCTACCAGACCGCCATGATCGGCAAGTGGCACCTCGGGACCGATCCCACCGGCTTCGACTACTGGGACATCCTGATCGGGCAGGGCCCGTACTACAACCCGCCGATGATTCGCAACGGCGAGCGCATCGAGCGCGAGGGCTACACCACCGACATCATCACCGATCTGACCATCGACTGGCTCGAAGGGCGCGATCCCGACAAGCCGTTCTTCCTCGCCTGCCAGCACAAGGCGCCGCACCGCAACTGGCAGCCCGGACCCGACCACATCAACGACTTCGATAATGTCCAGATCCCCGAGCCGGCCACGCTCTTCGACGACTGGTCCGGGCGCGGCCCCGCGGCCGCCGAGCAGGAGATGACCGTCGCCCATCATCTGAGCGACTTCGATCTCAAGCTCACGGCGCCGGGCAATCTCACGCCCGAGCAGCTTGCCATCTGGGAGAATGCGTACGGACCGAAGAACGAAGCCTTCCGCGCTGCCAACCTCACCGGCGCCGACCGCGTGCGCTGGATGTACCAGCGCTACGTCAAGGACTACCTGCGCTGCGTGGCGTCTGTCGATGACGGGATCGGGCGTCTACTGGAGACCCTCGACGATCTTGGCCTGGCGCAGAACACCGTCGTCATCTACAGCTCCGACCAGGGCTGGTACCTCGGCGAGCACGGGTGGTACGACAAGCGATGGATGTACGAGGAGTCCTTCCGCATGCCGCTGCTGGTGCGCTGGCCCGGCGTGATCCGGCCCGGCTCGGTGGATGAGCATCTGGTCCAGAATCTTGACTTTGCCGAGACCTTCCTCGATCTCGCCGGCGTCGAGGTCCCCGATGACATGCAGGGTCGCAGCCTGGCGCCCCTCTTCAAGGGCGAAGATCCCGACTGGCGCGACGCGGTCTATTACCACTATTACGAGCACCCCGGCGTGCACAACGTCCAGCGCCACTACGGCGTGCGCACCGACCGGTACAAGCTCATCCACTTCTACCGGGCGGGGTACTGGGAACTGTTCGATCTGGAGAGGGACCCCGACGAGCTGACAAGCGTCTACGACGATCCGGCGTATGCCGATGTCGTGGAAGAGCTGAAGGCCGAACTCCAGCGGCTGCGCGCGCAGTACGGCGTGCCGGACGACGACTGAGGCAGCAGCGGACAAGAAGAAGGCATCAGGCACGCGGCATCGAGGCATCGAGTCTGGCCGCGGCAGCGCATGGCCTTGTGCCTTGATGCCGCATGCCTCGCTGCCTTCTTCTGATCAGAAAACGGGATCATCGGCTCGCCTGCCGCGCCGCTTCCTCAACCGCCACCTCGAGCTGCGGATCCGTCCCCGCCGCATACGGCAGCTCGAACCTCACTTCGACATCCGGCGCCACGCCCACCCCCTCCAGGCGGTCGCCGTCGATGCGGACATCCATGACCGCGACGTACAGCAGGCTCCCGTCCGCCAGCGGAAACGGCCGCCCGCCGACGACCATGCCTCCCGTGCGCGCGCCCACCAGCGTCGCCAGTCCGTGCTTCTTGAGGGTGTGGGCAACGACTTCCTTGCCGCTGCGAGAGCCCTCATCGATCAGCACGACCAGCGGCTTGCGCCACGCCATCTCGGCCCGAACCCAGTCGCCATCGCGCCGGCGCATCTCCCACGCCGGCAGGACGGGAAACAGGAAGTCGAGGTAATCGACGTTGGCGCCGCCCCAGCCGCCGCGGAGGTCGAGGACTAGCGCATCGGCGTCCTTCAGCGCTCCGAACCGTACCTGCCCCTTCACCTGATCATGGAAGTCCGGATGGGCGTAGGACCGCAGGCGGATGTAGCCCACCTGCGCCCCATTGCGTTCGATCACGCGCGTCGACGCCTCCTGCGCCCGCATGAACGCGCGCTTCGGGCGGATCAACTCCGGCGTGACAGTGATCGCCGTGGGGTCGCCGGCGCGCTCGCGCCGGATTAGGATCTCCAGCGCTTCGCCGGGGGCGCCCGGCAGCGGCAGATCATCCGTCCACCGCGCCCCGCCTGCCGATACGATCTCATCGCCGACCAGCAGCCCCGCCTCCGCCGCGGGCGAGCCGTCGTACACATCCGCCGCGAACACGCGCCCATCGATCACGCACGTCACCACACCGATGGACACGGACTCGACGATCCCCGGCTCGATTGCCGCGCTGAAGTCCGCCGGCACGCCATCGCTGTGAAAGATGTCCAGCAACTCCCCCCACGCCCGCGACCCGCGCGGGTAGAACGCCGTGTGCGACGTCTCCAGCAGCCCGAGCAGTTCATTCAGTACCGGCGCAAGCTCGGCGGCCGATTCGGCCTCCGCCGCCCGCCCTCGCCGCGCAGCGCACTCGGCCTCCCAGTCCAGCCCGTTCAGATCCGGATCGACGAATTCGCGCGCGACAATTGCGCAGGCCTCCTCATACACATCCACCAGCGCCAATTGCGCGACTGCGGACGCGCATGCGACCAGCATAGGAGCAACGGCAACCACCCTCATTTGCCATTTACCCATTTGCCATTTGGCCCTTTCACAGGTCCACCACCTTCCCCCGCGGCCCCGCGTTGATCACCCGCGACGCCCCGATCCGCGACTCCTGCCCCCAGCAGTCGTGCACGTGCCCGCACACGACCAGCCGCGGCGAGGTGTTCTCGATCGTCTCCAGCACCGCAGCGCTGCCGATGCTGCGCCCGCTGCTGATCCGGTCCACGTGCCCGTGCGGCGGCGAGTGCGTGATCAGCACATCGGCCCCCTCCGGGCAGTGCGAGAGCCGCCGGCGCGCCTGATCTTCCGTCAGGTCGAAGCTCCAGTCCAGCCCCAGCGGCGGCACGCCGCAGCCGATGCCGAAGATCGTCAGCCCCGCCGCCTCCATGGAATCCCCGTGCAGCACCGTCGCGACCTTCCACGAGACGCACGCGGCCCGGAGGTCGGCATCGGTCTCATTGTTGCCAGGCACGAGGATGGTCTGAATGTCGATGGCGCGCAGCGCCTCGATCGTGCGCCCGAGCCCATCGTGTTTGCGGGCAAAGTCGCCGGCGCCGATGACCAGGTCCACGCCGGCTGCCTGCTCAACCAGCCCGCGGCAGGCGTCCAGATCGCAGTGCACATCCGAGAAGACCAGCAGGCGCGCCATTTCCGATCGTATCCGCCCAGCACGGGTGGCACAGGCGTCTCGCCTGTGCGGCACGCCGGCTTCTTTGCACAGGCGAGACGCCTGTGCCACCAGAGTCCTAAACTCGCGCGCGCAGCAGCGCCTTCCGGCGCGCCGCTAGAAACGCAGCCACGACCGCCCACACCGCCGCCAGCGGCGCCACGATCAGCACGATCTGCCCCGCCGCCAGCGCTGCGGCGTGCGTCCACGCGCCCAGCAGGTCGCCGCCCCGGTACACGAACGTATCGATGAAGCTCTTGCTCTTGTACTTCTCCTCCGGCCCCAGCACCGTGTACAGCGTCTCCCGCGCCGGCTTGTCCACCGCGTAGTGCAGCCCGCGCTGGGCCACGCGGAAGATGAAGAGCGTTGCCAGCGCCGGCGCAATCGCCAGCGCGGCAAACCCGCCCAGCATCAGCGCCGGCATCAGCAGCAGCCCGAAGATGACGCCGAACCGCTTCAGCAGCCGCCCGGTGAGGAACAACTGCGTCAGCAGCGTCAGCCCGTTCACCGCGAGATTGACCTGCCCGTAGAACGCGGTGCGCCCCTCAGTGGTCTCGATGACGCTCTTGACGATCCGCGCCTCTTCGAAGTACGCGTACGACGCCGTCACCGTGTACAGCAGCATGTACGCGCACATCCCGAGCAGGTACGGCGACGTCGCGATCAGCTTGAAGCCCTTCAGCGCATCCCGCCCGGGCTCCTTGGGTGCGGCGGCAGTCCCTGCCGACATTCCTTCGCTTCCCCTTTGAATCCCGAACTCCCCCATCAACCGCCGCACGCACACCACCGCCAGCAGCATCATCCCCGCCGCGCCGAGCAGCAGCCACTCCGCGTCCATCCGCACCGTCACGCCGCCGACCGCGACGCCGCGCACCAGCCACGCCGGAACCGCCGACCCGCAGATGGCGCCGACGGTCCCACCCACGCCGATCGCCCCGAACAGGCGCGTCCCCTGCTCTGGCGTGAAGATGTCGGCCATGAACCCCCAGAACACCGCCGTCGCAAACAGGTTCAGCACGCTGAGCCAGATGTAGAAGGCGTACCCCGCGCCCAGCCTCGCCCCCTCCGGCAGCGCCTCAAACAGCCCGAAGAACACCACCAAGCTCCCCGCCAGCCCGATGTACGTCAGCGGCAGGAACACCCGGCGCGGCGCCCGGCTCACCAGCAGCCCGAACAGGGGCGCCGCCACCAGCATCGCCAGCGATGTGCCCGTCCACAGCCACGGCAGCGCATCCAGATCCCCCCTGATGCCCATCTCATCGCGCATCGGGCGCAGCAGGTAATACCCGAACAGGATGCAGAAGAACAGCCCCGCCGCCCACGCCAGCGCCCGCCCCTCGCCCCGCCGAACGAGGGTCAGTTGCCGGATGGGGCTGGTCAGTGCGCTCATGCGGCAAGAGCCTACCGGGACGCGGGCGCCCGGATTCGCCTTCTTCCGACAATTTGTCGGATTCGCCGCAACCGGTCCCGCGGCCGCAGGTAGCATGGGCGCTGGAGCCATCGGACGGGGCCGGAAGCCCGCCGGCGGCCTTGCAGCAACAAGGAGCCCCTGTCATGCCAGCCTCCCGGCGCGACTTCATCCGTTTCTCCGCGGCCGCGGGCGCCGCGACCATCGCATCGCTCGCCTCTGCCGAGGCCCGGGCCGCGGGCCTGACGGCGCCGCTGCGCCGCCAGCACGGCCAGGCGGAGAAGAAGCTCAAGATCCTCATCCTCGGCGGCACCGGCTTCCTCGGCCCGCACACCGTGCGCGCCGCCCTGGCCCGCGGCCACGAGATGACCCTCTTCAATCGCGGGCGCACCGAGCAGCGCACCGGGCACACGTTTCCGGATCTGGAGAGCCTTCGCGGCAATCGCGACCCGAAGCTGCGCGCCGACGCGGACGATCCGGAATCCCCGCAGGGCCTCACCGAACTGGAAGGCCGCTCCTGGGACGCCGTCATCGACACGTCCGGCTATGTGCCGCGCATTGTCAAGGCCTCGGCCGAACTGCTCAGCCCGAGCGTCAAGCAGTATGTCTTCATCAGCTCGATCTCCGTCTACGCCGCCCACGACACCCCCGGCGCCGACGAGACCGCGCCGGTGGGCACGATGGAAGATCCGACCGTCGAGGAGATGGGCGAGAGCTTCCAGAACTACGGCCCGCTCAAGGCCCTGTGCGAGCAGGCCGCCGAGGCCGCCATGCCCGGGCGCGTCACCAACATCCGCCCCGGCCTGATCGTCGGCCCCGGCGACCCGACCGATCGCTTCACCTACTGGCCCGTGCGCGTGCGCAAGGGCGGCGAAGTGCTGGCGCCAGGCGCCCCCGGCGACCTGACGCAGTTCATCGATGTCCGCGATCTCGCCGATTTCATCATCCGCACGCTGGAGGACAACACCACCGGCGTCTTCAACGCCACCGGGCCCGCCAGCCCCATGCCCATCGGCGACCTGCTGGGCGCCTGCAAGAAGGTCTCCGGCTCGGACGCCGAGTTCATCTGGGGCGATCTCGCCTTCCTGCGCGAGCACAACATCAACGGCTGGAGCGACCTGCCGGTGTGGCTGCCAAACGAGGGCGAGACCGCCGGCTTCGGTCAGCGCTCCATCGAGCGGGCCGTGCGCGCGGGCCTGTCCTTCCTGCCAGCCAGCGAGACCATCCGCGACACCCTCGAGTGGTGGGACACCCTTCCCGGAACGCGCACCGCCTCCCTGCGGGCCGGCCTCGCCGAGGCCCGGGAGGCCGCCGCCCTCGAAGCCTGGCACAAGGCGTACGGTTGACTCACGGGCCCCCGCGCCCGGCGCCGAACAGAAGAGCATGGCCTCTGCGCTTCCCATCCTGGCCGCGGCAATCCTCGCCGGCGCCGGCTATCAGCCCGAGCAGCCCGGCGAGATCCGGCGCCTGTCGCCCGGCTTTGAGGACTTCAGCCCGGTCGCCCTCAGCCGGCGGCTGGAGCCGGTCGACAACCGCGTCACCCTCTTTGCCGAGGATGTCTACGAGGGCGTTCGCACCGATCGCTTCGGCGCCTCCGAGCGGGTCTATATGCGCATGTACGGCGGGATGACCGTCATCTTCCCCCAGTCCACCTATGCGCCGAGCGTCTGGGGCCAGGCGCCGACCATCCCTCCCGGGGCGATCTTCTACCTCGGATCGCCCGAGGAAGCCCTCGGCGAGACTGCGCGGGCGGCCCCAGCCTCGTCGGCCGCGCCGCTGGCGTCCGCCTCCGGCGCCCTGCGGCTGAGCCTCAGGCAGGATCTCGCGGCTGGCGGCGGGCCCGCCCCGTCGGCCGGCGCCGCGCCGGCGACCCCCGGCGCCGATGAGAGCGACCAGCCCTCGATCTTCTCCAGCGAGATGTACCGCCAGCGCCGGATGGCGACGCTGCTGGCCCAGGCCGCACGGGCCGAACTGGCCGGGAACTGACTTGTCGCGTGGCCTTGACACGGGGCTGGCGCGCTGTTAGTATTCGTTAACATGAGTCCCACACGCGCTCCAACCCGGCTTCTGGCGGCCATCTGCGCCTGCGCCCTGGCGTGCGGCGGCGGGTGCGCCATTTCCACTTCCAAGACCGACTACACCGGCGTCTACGTGGCGCCGGAGACGCTGCGCCAGATTGAGCCCGGCGAGTCGCAGGAGTCGGTGCTTGATCTGCTCGGTCAGCCGACGCGCAAGACCAGGCTGGGCGACGGCGCCGAGCGCTGGATGTGGCGCTGGTCGAAGACGAAGCGGTCGCGCGACACCGTCGTGCTCCTCTCGACCACCTCGCAGAACGTCGAGGAGTCCGGCGCCGCCTTCGTCGAGTTCCAGGATGAGGTCGTCACCAAGGCCTGGCGCGAGTAGCCAGCGGCCAGCTACGCCGCCAGATCGAGCCCCTCGTCCCACCCCTCGTCGCTGTCGCTCTCGAATGCGCCCCACTGGTCCTTGGGCAGGTGCCGGTGATGGATGTGCACGATGCGCCCGAGCTGGCGCCCGAACAGCGATGCGATCGTCTCCATCGTCGAACGCATCTCCTCGTCGAACGGTGTCCGCTCATCGCGGAACAGGCACACGACGGCGAGGCACTCGTGCTCTTCCCGACAACTGAACACCATGCCGCCGCAGTCGCCCAGCCAGATCGACTCGTCGCCGATCAGCGCCGAGAACTCGTCGGCACGGGCGGCCAGCAGCACTTCGTGCTCCCTGGCCATCCGCGGCGCCAGCGTGGCCCCCAGGCCGTCGAGCAGTACGTCGATGGTGTCCCGCGGGCGATCGAAGTTCACGTAGGCGCCCAGCGACCAGTCGCCCGTCGTGCTCGGCAGGAAGATCGCCGCGTTGGTCGAGCCGACCTTCGCGAGAATGAACTCCAGCGCCGTGCGCAGCAGGCTCTCGACATCCAGTTCCTGGCGCGCCAGGGCGCCGAACTCGCTGGCCACCGAGACCTGGTCGATCTGGTCGGTCATTTCCTCGTACGCCCCGGCCAGATCGGCGCACAGACTCGAGAGCTGCTCGGTGATCTCGCTGCGGTCGGCGTCCAGCCGGCGGCACAGGCGCTGCAGGTGCTCGAGGCTGCGCTGCCGGGCCTGGGCCAGCCGGGCTCTGGCCGTCGCCTGGGCCAGG
>JBICIE010000138.1:0-11775 GCA_043101635.1 Phycisphaerales bacterium JB039 | reverse complement strand
CTGGCCGCCGAGGCCGGCGAGCTGGAGACCGAATCGGCCGCCCAGGAGAGCCGCATCGAGAAGCTGCGGGCCCAGATGAACGCCGCCAAGACCAACAAGGAATACCAGACCTTCCTCGTCGAGATCAACACGCTCAAGGTCCAGAAGGGCGAGATCGAGAGCGAGGCGCTGGAGCGCATGACCAGGGTCGACGAGCTCAAGACCCAGCTCGCCGAGGTCGAGGCCCAGCTCACCGAGCGCCGGGGCATGCACAAGGTCGCCGTCGAGGACCGCGACAAGCGGGCCGCCGAGATCAAGGACCGCGTCGAGGAACTCCAGGCTCAGCGCAAGAGCCTCGCCGCGGAGGCGCCCCCGGCCGTGCTGCGCACCTACGAGGAACTCCTGGCCCAGCGCGATGAGGACGCCATGGCCCCCGTCGAACTCCAGGACAAGCGTCGCCACGAGTTCACCTGCGGCGGGTGCATGATGTCGCTGACCGTCGAGACCGTCAGCGGCCTGCTCAGCCACGGCCGCCTGACCCGCTGCACAAGCTGCGGCTGCATCCTCTACCTCACCGAGGATGTCCGGGATGTGATGCAGCCGGCGAAGCGGTAGGGGCGTGGCATCGCCCTTCCGGGCGATGTGCATCAGGAAACGCCCCGATCTCCTGCGACGGGTGCTACGCGTTCATCTTCCACGGCGTCCCCGGCTGGTACCCGATCAGCCGGTACAGTTCCTTGCGGGTCTGCATCTGCTCCAGATGCGCCTCGACCGAGCCATCGCGCTTCAGATCGGCGAGCATCCGCTGCGCTGCGCCCATTGCGGCACGCAGCGCGCTGACCGGGTAGATCACCAGGTCGTAGCCAAGCTCGCCGAACTGCGCCGCGCGCAGCATCGGCGTCTTGCCGAACTCGGTCATATTCGCCAGCAGGTAGATGGGCCGCGCGGCTTGCTCGCGCAGCTGCGCGGCGAACGCGCCGAACTCACCTTCGCTGGTGAGCCCCTCCGGGAAGATCATGTCGGCGCCGGCCCGCACATAGGCGCTGGCTCGCTCGATGGCGGCGTCCAGCCCCTCCACGCCCCGGGCGTCCGTGCGCGCGCAGATGATGAACCCGCCCCCGGCATCCCGCGCAGCCGCCGCGGCCCACTGGACCTTCTCGACCATGTGATCCAGCGGCACGAGCGCCTTGCCATCGAGGTGGCCGCAGCGCTT
Source organism: Phycisphaerales bacterium JB039 (assembly GCA_043101635.1). GTDB lineage: Bacteria > Planctomycetota > Phycisphaerae > Phycisphaerales > UBA1924 > CAYMJK01. The sequence goes on along the minus strand of JBICIE010000138.1, from coordinate 10,583 downwards.
GGGGAACTGCTGGTCCTCCAGGTGCAGCCCCGCCGCCCCGGCCCGGGCGTACTCGATCACGGTCCGGCGGACCATTTCGGCCTCGCCAAAGCCGGTATCGGCGTCGCAGATGACCGGCAGGGCGGGGCCGGCCCCGCCGGGCGGCTTCGTGCCATCGACGACCTCGCGCACCACCCGGGCGAAGTGATCCAGCGTCAGCAGCCCGACATCCGGGACCCCGGCGCACACGCTGATGGCGGCGCCGGAGACGTAGGCCGCCTCAAAGCCGGCGTCGGCGATGGCCCGGGCGCACAGCCCGTTGAAGGCGCCGGGCGCCAGCACGCAGTGGTCATCCATCAGTCGGCGCAGGCGCTGGCCGGGCGCCCCGGAGGCGGCGAAATCGGGCATAGCCGATGGTATGGGCCGCTCCGGGCGTCGCGCAGCCGCCGGGGCGCCCGCCGCCGCGCATCCCGCTCGACATCAGGGACAGCCCGCGCCGAACTCGTTCTGGAACGCCAGGAAGTCGAAGAAGTCCAGCAGCCCGTTGCCGTCGAAGTCGGCCCGCAGGTCGCCGGCCCCGAACAGGTTCTGAAACTCCAGGAAGTCGAAGAAATCCAGCAGTCCGTCGCCCGTCAGGTCGGCCCGGCACGCGTCACACCGCAGCCCCACGATCGCGAAGGCGTCAATCCCCGCCTCGGTCACCGAGTCGTTGGGGTTGTCGACGGCGACGAAACGCACGCGGACCCGGTCGGTCAGCTCGATGAACTTCCCGATGTCGTAGCTGGCCTCGGTCCAGCCGCCGCCGGAGTTGATGCGCTCGACGAGGCTCCACCCCGCCCCATCGTCAGGCGAGAGCAGGATCGTCAACTGATCCGGCGTTCCGTTCGCTGACTGGAACCAGCGCGCAAAGCGCAGTTCGGCGCTCTGGTATCCCGACAGGTCATAGACCGGGCTGGAGAGCCTGGTCGGCCCGCCATCGACATCGCTGTTGCCCGCGGCAGGATCGGTCAGCCACGCGACGCCGTCGCCGTCGGCGTCCGCGGTCGGGTCGCCGCGCGAGCCATCGCCGAGCGGCTCGCCGAAGGCCCACTCGCCTCCCGTCAGATCGACGCTCTCGATGGTCCACTGATCCAGGTCGCCGAAGGCCGGCGGCGTCACCAGCACCGACTCGCCCACCGCGCCGAGGAACAGCCCGTCGCCCTCGGGCGCAAATGACGGCCGGCCGGCGGTGTCCTCCACGCTGAAGAAGTACCGCGCCTCGCGCACGCAGTCCAGCATGGGCGTGACCGCGTCATAGATGTTCGGGCTGACTTCGACCATGGGCACGGCCTGGAAGCCGGCGCCTGTGTCGATGTGCAGCATCCCCGTGCCCGGCTGGGGCTGACGGGCTCCAGCGCCGGCAACTTCCACGCGGATGACGTCGCCGCCAGCGGCAGATAGCCTGTCGGGCCGCCCCGCCGGGAAGCTCCACGCCAGGCGTCGCGACAGACGAAAGTCCTGCGCGACGGTGGCGCCGGGGGTAAGCGCCCGAACAGCGTTGTCGCGGTCGTAGTTCTCGGCATAGGCGCTGAACGCAGTCAGGCTGTCGGGGGCCACCATGTAATACCGGCCGGGCGCCGAGGCGGTCAGGAACGACTCGCCGTTGACGAACCGGGCTTCTGGCAGGAACAACGACGCTTCGAGCGGATCGCTGGTATCGTCGTCCCGCACGAATCCCGTCAGCGAGATGGGCCGCTGCAGCAGGGTGAGGATGCCGCCGAAGACCTGTTCGGCCTCGGCCTGGGCCGAGGTGAACTCGGGCTGGAACCTGCTGTGTGTTTCCATGAGAAACGCATAGGCGCCGCGAGTGAGCTGCCACTCGTAGTGCTCGCCGTCTGCGCTCGGCGGGCGGACACGCGCCTCGTACCCGGCGCCCGTGCTGATCGCCTCCGCCTCGATCTGAAGGAATGTCTCCAGAGGATGCTCCAGGCAGGCGTACGCGTACAGCGTCTCGCGGCCGGAGGAGTGGAAGTCGAGCACGCGCGCGAACCGTTCCACCTCCGTCCACATCATCATCGTCTGCGTCTCCGGCTCGCTGGCCGGCGCCGGCCCCTTGTAGATCAGCGACGATGTACGGGTATCCCCGGCGCACGGGCTGTCCCAGCCCAGCGGGTAGTTCCGGTTCTGATCGACGCCGAAGGTCCCGTCCCCGTTGTCGCGCCGGTTCTTGCGCCACATGTTGTCCGTCGTGAAGACGTAGTCGTACCCGTCCGGGTTCCACACCGGCGCGATCCAGACCTCCTGCGTGTCGAGGATCTCGGTCAGCGCAGGATCGACGCCATAGCCGTCGACGAACTGGTCGATGGCGTGCAGCGCGATGACCGGCGTGACGATCTCGCGGGCATGGTGGGCGCTGACGATCAGGTTGCTGGGCTCATCCTCCTCCAGTTCCACGCTGCGCGACAGCTTCACCGCGAACAGGCGCCGCCCCTCCTCGGTCGGGGGCGCTCCCAGCGCATCGGTCAGGTCCACGAACTGGCAAAGATCGGGCCGCCGGGCTGCCGCCTCCTGCATCCGCAGGTAGACCGCATCCAGCGTCGGGTATCCGTCCGGCGGCTCGTCTCCGGGCCAGGCCGCGCGTCGCTCGGCCTGAATGTCCGCAAACGGACGCGACGCGGCCAGCACCTCGATGTGCTGTCCGCCGGCCCGCAGGTCGGCAAGCTCACCCTCCGTGACGATCAGTTCGACCGCCTCGGCGCTGATCCCGCCTTCCAGCACATCCAGACCCGCCGCTTCCAGCGTCTCCGCCAGCGCCGGGCCGTCGGTGGCCGCGGCCCGGATGTGGAAGTGCTGGGCCACGGCCGGCGCCGCGAGCAATCCCGCCGCCGTCACGATCGACGCGAGTATTCGGTTGTCCATGGATCAGGGTCCTCCCCGGCCTGGGCGGCCGTGTCCAGAATATACCTGCGTTTCCGCTGCCCGGCTCCCGGCGACTTTTCAGGACTCGCAGCTTAAGACCGGTTCCCGGACGGCCGATGGCCACTGGCGAGGTCCGATCATCGAGGAGCCCGCCATGACCGAACGACCCGACCTTCCCCTGGCCGCAGCCCAGACCCCCGATCGAGACATCGCCGAAGTCGTCGCTCCGCTGGGCGAGGTGCTGCAACTCAGTCGCGACGCCGCCAGCGCCATGCGCGGCGAACTCGAGCGGTTGGAAGCCCGGTTCTGCGAGATCCGCGAGGAGGCCGACTCGATCTGCGCCCTGGCCGCCGGCGGCGAGCGCTCCGAATGGGTCGATGCCCTGTGCCGGCAGGCCGCATCGGCCGAGCAGCGCCTGCGTGACTGCATCGGCGAGGTGACCGAGCAGGTGGATCAACTGGAGCTTCGCGGGGCCCGCCTCGTGCGAACGTGCGATCAGGTCGAGCAGCGCCACGCCGAACTGACCGAGTCGCAGACCCGCCACCAGAGCGAGGTCGAGCGCCTCACCGAGATGCCGCTGGCCCGGATCGAGGCCGCCGCCGACGCCGCCGCCGCCCGCCTCGAGGCCCTCATCGAGCAGGCCTCCGAGGCCTCGGCCCGCGCTGCCAGCGCTGCCGGGCAGCACGCACAACTCGAGTCCGCCCTCGGCGACGCGGCAGCCGAACTCGCGCCGTGGGCGCCTCTGGTCAGTGGCTCGGCGCCCGGCCCGGTGGCCGATCTGCTCAATCTCGCCCGAACCGAGGTGCGTCAGGAAGTCGCCTCGCTCGGCGATGGGCTCACCAAGCTGGCCGAGGCGGTCGTCCTGCTGGCCCAGGCGCGCCCGCCCCGCCGCGCCCGCGCGGCGAGCAAGCCCCCCGCCCGCAAGCCCGCGGCCCGCACGAAGTCCCAGATTGTTGAGGCCAAGCCCGCACGCGCAGGCGCCAGCGCGCGCGCGGCCACCAGCATCAAGTCGGTTGCCCGCGGAGGCGCCAGAAAAGTGAGTCGACGCGCAGGCGCTTCGGCCACCGCGCCCAAGCAGGCCCGCCGATCCAGCGCCAGGGGCGCCACGACCGGCAAGTCGACCCGCCGCGCCCCCGCCGGCGGGCGTCGCGCTGCAGCGCGCAAGACCGCATCGTCGCGCCGGCGCTGAGGACGCCCTACAGTCGGCGCCATGGAGCCGAGTGGACTTCTCGCCGCGGCGATGGTTGCGACAGGCGGCGCCGCTGGCGCCCTGGCGCGATACGGCCTCTCGATCTGGCTGGCCCGCCCGGATGTGCGCTTCCCGTATGCCATCCTGCTGTGCAATGTCGGTGGCTGCCTGCTGATGGGCGCGCTGATGTGGTTCGTCATGCACAAGCCGACGCTGGCGCCGACGCTGCGCCTGCTGCTCGTCGTGGGGCTGCTTGGCTCGCTGACGACCTTCTCGACGTTCGGCTACGACACGATCGAACTGGCCCGGCAGGGCCACGTGGCCCAGGCCATCTGGAACGTCGTGGCCAACGTCGTCCTCGGCCTGGGCGCCGTTGCGCTCGGCGCATGGGCTGCGTGGATGCTGGTCCGGCCCCGGTAGCCTGCTCACGGATCCCGAACAGGCGCGTCGCCTCCGGCGCCGGGTGCTGACGCATGCCGAACATGACCCCGATTCGCAAGGCCCGCGTGCTTTGCGCCCGTCCTGTGGTACACTGCGCGCAACCACGAGGAGAAGCCCGATGCAATACCTGAAGCTGATGTGCGCCGGCGCCGCGGCCATGACGCTGGCTGTGCCGCCCGCGTGGGCCCAGTGCCGCCCGGATCTCGATGGGGATGGCGAGCTGACGCTGTTCGACTTCCTGGAGTTCCAGAACCTCTTTGCCGCCGGCGATCTGCGGGCCGACTTCGATGGCAGCGGCTCGCTGGACGTCTTCGACTTCCTGGAATTCCAGAACCAGTTCGAGGCCGGCTGCGCCCTTGCCGCACAGCTTGCCGGCGTGCCGCTTGCCGACTACCCGCACTTCAACTACGTGCGCGCGTTCAATGCCGGCGCCACCGTCTCGCTCGCGATCGACCCGACGCGGTTCACCTCGATCGCCGGCGTCACGGCCGACATCTACATCGTGGCGGCGAAGACCGCGGCCCAGTGGGAGACCGATCCGTTCCTGGACGATGCCCGCGGCGCCCCGCAGAGCTTTGCATTCTCCGGCGGATCGATCCAGGCCAACACTGTTGCCCTGACCGGTTCCGGCGCCATCGGCGCCGGCGCGGGGACCGAGATCGCCGCCGGGTACGACCTGGTCATCGATGTCAACCGCAACTCGCAGCTCGATGGCGGCGACATCATCGACGGGCTCTCCGACGAGGCGGGCTTCTACATGGTGTCCGACATCTCCGCCCTCGGCCCGCTGACGCCGGTGATGCTCGATACTTCCATCGCCGCCGGCGTCATCCGCCTCAACTACCCGGCCGAGATCGCAACCATCGGCCCGGCCCCGCTGGTGACCATCGTCCACGGCGGCGGGCACGACTATCGCTGGTACGACTACCTGCAGGACCACCTGTCAAGCTGGGGCTTCATTTCCATCAGCGTGCGCAACGACTTCTCCGGCACAGGCCGGGCCCCGGTCAACCACACCGACTCGTTCCTCGGCGAGCAGGCGACTGTCGCCGGCGGCGTGCTGAACGGCCTGATCGACGCCTCACGCATCAGTTGGATCGGCCACAGCCTCGGCGGGCGCGAAGTGGTCATCGGTATCGAGGCGCTGGTCACCGGCGTTCTGCGCCCGGTCAACTTCGACGTCAATGATCTCGCGCTGGTCAGCGCCATCGCCGCCAACAGCATCGACGGCTCATCCCGGGCCGACCCGCGCAACGTCAACTTTCACATGATCTGGGGCTCCTCCGATGGCGACATCAGCGGCGCCCCCGGCTCGCAGACCACGCCCTTTCGCCACTACGACCTCGCCAGCGGCTTCAAGCACTCGACCTACATCCAGGGCGCCGATCACAACGACTTCAACTGCTGCGGCTTCAACAACTTCACCGGCCCCGCCTCCACCGAGATCGGGCGCGAGGAGGCCCAGCAGATCGCCAAGGCCATCTGGCTGGCCCTGCTCAAGCGCTACAACGAAGGCAGCGTCCCGGCGCTCGACTATCTGTCCCGCCCGTGGGAGAGCTTCCGCCCGCTCGGCACGCGCAACGGCACCACGCTGACGCACATGTACCGCCGCCCGGCAATGGATCCCACGTCCTTCGTCATCGACGACTACCAGACCAACCCGGCGCCGGACCAGAGCAGCAGCGGGGGCCCCGTGATGTTCACGGTCGACAACATCCTCGAGGACCGGCTGTACGACAAAGACAGCGTCTACACCTGGACGCCGACCGATCCCATGAACGGCATGACCTACGCCCGCCCCGGCGATCCCAGCCGCGGCGTGGTCTTCGAGTGGCCGGCCGGCGGGTCGCGCTTCATCGACTTCCAGGTCCTCGGCCCCGGGCGCGACATGACCGCCTTCGACCTGCTGTCGATGCGCGTGTGCCAGCAGACCCGCCACCCGCTGACCATCGCCGAACTCGCCGACCTGACCTTCACCGTCACCCTGCGCGACAGCGCCGGGACCACCAGTTCCATCAACGTCGGCGTCTATGGCGGCGGCGTCGAGGAGCCGTACCAGCGCACCGGCGCCGGCTCGGGCGTCGGCTGGCAGAATGAGTTCGAGACCATCCGCATCCGCCTGACCGACTTCCTGACCAACGGCTCCGGGCTGGACCTGACGGATGTCGCGGCGGTACGCCTCGACTTCGGCGCCGGCTTCGGGTCGGCCCAGGGGCGCGTCGGGTTCGATGAACTGGAACTCGTTGTGGAGTAGTCGCCGTTATACGCGGAACGGCGCCAGCTTGAGCTTCGTCCGGTGCTGCGCCGCCGGCGCGCCTTCCACGGTCCTGCCCTGCATGTAGTCCTTCTGCCACACATCGTCGCCGCTGCGGGCCCGCTGCACCAGCGCTCCGGTGCGGGATGCGCGCCACGCCTCGTAGCCGCGCTCGATCTCGGGGTCGCTGCCGATCGGCGCCATCGTCGGCGCCATGCGCTCCAGCAGCTCCACCGGATACGGCTGCAGCATGCAGATCGGCTCGCCGCGCTTGAACCACACATCCGTGTTCCGGCGAGTGATCTTCCAGTTCATCGTGAACGTGCTGCACGACCAGTCGGTCTCCACCACGCCATCCAGCGGCGCGCAGCTTTCCTTGAAGTAGTTCGTCGGCCCGCGCACCATCAGCACGACGCCCGGATCCGTCCGGAACAGCCACGGCAGGCTGAACGTCAGGATCCCAGCCCCGAAGTGGCTGATGATCTGGCCCGCGTTCGGGCCGGGATCCTCGATGAACCGCAGCGACAGCGCGCCCGCGTCGCTGCGCCCGCTCCAGCGGACGCACACGGTGGTGGGGCACGTGACCACCCAGCCGAACTGGTTGGCGATCGCCAGCGGCAAACAGCGATACGCGCCGCGCGCCGGCGCCGTGTCCATCCACTCCCGCGTCGGCTTGGCCGGCTCGATGGTCCAGTTGTCAGTTGTGCTCACGGCAAGGGCGCGTAGGCTGAACTGCCCCGCGCGGAGGACGGTGTCGGACATTGGAGCGGCTCCGATCGCAAGTCGCCTCTGGACAGCAGGATACGGCCGCTGCCCCCCGCCCAGATGGGGACAGACTGTGGATAACCCTATCAGAACCCAAGCAGATTGACAGCCCGTTCGGGTTCTGGTAAAGTATGCCCGGCCGGGCTCGCGACCAGCGCCGCCCCCGGCCTTCCGAAGGTCCGCCTCCTGCCGCGTGGTGGGAGCCGGGCTGCCGGGCACGGATGCCCGGCGTCGGAACACACCAGCGCTTGGCGCCGCGGCGCCCGCGGCCCGCAGCCCTGCTTTGCGAAGCAGGCAGGCGGGGCGGCCACGCCGGGCAAGGAGAAACGAAGATGGCACGCGGTACGTCCAATGGCAAGAGCTCGAACGCGGCGGGATCGGTCGAGAACAAGGCGCCGGACGGCATGGACAAGGACAAGGCCCGGGCCCTCACCATGGCCGTCGGGCAGATCGAGAAGACCTTCGGCAAGGGCTCGATCATGCGCCTCGATGAGGAGGCGTACCTCAACATCCCCGGCATCTCCACCGGCGCCCTCTCGCTGGATCTTGCCCTCGGCGGCAAGGGCATCCCGCGCGGGCGCATCGTCGAGATCTTCGGCCCCGAGTCCAGCGGCAAGACCACCCTGGCCCTCACTGTGGCCCATCACGCTCAGAAGGCCGGCGGCGTGGCCGCGTTCATCGATGCCGAGCACGCCCTCGATCCCTCCTGGGCCCGGCGCATCGGCGTCGACATCGACAACCTGCTGGTCTCCCAGCCCGACAGCGGCGAGCAGGCCCTGGAAATCTGCGAGTTGCTGGTCCGCTCCAACGCCGTCGATGTGATCGTCATCGACTCGGTCGCCGCCCTGATCCCCCGCGCCGAGATCGAGGGGGAAATGGGCGACGCCGTCGTCGGCCTGCAGGCCCGCCTCATGAGCCAGGCCATGCGCAAGCTCACCGGCGTCATCGCCCGCTCCAACTGCACCGTGATCTTCATCAACCAGATCCGCGAGAAGATCGGCGTGATGTTCGGCAGCCCCGAGACCACCCCGGGCGGCCGGGCCCTGAAGTTCTACAGCTCCGTCCGCATCGACATCCGGCGCACCGGCTCCATCAAGAACGGCGACGAGTCGGTCGGCAACCGCGTGCGGGCCCGCGTGGTCAAGAACAAGGTCGCCCCGCCCTTCCGGGACGCCGAGTTCGACATCATGTTCGACGAGGGCATCAGCGCCGCCGGCGACCTGATCGACCTCGCGGTGGATGCCAACGTCGTCGACAAGAGCGGCGCCTGGTACAGCTACGGCGAGCTGCGCATCGGCCAGGGCCGGGAGAACGCCAAGCAGTTCCTCCGCGAGAACGAAGACCTGTTCAACGAGATCCGGGCCAGGACGCTCGCCGTCAAGGCCCCGCGCCCCGCCCCAAAGGGCGCCGGCGGCCAGGCCCCGGCGGCGGAGTCGGCCGCGCCGGACGAGGAACTCATCGAGGCGTGAGGCGTCGGACCGGCGGCCGGGCCGGCAGTGCCGGCTGCGTGTCGCGGCCTTGTCGGAAGGGGCGCCGGTGAATACCGTTGCCCCTGCCGCGGATGTGGCGGAATTGGCAGACGCGCTAGGTTCAGGTCCTAGTGGGGGTAAAACCCCGTGGAGGTTCGACTCCTCTCATCCGCATTCGACGGGCCGGCTCCTTCGGGGGCCGGCCTTTTTCGTGCGCGCCTCGCCCCTCCAGCTGCTGTCGCTTGCGCCCCTCGCCCGCGCTGCCGCCGCCGGTAGGATGGGCCTGCTCGGGAGGTGTCGCATGGACGACCGCAAGAAGCTCTACATCGCCATCGCAGCGATCGGACTCGTCGTGCTCATCGTGGTGGGGTACCTCGCCTTCGGCAAGGGCAAGGCCCGCCCCGGCCAGCCGGTCGCCGGAAGCGGCCAGTCCCAGCCGGCGCCCGAGGAGCCGCAGCCGCCCGCCGGAGGCGAGGCCCCGCAGACCGGAGGCTCGCGCGAGGCCCCGGGCTGATGGCGCTCATCCTCGCGGGCATCGATGAGGCCGGCTACGGGCCCCTGCTCGGCCCGTTGTGCGTGGGCTGCGCCGCCGTGCGCATCGAGCACTGGACCATCGGCGATCCCGCGCCCGACCTCTGGCGCCTGCTCAAGCGGGCCGTCTGCCGCAGCCCAGGCGACCGACGCAAACGCATCGCCGTCGCCGATTCCAAGCGCCTCAAGCTCGCCAACAGCGTCAAGACCAGCGGCCCGCTGATTCACCTGGAGCGCGCCGCCGCGAGCTTCCTTGCCGTTGCCGGGGCCGCCCCGACCGATGACGACGCCGTCCTGGGCGCGCTCGGCGTGCGGCTGCGGGCCGGCTGGTACGCCGTCGACCCCGCCCCCTTCCCGCGCGATCTGACCGCCGCCCAGCACCGCATCGACGCCAACACCCTGCGCGCCGCCATGGCCACCGCCGGCCTCAGCGTCCACCTGCTCGGCTGCGAGGCGATCTGCGAAGACGAGTTCAACGCCATCGTCCGGCGCACCGGCTCCAAGGCCGAAGCCACCGTCGAGGCCATCGGCCGGCGCCTGCGACAACTCGCCCCGCTCGCCCTCCGCGGCGACACCGTTCGCATCTGCTGCGACCGCCTCGGCGGGCGCATCGACTACACCGAGCCCCTGGCCCGGGAGCTCCCCGGGTTGCCCCTCACCGTGCTGGAGCAGACCCCGGCCCGCAGCCTCTACGAGATCGGCGATGTCCCCGGCGCCTGCCGCATCGAGTTCCGTCCCGAGGCCGAGGATGCCCACCTGCCGGTGGCCCTCGCCTCGATCCTCGCCAAGCTCACGCGCGAACTCGCCATGGCCCGCCTGAACCGGCACTTCAGTCCCCGCCTCGCCGGCGTGCGCCCAACCGCCGGGTATCGCCAGGATGCCGGGCGCTGGCGGGCAGGTTTCAGGCGATGCGGACGAGGGCCCGCCGCTCATCGGGCGTGAGCGCGGGGGCCATGTCCTCCAGCCAGCGCCCGGCATCCTGGCGATACCCGGCGGTTGGGCGCACGCCGGCGAGGCGGGGACTGAAGTGCCGGTTCAGGCGGGCCATGGCGAGTTC
>JBICIE010000137.1:0-10944 GCA_043101635.1 Phycisphaerales bacterium JB039 | reverse complement strand
CCGCGATCGCCGGCTTTGCCCTCGACCTCGCCCCGCTCGCGCGCATCGTCGACGATGCCGGCTCGTGAGGCCGTTCGCTACCTGCCCCACCCGCCCTGGGCCTTCGCCGGCAGGTCCCCCTCGATCGCCCGCAGCTTGCTCCCCTGATTCTGAAGCTGCTCCAGCACCCGCGAGCCGATCCGCACCCGCAGGCGCACCTCATCCTCGAAGTACTCGCGGCTGAGCGCCTCGCCGCGGGATTCCAGCACGTGCACCGTCCGGCTCTCACTCAGCGGCACCGCCACCGTCACCTCGACCTCCTCCCCCAGCGCGATCTCCCGCACCCGGGCCCGCAGCGCCTCCTGCCCGGTCGCCGGCGCCCCCACGGCCCCCACGGCCCCCACGGCCCCCGGCAGGGCGCAGATCGCGATCGCCTCCTGCTCGCGCTGCTGCCAGACCAGCAGTTCGCTGTTGTCCGCCAGCCGGTCCACTTTGCTCAAGAGCAGCAGCGTCTCGGGCGGGGCCCACTCGACGCCCTCGCGCGCTTCGATCCGCGCGGTCTCCTGGAACAGCTCATGCAGCGTCTTGCGCACCGTCGACAGGTGCAGTTCCGCCGCCGGGTCACTGACATCCAGCATCACCAGCAGCAGGTCCGCGTGCGTCGCCTCTTCCAGCGTCGCCCGGAAGCTCGCCACCAGATGGTGCGGCAGGTCCCGCACGAACCCGACCGTGTCCGACAACATGATCTCAGCGCCCCCGCCCAGGTCCCACGCCCGCGTGCGCGTCATCAGCGTGGCGAACACCCGGTCATCGGCGTAGGCGCCCCCCGCCGTCAGCGTGTTGAACAGCGTGCTCTTGCCCGCGTTGGTGTAGCCGACCAGGCAGGCTGTGAAGTGCTCGCGCCGCCGCTCCCGCACGCTGCGCCGCTTGCGGGCCTGGATCTCCTTCAACTCGCGCGCAAGCTGCAGCCTGCGCCGCTGCACCAGCCGCCGGTCGATCTCGAGCTGCTGCTCGCCCGGCCCGCGCGTGCCGATGCCGCCGACGCCCCCGTGCCCGACGATGCGCTCCAGGTGGCTCCACATCGCCCGCAGCCTGGGGTAGGTGTACTCGAGCTGGGCCAGTTCCACCTGCAGCTTGGCCTCGTGCGTCGTGGCCCGCCCGGCGAAGATGTCCAGGATCAGCTCCGAGCGGTCGATCACCTTCCGCTCGATCGCCTGCTCGATCGCCGAGATCTGCTTGGGCGACAGGTCGTGGTCGAAGACCACCAGCGTCGCCCGCAGCTCATCGCACATCGCCTTGAGCTCTTCCAGCTTGCCTGCGCCCATGTACGTGCCGGCCTCGGGCTGCTGGCGCCGCTGCTCCAGTTCGCCCACCACGATGCCGCCGGCCTGCTGGACCAGCGCGCGCAGCTCCCCCAGCGGGTCCCGCTGGTCGAAGACCGAATCCGGCAGCCGCACCGCCGCCAGCACCGTGCGCTCCGCCTTGACCTCAATCGATGTCCGCTCCCGCGGCTCAGGCATGGCAGATGGTAGAGGCCGGGCGGGGACCACAAAGGCAGGAACCACGAAGGCAGAAACCATGAGGCAGGAACCACAGATGACACAGAGAGAGCACAGACAAGGACTGTCAGAGATCTCCTTTCTGCCTTCTGTGGCCCCTCTGTGTCATCTGTGGTTCCTGCCTTTCCTGGTTCAAGGTTGCCATCGCAGGCGCCGGCCCGCGGGACACGGCGCGGGGCATCTGGGACAGGTCGCGCGACGCTGGCAGCGCGGCGAGTGGCGCCCGGCGCCAGGCGCCCGGCGCGCTGCGCAGGGCGCGTGTCCCGTGCGGCGGGGCGCGGGTTTCGCTGCGCCGGGCGCCCGGCGGGCGGCACAAATCGCGCGCCACGCCCGCCGCGGCCTCAAGCGGCGCTGCCGCCTCGCCGATGGCAGGGCCATGCGCATCCTGCCCCGCGGCAAGTCCGAACTGATCGCCTTCCTCCAGCACCGGGCCCCCATCTGGAGCGCCGATCCGGCCGCCATCGGGCTCACCGCCGCGCAGGCGGCGCAGGTCACCAGCGCCGCCAGCGCTGCCGCCCAGCAGCGGGCCGAGGTCAAGCGCCTCCAGAACGAACTGGCCGCCGCCATCAGCGCCCAGGATGCCGCCATCGCCGAGGCCCGGCGCATCGGCGGGCAGGCGGTGCGCATCATCAGCGCCTTTGCCGCCATCACCGATGACCGGGGCGTCTACGCCGCCGCGCAGATCCCCGCGCCCACGCCGCCGGCGCCCATCCACCCCGAAGCGCCCGGCCCGGTGCGCTTCACGCTCCAGAGCGATGGCAGCCTGCTGCTGGTGTGGGCCGGCAGCCGCCGCGGCAGCCAGAGCTTCGCCATCCGGCGCAGCGTGACCATGCCCGGCGCCCCGCCAGCGCCATACGAGCCGCTGGCCTACACCGACCGCCGCCGCTACATCGACCGGACGATCCCCGCCGGCGCTGCGGGGGCCACCTACCAGATCAGCGCCCTCAAGGGCGGCCGCGAGGCGCCGGGCGTGGCGATGACGGCATCGTTCGTATACGAGGCGCCGGCCCCTTCGGTGACCTCGGCGACGGCCGCGGCGGCTGCGTGACGGCAAGGACCAGATCATCCACAGATGACACAGATGAACACAGATAGGACCGGATGAAGGCCTTCCTCATCTGTGCCCATCATCCACAGATGACACAGATGAACACAGATAGGACCGGATAAAGGCCTTCCTCATCTGTGCCCATCTGTGTCCATCTGTGGATCCCCTCTATGGATCCCCCTCCGTGGATCCCCCCTGTGGATCCCGTCTGTACAATGAGCCATGCGATCCCGCCACCTCCCCGCCCGGCTGACCCTCCCCGCCCTGCTGATCATCCTCGGCGCTGCCGTCTTCGGCTCCACCCTCGCCATCGCCCAGCGCGGCCGCGACTACGACTTCTTCGACCCCATCATCGACATCAAGAGCTTCATCAGCGCCCGCTACGTCCAGGCGCCGGATGATGACGCCCTCCAGCTCGGCGCCATCCGCGGCATGCTCGAGGCCCTCGATGACCCCTACACCTTCTACGTCCCCGCCGCCGAGACCCGCGAGTTCCGCAAGGAGGTCCTCGGCGAGTACGTCGGGATCGGCGTGTATGTGGTGCAGCGCGATGGCTGGCTCACCGTCGTCAGCCCGCTGGATGGCTCCCCCGCCATCGCCGCCGGCGTGATGGCCGACGACCGCATCGTCGAGATCAATGGCGCCCCCACCCGCGGCCGCAGCCCGGATGAGTGTGTCGAACTGCTCGTCGGCAAGCCGGGCGAAGATGTCACCCTCACCATCGAGCGCCGCGGCCAGCGCCTGCCGATCACCATCACCCGCCAGCTCATCCAGACCCAGACCGTCAAGGGCTGGCGGCGCACCGGCGCCGGGCGCGACTGGGACTTCATCCTGGATCCCGAAGCCAGCATCGCCTGCATCCGCATCACACAGTTCAACGCGACGACCATCGACGAACTCAACGAGGCCCTCGCCGCCGCCGGCGCAGAGGCGCCCGGCTTCGGCGGGCTGATCCTCGATGTCCGCTCCAACCCCGGCGGGCTGCTGGATCAGGCCGAGGCGGTCGCCGACCGCTTCCTGGACAGCGGCGTCATCTACGCCGTCGAGGGCCGGGCCCACGACCGGCGCATCGTGCGGGCCCGCTCCGGCGGCACGCTGGGCGACTTCCCGCTGCTGGTGCTCATCGATGGCGGCAGCGCCAGCGGCAGCGAACTGCTCGCCGGCGCGCTGGTCGAGAACGACCGCGCCATCGCGCTGGGCTCGCGCACCTTCGGCAAGGGCTCGGTGCAGGGCGTCTTCGAGGTGCCCGGCCAGCAGGGCGCCCAGCTCAAGCTCACCGAGGCGGTCTATCTGCTGCCCTCCGGCCGCAGCATCCACCGCTGGCCGGACTCGACCGTCTGGGGCGTGGACCCGACCGATGGCTTCTACCTGCCGGTGTCCGATGAGCAGCGCATCGAGATCTTCCGCATGCGCCAGGAAGATGAGGTCATCCGCGCTGAGGGCGAACTGCCGCGCGAGGAGGCGCTGGCGCGCGCCCTGGGCGACCCGCAGCTTGCCGCAGCGCTGGATGCCATGCGCAACCGCATCGCCACCGGCGCCTGGCAGCCCGTGACAGAAGGCGGCGAAACCGCCACCGACGCCCTCGCCGAGGAACTCCGACGCGCAGAGGCCCGGCGCGACACGCTGGTGGCCGAACTCACCCGCGTCTCCGAAGAGATCGACCGCCTCGCCCGCCTCGCCCAGCAGGCCGACCAAGCCGGCGCTGAGCCGCCCGCCGAACCAGAGCCCGCCGGCGCCGGAGCGCCCTGACGCATGCTGATCCTCGGGCTGGAATCCTCCTGCGATGAGACCGCCGCGGCAGTCGTCGAGGATGGTCAGCGCGTCCGCGCCAGCGTCATCGCCTCCCAGCACGACATCCACGCCGAGTACGCCGGCGTCGTCCCCGAACTCGCCAGCCGCGCCCACGTCGAGCGCCTCACGGCCGTGCTGCGCAGCGCGCTGCAGCAGGCCGGCTGCGCGCTGGCGGACATCGACGCCATCGCCGTCGGCCACCGGCCCGGGCTGATCGGCTCGCTGCTGGTCGGCGTCGCCGCGGCCAAGGCCCTGGCGTGGTCGCTGGGCAAGCCGCTGATCGGCGTCGATCACATCCACGCACACCTCTACGCCGGCTGTCTGGACCGCGAACCCCCGCCGCTGCCGGCGCTCGGGCTGGTCGTCAGCGGCGGGCACACCTCGCTGTTTGCGATCGAATCGCTTGATGCGCCGCGCCTGCTCGGGCGCACCATCGATGATGCCATCGGCGAGGCGTACGACAAGGTCGCGACCATCCTCGGCCTGCCGTATCCCGGCGGCCCGGCGCTCGATGCCCTTGCGCAGACGCCGGGCGCAGATGAGCGCGCGCACGACTTTCCCATCAGCCGGCTGGATGACCCGCTCGATTTCTCCTTCAGCGGGCTGAAGACGGCGGTGCTGTACACCGTCCGCGGCGTGCCGCAGCGCGGCGGCGGCTTCCCGCGCGATGTCTCGGCCATGGATGATGCAGCCAAAGCGGATGTCGCGGCCAGCTTCCAGCGCGCGGCCGTCGGCGCGATCGTGGACCGGCTCAACGCTGCGCTGGATGGGCCGGCCTCGGACGCCCAGTCGCTGCTGGTCGGCGGCGGCGTCTCGGCCAACTCACGCCTGCGCGATGATGTGACCGAACTGTGCGCCCGTCGCGGCCTCGACCTGCGCCTGCCGCCGTTGCAATACTGCCTCGACAACGCCGCGATGATCGCCGGCCTCGCCTTCCTGCTGCTGGCATCCCGCGGCGCCGACGACCTCAGCCTGTGCGCCAGCCCCGCCAGCGCCCTGTGACCTCCTGGGTACCCCCCCACTCCGTGGGGGGTCTTCTATGACAGCCCCCAAGCACATCCTGCCACAGCCCCACCCCAGCGTCCTGCCCACCGAGGAACTCGAGAAGCAGTGCGCCTTCGGGCGCGGGCGCTCCGGCGGCCCCGGCGGCCAGCACCGCAACAAAGTCGAAACGCTGGTGATCGTCACGCACAAGCCGACCGACGTGCATGCCCAGGCCGGCGAGCGGCGCAGCGCCATCGAGAACAAGCGCATGGCGCTGCTGCGCCTGCGCCTCGCCTTGGCCATCGACGTGCGCGCGGAACTTCCCGCCGGCGATGTGCGCTCCGATCTGTGGCGCACGCGCAGCAAGGGCGGCAGGATCGCATGCAGCGAGCGCCATCACGACTTCCCCGCCGTGCTGGCCGAAGCCCTCGACATGCTCTGGGCCTGCCGCGCCGATCACAAGAAGGCGGCGATCCGCCTCGAAGTTACCCCCAGCCAGCTCATCAAACTGCTCAAGAAACACCCCCCCGCCTTCGCCCGCCTCAACGAATGGCGCGAGGCGTGGGGAATGGCGCCGGTGCGGTGACGATCAGACCGGCGCGCCCTGCGCCTCCCGCCACGCCACGTATCCGCCGGCGAGGTTGATCGGGTTGAAGCCGCGGGCCGCGAGCAGGCTGGCGGCGTGGGCCGAGCGGATGCCGGTGCGGCAGTGCACGAGCACTTCTCCGGCCGGAACCTCGTCGATCCGCTCGCCAACGCGGGTGTGCGTGATGTTGATGGCGCCGGGGATGGCGCCGGCGTCGAACTCCGCCGCCGTGCGCACATCCAGCACCGGCGTGCCGCCCGCCCGCAGGGCGTCGGCCTCCTCGGGCGTCACCTCGCGGATGGTCCCGAGCGGCGCCCCGGCGCGGCGCAGGTCGTCGATGACACCGGGCGGCGCCCAGGCCCGCACGTTGTCGAGGCCGATGCGCACGCAGCAGCGGATGGCCAGATCAAGCTGCGCCGGCTCGACGATCAGCGTGATCGGATCGCCCTCATCGAGGTACGAGCCGATGACCCCGGGGAAGCCCGAGTTCAGCGGGGCCCACAGCGAACCCGGAGCGTGGCCGGCGCGGAACTGGCCCCACGGGCGCGTGTCCACGATCGTCGGGTGCGACGCGAGCGCCGCGGCGCCGACCTCGGCCGGCCGCGGCAGCGCCCCCAGCAGCGGCACGCCATCGCGGTTCTGCCGCTTCATGCGGGCGAAGTACAGCGGCGGGCTGGGCTGGCCCTCCAGCACGAAGTCCACGAACGCGCGCTCGTCGGAGGCCAGTTGCAGCGCCTCGCTGGTGCGCCGCTCGTAGCCCACCGTGCTCTGCGGCACAGCGCCGAGGGCCTTGCCGCAGGCGCTGCCGGCGCCGTGGCCGGGCCAGATCTGCAGGTGATCCGGCAGGTCCAGGAACTTGCGGGCCGATGCCGCCAGCGCGCGCGCCGATGGCTCCTTGGCGCCCGCCTGCCCCGCGGCCGTCTCCAGCAGGTCCGGCCGCCCGAGATCGCCGACGAAGACGAAGTCGCCGGTGGCCAGCCCGATCGGCTCGGTGGCGCCGGCGCCGCGGTCGGTGATGGCGTAGGTGATGTGCTCGGGCGTGTGGCCGGGGGTGTGCATGGCCCGCAGTTCGATGTTGCCGACCATGAACGTGTCACCGTCGCGCAGCAGGCGATGCTCGTAGCTCCCGCCGCCGGACTTGCTGTCGAGCCAGCGCGGGCTCCAGTCCTTGCCGCCCTCGCCGCTGACACAGGCGACCGCGCCGATGCGCTCGGCCAGTTCGCGCACGCCGCAGAGGAAGTCGGCGTGGATGTGGGTCTCTGCGGCGGCGACGATGCGCAGGTCATGCTGCGCAGCAAGGTCGATGTAGCGATCGACATCCCGCTGCGGATCGATGACGATCGCGTCCCCGGTCTTCTGGCAACCGATCAGATAGGCGCTCTGGGCGAGGATCTCGTCGTAGATGAGGCGGAGGAGCATGGGCGATGGTATGGGGAGGTCAGGGATCAGCGATCAGCGATCGGGGATCAGCGATCGGGGATCAGGTGGCAGAAAGCAGAGGATAGAGAACTGGACGGACCGGGCTGGCGCGAGGCGCGACCCGTCCCACTACGATTCAATCGCATGAGCCCGCAAGCGCCACACAAGCTCAGCCGGCGTGACTGGATCATCATCGCGGCGTGTGGGGGTTCGCAGGCGGTTTCGTCGTGGCCGGCGCGGCCGTGGCGCTGGCGATGGTCGTCTGGCGATTCGTGTGGCGGTTCATTCCACGGTCGGACAATGAGACCGTCTCCTTCGTGTTCTATCACTTCCTGTACATACCGCTTTTCGTGTTCGGGCTCGCGGCCGCTGCCGGCGCCGGCCGGCCGGTGTTTGCCGGGACCGCCGGGCCGGGCCAGTTTGCCGTGTTCATCCTCGGACTTGCCGCCCTCAGCGCGGTTGCCCTCGGCAGAATCTTCATCAGGCCTGACGTGGGGTGATGCTCATTCTCGGCTCCTTGACACAATACCATGATATGGTATAGTGGAGGGACGCGAGTTCAGGAGGCGACCGTGGCCAGGAACACCTCATTCATCCTCGGAGACCACTTCGACGCCTTCGTGAGCGCCCAGGTCGAATCCGGGCGGTACGCGAACGCCACCGACGTGATCCGATCCGGCCTTCGGCTGCTGGAGGAGCATGAGCAGCGGCATGAGGCGCTGCGACGTGCGCTCATCGAAGGTGAACAGAGCGGCGTGGCCGGCCCGCTCGACATCGACGCGATCAAGCGGCGCGGACGCGATGCGGCGGGACGCGCAGCATCGTGAAGCGCGCGCTGGCCATCAGCGCACGCGCGCAAGTGGACCTGCTGGAAATCTGGCTCTGGACGCACGACCGGTTCGGGGACGCCCAGGCCGATCGCTACCTGGATGAACTTGATGCCGGCATAAGGGCGTGCGCGACCAGGCCCGAGTCCGGCAAGGACCGCGAAGCGATCCGCCCCGGGTACCGGTCGCGGCTGTTCGGCAAACACATCGTTTTCTACACCTTCACGGACACCGAGGTCGTCATCCAGCGCGTGCTGCACGCGAGCATGGATGTTGAAGATCGCCTGTCTGACTGATCCGTTGTGCCACAGCGGCGCAGAGCGAGACACGACGAAGCGATTTCATCACAGAGCACAGAGGGCACAGCGAGACAGACAGAGCCCTTCTTGTTCTCATCTCTGTTCTCTCTGTGCCTCTGTGGTAAAGACTCCTCTTCGCGTGGCAGCAATACCGGTCACGGGTCACTCGGGACCGCCTGCTCCGCCTCGATCTCGCGGATGAAGATATTGCGGAACCACAGCGGCGCCCCGTGAGCCTGCAGTTCGATCTCGCCGCGCTCGTACACCCGGCGGGAGCGGTCCCAGTAGTTCTCCAGCGGCGCGTCATCGACGACGAGATGGCCGTTGAGATGCACGGTCACGCGCTCGCCGATCATGCGGATCACGAAGCGGTTCCATGCGCCGACAGGGTTGTCGGCCACAACCAGCGGCTGCGACGGGTTCTTCTGGTTGTTGTAGAGCCCCCCGCTGCCGGCGGGGTTGTCCCAGATCTGCACCTGCGGCACGCCTCGGAGGTAGATCCCGCTGTCGCCGCCGGGGCCGATCTTCCAGTCACAGATCAACTCGAAATCGCCGTACTTGCGCGCGCTGACGAGACTCTCCCCGCCCCCGTCGAACATCAGCACCCCGTCGGCGACGCTCCAGTGCGCGCGCATCCGCTCGTCTGCCTCCCGCTGTGCCGCGGCAAGCTCGGCGCCTGACAGCGCCCAGCGCGCCGGCGTATCGCCGGCGAAGCCCTTCCACCCGTCGAGGTCGCGCCCGTTGAAGAGCGCCCCGAAGCCCTCCGGCGGGCGGTTGTGCGCGATCGCCGTCTCGCCGTCGCCCGGAAAGCCGCTGGAGCGCACGCTGCGGACCTTGTCGCCTTCGCCAATCCGCACCATCGCTTCCGCTTCCGGCATGCGCTCGATCAGCGCGATCCCCTCCTTCGGCCCGAGCACGCTGACCGCCGAGGCAAGGGCGTCCGCCATTGCCCCATCGCGGGCCAGCACCGTCACCGAGCAGTGCGTCGTCAGTCCGAGCCCCGTGCGCGGGTCGAGGATGTGCGAGTAGCGCACGCCATCGATCTCGATGAACTGCTCGGTATCGCCGCTGGTCGCCACGGCGCTGCTCGCCAGCGTCACATCAATCGGCTCGCCGCGGCCCGGGTCGATCCGCACCATCCAGCCTTCGCGCCCCGGCGGCGCTGCCCCGGCACAAATGTCCCCGCCCAGATCGACCAGGCACGACCGGGCGCCGGCGCCGGCCATGGCCTCGACCGCCTCGCGGGCCGCCAGTCCCTTGCCGAGGCCGCCGAAGTCGATCCCCATGCCGCGCCGGGCCAGGCGCACCGTCCCACCCGGGCCAAACTCGATCTGCCGGTAGCCGGTGCGCTGGCGCGCGTCTTCCAGCGCCGGCGCATCGGGCAGTTCGCCCGCCTGCCGCGCTTCCCGCCAGAGGCTCGTGAGCGGACCAACCGTCGGGTCGAAGGCGCCGCCGCTGATCTCGGCGACCTGCACGCCAAGGCGCAGGGCCTCCAGCAGGTCATCGCTGACGTGGGTCGGCCCGTCGGCGCCGATGGCCGCCAGCGTCTTGACCTCGCTGTTGCGCCGGTAGTCGCTCAGGGCCCGGTCCAGGGCCTCCATCCGCCGGAAGCCGGCGGTGGCGGCGTTCCGGGCCTGGGGTTCGGATTCCGCGTAGAGGACGATCCGCGCCTCCACGCCCATGATCAGCTTTGTATACTCGAAACGCTTGGGATCCGGGGCCGGGGCGGTAGGCTGGCTCGCAGCAGCGCGGGAGCAGGCGAGGGTGACGCACAGCATGCAGATGGTTCGAACCATGACATCTCCGAAGTGGGCCGCGATCGGCGCAATCGCGCTGGCCATGCCCTGTCTTGCGCAGCAGCCCTCCGGCGCGGGCGACCTGACGCCCTACACCGAGACCATATCCGGCACGACCGTCTCCTTCGAGATGCTCCCCATCCCCGCCGGGACCGTCGAGATCGAGGATCCCGAGACCGGCGAGACCAGACAGGTCGAGGTCGGCCCCTTCTGGATGGCCCGCACCGAGACGACCTGGGACATGTACGACGTCTTCGTCTACGAACTGGACACGGCGCACGATGAGCAGGCCGGCGGGGAGGATGCGGCGGCGGATCAACCAGCCGACGGCGCGACGGAGAACGGCGCCGATCCGGGCGCATCGGGCATCGACGCCGTCAGCCGCCCGAGCAAGCCGTACATCCCGCCGGACCGCGGCTTCGGGCACGCCGGGTATCCGGCGATCAGCCTGACGCGCAAGGGCGCCGAGAGCTTCTGCGAGTGGCTGAGCCTCAAGACCGGCCGGCGCTATCGCCTGCCGACGCCGGAGGAGTGGATCCACGCGGCCGGCGCCGGCGCCGATTCCGCTTACTTCTTCGGCGATGACCCAGCGCAACTGGCCGACTAAGCCTGGTTCGCCGAGAACACCCAAGAGTCCACGCAGCCGGTCGCCACCA
>JBICIE010000136.1:0-11568 GCA_043101635.1 Phycisphaerales bacterium JB039 | reverse complement strand
GCCGGCACATTGCCGCAGCCGGGAGCGTCTCTTGCGGTCTCTTGGCTCATAGCCGGGTCGATGCGGCGACCGTCCACGACGACTGGCGGCCGTGCGAGAGCGCTGCTTGGCGGGGGCGCGGCGCCCGCGCGGCATGCAGTGCAAGCTGATGAGGCGAACGATGCTCTGGAAATCTGCCACAATCGCGATCACTCTTACGCCGTTGTGGGTAAGTGCGCAGTGCGAGCCGGTGTGGTCCGGACTCAATGGCGGCGCCGGCTGGGAGGTACGCGACTTCGGCACGTTTGATGAAGATGGAGCGGGCGGTGCTCCACCGCGGCTGTTCCCGGGCGGAGGGTTTGACACTATCGCCGGGGTCTACTCCCCACGAGTGGTGCGGTGGGACGGCTGGGCGGCGTCCCCGGTCGGGGAGGGTCTCGGCGGGCTTGACTACGGCGTTCACCACGTGCGCGCCCACGCGCCGTCGACGGGGAAAGTGCCGGTCGGGCTGTATGTCGGCGGGCGGATGATCGAGTCCGCGGGCGGCATTCCGGTCAACAGCCTCGCCCGCTGGGATGGCGCCCGCTGGCACGATGTCGGCGGCGGCGTCACACAACCGGGGATCATCAATTCGTACGTCTTCGCGACGCAGCTTTTCGATGAAGATGGCGCCGGGCCGCTGCCTCCGGCGCTCTTCGTCGGCGGGAAGTTCCAGGCAGCCGGCGGCGTGCCAGTCGATGGCCTGGCGCGCTGGGATGGCGAGCGGTGGAGCAAAGTCGGCGCCGGTCTCGCCGCCTCGACCGGGCCCGGGCGGGTCACCGTCTTCGCGATGACGGTGTTCGACGACGGGCGCGGCCCGGCGCTCTACGTCGCCGGCAGTTTCAACTCCGCCGGCGGCGAAGAGGCCTGGAACATCGCTCGCTGGGATGGCGCCGAGTGGACGGCGGTCGGCCCCGGCCTCGGCAACACGGTTGAATCGCTCTGCGTGTTCGACGAGGATGGCCCCGGGCCGAAGCGCCCGGCCCTGTTCGCCGGCGGCCAGTTCAACAGCGTCTCCGGCGGCGAGCCCTACACCCTGCGCACGATCGGGCGCTGGGACGGCGCGGCTTGGACCGATGTCGGGGGGTGGCTCAGCGGCGGCGTGATCAGGGCGATGGCCGTCTGGGATGAGGATGGCGCGGGTCCGAAGGGCGAGCGGCTGTACGTCGGCGGCGCCTGCAACATCCTTCCCGATCTGACCCCAATCAACAACATCGCGAGCTGGGACGGCGAGCGGTGGCGCGATGTCGGCGGCGGCGTGACCGGCTTCGGCGCGGGGACCAGCCTCCGGGGAATGACCGTCTTCGACGAAGACGGCCCCGGGCCGAATCCGGGCGGCCTCTACGTCGGCGGCCTCTTCTACTACGCCGGCGGCGTGTACAGCAAGCACATCGCCCGCTGGGGCTGCCCGCTGCCGCCGGCGCCGCCCTGCCCCGCCGACTGCGACGGGGATGGCGAACTCACGTTCTTCGACTTCCTCTGCTTCCAGAACCAGTTCGCCTTCGGAGACATGCGGGCCGACTGCGATGGCGATGGATCGCTGACGTTCTTCGATTTCCTCTGTTTCCAGAACCAGTTCAGCGCCGGCTGCCCGTAGGCGATCCGGCACGCCGCTGCCGCTCGCCGAGTCTCCTACGCTTGCCTGCCACAAGAAGGAGACCCGGAATGAGCATTCAGCTTGGCGATCCCGCCCCCGATTTCACGCAGCAGTCCACCGCAGGGCCCATCCACTTCCACGACTACATCGACGGCGCCTGGGCCGTGCTGTTCAGCCATCCCAAGGACTTCACGCCCGTCTGCACCACCGAACTCGGCGCCGTCGCCAAGCTCAAGAGCGAGTTCGACAAGCGCAACGTCAAGGTGCTCGGCCTCAGCGTCGATGGCCTGGCCGACCACGAGGGCTGGTCCCGCGACATCGAACAGACCCAGGGCGCAAAGCTCAACTTCCCGCTCATCGCCGACAAGGACCGCAAGGTCGCCAACCTCTACGGCATGATCCATCCCAACGCCGATGACACCATGACCGTGCGGTCGGTCTTCATCATCGGGCCGGACAAGAAGCTCAAGCTCTCGCTGACCTATCCGGCAAGCACCGGACGCAACTTCGATGAGATCCTGCGCGTCATCGACTCGCTGCAGCTCACCTCCAAGTACCAGGTGGCGACTCCGGCCAACTGGAAGCACGGCGAGGACTGCATCATCGTGCCAGCCGTGACCAACGAGGAAGCGAAGAAGAAGTTCCCCAAGGGCTTCACCGAGCACAAGCCCTACCTGCGCACGACGCCGCAGCCGAACCTCTGATCTGCGCGCAGCCTCGCGGCCGGCAGCGTTCGCTTACCTGCGCTGCGCCACGATCTCGTACACCGGCGGAAGCTGAAAGAACGTGTCCGGATCGGCCGCCGCCTCGGCCCATTCGGCGCTGAACGCGTTCGCATCGTCCTGCGACAGGAAGCCTCCCGCGATCAGGCGCGGTACGAAACTGCGCCAGAACACCTCGGGCCAGACCCACATCGGGTGGCCCGGGCGGGCGATGCGCTGGTCGACTTCCAGGCTGTCGATGGCGAAACCGCGCTCGCGCAGCAGACGTGGCATGCGTCCCATGACATCGGGGTCCCCGCCGCGGGCCCGCCAGCTTGCCGCGGCGGCGTCGCGCACGCGGTTGAAGGCCGGCCGCTCCGGCGCCATCCGCATGCCCTCGTAGTTGAAGTAGTCCTGCAGCGCGATCCGCCCCTGCGGCTTGAGGAGGCGCCCCGCGCCATCCAGCACGGCGCCCGGGTCCGGCACGAAGCACAGCACCCAGCGGGCGTACGCCAGGTCGACGCTGGCCGGCGCCAGAGAGACCGCGGCCTGCAGGTCCTGCACATCGCCCTCGTGGGCGCTCAGCCAGGTCAGCCCGCGCCCGTGGGCCTGTTCCCGCGCCCGCGCCACGAACGCCGCCGATTCGTCAACGCCCACGATTCGGCCTGAGGGGCCGACGATCTGCGCCATCTCCAGCGCGGCGTAGCCCGGCCCGCAGCCGATGTCGAGCACGGTCTGCCCGGGCAGCAGCCGCGCCCGCATCCACAGCCGATGCGCGGCGTCCGCCCACAGCCGGTGCTGCGTCCCCAGACGCTCCAGTTCCTGCTGATCGACGCCGAGGACGTACTCGCGCTGCGCTGTGGGCATCGGCGATGGTAGATCGTGCCGCGGCCTGCAGCGTCTACTGCGCTGCCGACGCCCGGCGCTGATAGGCGACCGCCACCGCCCGGGCCTTGGCCCGCTCCAGGCTCATCGCCTCTCCGTTGCGGGTCCGGTTCTCGGGGTAGAAACGGGTCGGGCGGTCGTCGTTGAGCTGCTCGTTGAGCCGTGTCAGCGCCTCATCGACGATCTGGCGCACCCGCTCCCGGCTGAGGCCGACCTGCGTGGCGATCTCCTTGAGCGTGAGCGGCTCTGTGCCGTCCAGGCCGAAGCGCAGGCGCAAGATCGCGGCCTCGCGCTGGTCGATCGATTCCATCAGCCGGCGCAGCAGCGACAACTCCTCGTGCTCCAGCACGCCGTCCTCGGGCTTGCCGTTGCGGGTGTCGGCCACGATCTCGCCGAGCCCCAGCAGGTCGCCATCCTGGCCCGCCGAAGACTGCGAGTGCGTCCGCATGGCGCGCACCGCCCGGCGGATGATGCGGATCTTGCGGGCCGGGAGGTTCATTTCCTCGGCCAGCTCCTCGACCGACGGGGGATAGCCCAGTTCCGACTCGAGGCGTCGCGAGGCTTCCTTCCACTTCGCGATCAGCTCGACCATGTACGCCGGCACGTGAATCGGCTGCGTCGCATTGATCAGGGCTCGCTTGATGGCCTGCTTGATCCACCACGAGGCGTAGGTGCTGAACCGGGCGCCCTGCGCCGGGTCGAAGCCCTCGACCGCGCGCAAAAGCCCGATATTGCCCTCCTCGACGAGATCAGGCAGCGACAGACCCCGGTTGGAGTAGTGCTTCGCAATCGACACGACAAGCCGGAGATTGGCCCGGATCATCTGCTCCCGCGCAGCGGGGCAGTTGTCGTTGCGGATTGCCCAGCCAAGCTCTCTCTCCTCCTCAGCAGTGAGCAGTGGCGTCTTGTTGATCTCGCTGAGGTAGAGCTGCAGGTCCGATCGGACCCCAGTGGCCGCCGAAACGGCTGCTGAACGAATACTCACTGTCCTACCCACCTTTCGCGACAAGGCCCTCCAGGCGCACCTGGCCGATCCGATTGTCGCCCACCCTCCACCTGTTCGTGAGCGCCTGCTCCGGGGTTGCATCGACCCAAGCGGAAACCGCCTTCAGAACAAGAGCAGATCGCTCACGCTGGAAAGACCGGAAACTACCTCGCCAAGTCCACCTGCATCATCTGTGCCGGAAGCCGTGTCTTGTCTCTCCTGGGCGTGGCTCCCGACCCGAGGGCTCTCCAATCCTCCGCCCGTATGCTAACGATTCAGCAGGCAGAACGCAAGTCGCGGCCCCCTATGACACAAGACATTTCCCGAATCCTGAAGGACTGGCCCCACGAGCCCGGAAAGCTCAACGTCCGCGTCGTCCACGACCCGGATGGCGAGCCGTGGGTCCAGGTCCGCCTCGATCTGGGGATCCTCCAGATGCGGGTCGATGGCCGCCCTGACGGAACCCGACCCAGCGGCTGCGAGAGCCTTCTCGAGCACTTCGAGCAGCTCGCCGACGAACTGGAAGTCGACGGGTCTGTCGGTTTCGACGAGGACCCGCCAAGCCTCGGGTTATCGGCCGATGACTGCCGCGCCATCCGCGAGGAGGCCACGCAGTACTACCACCGATATGTGGCCCTCTTCATGCTGGAGGACTTCGACGGCGTCGTCCGCGACACGACCCGGAACCTGCGGGCCCTCGACCTCATCGCCCGGCACGCTGCCGACGAGCCCGAGCGTCAGTCCATGGAGCGATTCCGTCCCTTCATCCTGTTCATGCGGGCCCGGGCCATCGCTGGCCAGGCCCTCAAAGACGGCGAGCCCAAGGCGGCCGCCCTGGCTCTGGACGAGGGGCTCGACGCCCTGCGGGAGTACTTCGAGCGCCAGGGCGCCCCGGAGCTGTTCGAGCAGTCCACCGAGGTCGAGACCCTCCGCGGCATGAAGGAGGCCCTCCAGCCCCGCCTCCCCGTCAGCCAGACCGCCGAACTGCGCAAGCGGCTGGAAGAGGCCGTCCAGCAGGAGAACTACGAGTTGGCCGCCATCCTCCGCGACGAACTCAGCATGCTTGGCCAACGGCCATCAACCTGAGGACCGGTCGTCGGCGCCGGTCGGCTCGGACTCGCCGTGGTCCGCCGCCCGTTTGCGCAGCAGCTCGAGCACCTGCCGCTGGATCGTCTCCGCCGTGGCCAGTTCCTCGACGACCACGTGGTCCACGCCCATCGACCGCGCTGCCATCCCGCGCGAGAGATAGCCGACCCGCGCTGCGATGAACACATCCGGCGCGAGGGACCGGATCATGCGGACCGCTCGCAGCGCCGCTTCGTCATCCGGGAACGTCAGCACGATGGCGTCGGCGTCGCGGATGCCGGCCGACTCGAGCACCTCGGCGTTGCTGGCGTCGCCGTATACCACCGACCGGCCGAGCGATTCCTGGATGCGGACCGTCGCCGGGTTCATCTCGATGATCGTGTAGGGCACATCCGCGGCGTCCAGCCCCTCCGCCAGCGCCCGGCCCGTCGGCCCGAAGCCCGCGATGAGCACCTGCCCCCGGCGCGCCGGGCCGCCGCCCGGCTCGGCCGTCCCCAGGGCGCAACTGGCGGCCCATGGCGCAGCCGGCCATGCGGCGAGGCGCTCGGCGAGACGCGGGGCGATGTTGATCATCCCGGGCGTGATCATCAGCGACACGACGACGATGGCCGCGACCGTCGCGTACGTGTTGTCGCTGATGAGTCCGATCTGCTGGGATGAATCCAGCACGACCAGCGAGAACTCACCCGCCTGGGCCAGATAGAGCCCGCAGGTGGCGGCGATCACCGGCGACAGCCCGGCGGCCCATGTCGAGATGGCGATCGCAAGCGTCTTGATCCCCAGGATCAGCGCCAGCCCGAGGCCGACCACCCAGAGGTTGGCCAGGACCACCATCGGATCGACCGCCAGTCCGACGGCTGTGAAGAACACGGCGAGGAAGAGATCGCGCAGCGACCCGAGTTGGCCCGCGACGTGATAGCGGAAGGGTGTCGAACTGAGGATGAACCCGGCGATGAAGCCGCCCAGGGCCGGGCTTAGCCCAAGGGCCCCGGCAGCCACCGCCGCGCTCAGCGCGATCGCCGCGGAGGCCACCAGCAGCACTTCGGTGGAGCCCCGGGCCGCCTCGCGCAGGAAGACCGGCAGCGCGAACCGGCCGAACGTGAGCATGAGCCCGACCCCGCCGATCGCGATCAGCACGCGCGAGACCAGCCCCGTCGCTCCGGCCCCGGTCTCGGCGCCGTCGCCGCCACCGGCCAGTGATGGCAGGGCGCCGAGCATGATCACCACGAGCAGATCCTGCACGATCAGCGTCGAGAAGCAGATGCGCCCCGACATGCGCCCAAGCTCGCGCCGCTTGTGCAGCAGGCGCAGCACGACGGCGGTGGAGGACATGCTCATGGCCATCCCCACCGCGATGGCGGCCGGCGCGCCCAGTCCGAAGAGCATCGCCCCGGCGGCGCACAGCGCCGCGCTGACGACCGTCGAGATGACCCCGACCAGCATCAGGGCGCGGGCCGCGCCGCGAAACGACGAGGTGTCCATGTGCAGCCCGATCCCGAACATCAGCAGGGTCAGCGCCATCTCCTTCACCGCCGCCACCGAATCCTCGCTGGGCAGCAGGCCCAGCACGTGCGGCCCGATGATCACGCCGGCGCCGAGATAGGCGGGGATCTCCGCCAGCCGGAAGCGCGACATCACCATGCTCACCAGCGCCGCGGCGACCAGGATGATCAGCAGGCCCCGAACCTCCGGTGGCAGTTCCGCCCCAGCCGCCAGCGTCAACGCCATCACGCCGCCGGCTCCGCCGCTTCAGACGCCGGCGCGCCGGCGCCTCCGGCCCGGCCCACCAGCACCGCCAGCAGCGTCAGGTCGGCCGGCGTCACACCCTCCAGCCGGGCCGCCTGTCCGAACGTCTCCGGCCGAAAGCGCCCGAGCGCCTCGGCCGCCTCGGCGCGAAGACCCGCCAGCACGTCGTAGCGGATGGTCCGCGGCAGGCGCCGGCGCTCCAGTTCCTGCTGGCGCCGGATTTCGGCCTGCTGCCGCTCGATCATGGGGGCGTACTGGCGGTTTGCCAGCGCGGTATTGAGCACGGGCGCCGGGGCCGCTGCCAGCTCCGGCTCTGAGCGCAGCAGCCGGCGCAGATCATCGGCGCCGAAGCCCGGCCGGCGCATGGCCTTGTCCAGCGGAACGCCATCGACGCGCGCCCGGTCGATCCAGCGATCCAGCGCCTCCAGCGCGCGGCGCCGCTCACGTGCGAGCCCGATGCGGGTGCGCCCGAGATCGGTCGAGTCGAGCAGGCCCAGCGCCTCGGCGACCGGTGTCAGACGCTCCGCGGCGTTGTCGGCCCGCAGCAGCAGCCGATGCTCCGCGCGGCTCGTGAACATGCGATACGGCTCGACGGGCGTACGCGTGACCAGATCGTCCATCAGCACGCCGATGTACGCCTCGTGGCGCCCGAGGGTCACCGGCTCGGCTGCGCGGGCAACCCGGGCCGCGTTGATCCCGGCGACGGCGCCCTGAGCCGCCGCCTCCTCGTAACCGCTGGTGCCGTTGATCTGCCCGGCGAGGAACAGTCCGTCGACGAGCTTGGTCATGCCCGTCGCCGTGATCTGGTGCGGGCGGACCATGTCGTACTCGACCGCGTAGCCGAGCTGCAGAATCTCGGCGCGCTGGCAGCCGGGCATCGCGCGCACGATCGCCTCCTGCACATCCGCCGGCAGGCTTGTCGAGATCCCGTTGCAGTAGATCCAGTCGGTCGCGAGCGACTCGGGTTCCAGGAACACGCCGTGGCTGTCGCGATGGGCGAAGCGCACGACCTTGTCCTCGATCGAGGGGCAGTAGCGGGGGCCGGCCGACTCGATCTGGCCGCTGTACATCGGGGCCCGGTGCAGATTGCGGCCGATGAGCTCGTGAATATGGGGGGTCGTGTGCGTCTGGCGGCACTCGACCTGCTCCAGAGCCGGGAATGGCTCACACAGCCCGGCAGCGCCCGCGGCGCTGGACCCGGTCAGGTCACTGAACGGCTGCGGCCGCGGATCGCCCCATTGAGGCGGCAGCGACTCCCAGTCGAGCGACGCCCGGCGGAGTCGCGGGGGGGTGCCGGTCTTGAGCCGGCCGAGTTCGAAGCCGAGGCGGCGCAGCTCATCCGAGATTGCGCTGGCTGCGGCCTCGCCGCGCCGGCCCCCGGGGACGCGCTGCTCGCCGGTGTGCATCAGCCCGCGCATGAACGTGCCGGTCGTCAGCACGATGGCCGGCGCCTCCAGGCGCAGCTCGCCGTCGCCCGTGCGAATACCGACAGCGCACACCGCGCCTTTGCGCGTCACGATCTGCTCGACGGCGCCGCCGATGACTTCAATCTCCGGGCGCGCGGCGATCATCGCGCGAGCTGTCGCGGCGTACCCCAGCTTGTCGCTCTGGCAGCGCGGGCCGTGGACGGCCGGGCCCTTGCTGGTGTTGAGCAGGCGGAACTGGATGCCGGTGGCGTCGGCGATCAGCCCCATCAGGCCGCCGAGGGCGTCGACTTCGCGCACGAGCTGGCCCTTGGCGAGCCCGCCGATGGCCGGGTTGCAGCTCATCACGCCGATCTTCGCGGGATCGAGCGTGACCAGGGCAACGCTGCCGGTCTCGCCGAGCAGGTTGGCGGCGCTCCACGCGGCTTCCAGGCCCGCGTGGCCTCCGCCGATGACAACCACCTGGTACCGCCGCCTGAGCATCGGGCGATTCTAGCGGCAGGCGCACGCGCCTACGGCGCTGTGTACTGCGAGATCAGGCGCCAGCTTGTGTCGGTCCAGAGCCAGCGCACCGGATCCTCATCGCGCCCGTCGCGGCTCACGGGGAGATACTCGAAGTCGCCATCGTCCCAGGCCCTGAGCAGCAGATCGGGCTCGCCCTGCCGACGCGCCGGCACGAACTGGAAGCCCACGAGCGCCGGCTCGCGCCCGCCGGCTCCGTCGGCCGCCACCGCGGGCGCCGGCGTCCAGAGCCGGCCCGCCAGCAGTCCTCCGCCGCACGCCACGATCGCCAGCACCGCTGTCTCTCGCCGTTTCATCGGTTGCTCCTTTCCTGGATCCCGCTGCGGCCACTACCATACCGCGAGGAGGATCCTGCCATGACGCTCCGACTCATCATCTTTGCCGTCGCCTGCCTGGCCCTCGGCGCATGCGAGGAATCGGGCTCCAGTGGCTCGGGCCCCGCGGGCACGCCCGGGACGTTCACGCTGCGCCCGCAGACGCTGGTGACCAAGGCGGATCTGCATCCAATCTCCCAGGCCGTCTCGATGTTCGAGATCGACATGGGGCGATACCCGGCGGCGGACGAGGGGCTGGATGTGCTGCTCTCGGCGGACGCCATCACCGAGGGTGACGACGGCAAGTGGAACGGTCCGTACCTGCAGCGGGAGCAGGATCTGCTGGATCCGTACGGCAACCGCGTGGAGTACGAGCGGACGGCGACAGGCTTCCTGCTGCGGTCTCTGGGGGCGGACGGGGCGCCGGGCGGCACGGGATCGTCGCAGGACATCGAACTGCGCAAGTAACGCGCACCGCGATATTTCCGGTCTTTGCTCAACCGGGCCTCCGGTCGCGCCGATCAGACGGCAAAGCACGGAGGTCAAATCATGCGCTGTCCGATCGACAACACCGAACTGACGCCCGTCGAGTACGAAGGGGCCCTGATCCAGACCTGCGCCTCGTGCGGTGGCGAACTGGTCACCGCCGACGCCCTGGGCCACATCATCCGCAAGCGGGAGGAGGTCTTCGGCCCGGACTGGAAGAGCCTCGTCAGCGACCATGAGCCGCTGCGGGGCGTGCCCGACCATGAGTCCAGGCGGCTGTTTCCCTGCCCGGTGTGCGATGAGCCGATGGCGACGGTGAACTATGCCGGCGACACGCAGGTGATCGTCGATCGCTGCGAGAGTTGCGGCGCCATGTGGCTCGACCAGCACGAACTGGAGATGGCGCAGGTGATTCTGGAGCAGTGGAAGGACAAGGCGCCGGAGCGCCTGCGGGCAATCGCCGGGGACATCGAGCGGGCCAGGGCGGACGCCGCGGCGAAGGCGAGCGGGGCGTTCGCCGGTTCGCGCTTTGCGTTCGTCAACGCGGTGATCAACCGGCTGATGGACGCTGCGTGAGCTGATCGGCCGGCGCGCGCAGCGACAGCGCCGCGCGTGGGGCGCGGTTGTCGGTGCGCGCATTGTGAAGACGCCTGGCAGGAGGAAGCACCCCCACGGAGTGGGGGGTACCCGGTCACGGCGCGCGCGGGAGGGCGCCGGCGCGGTTGAGGAGGTCGCGGGGGCGGCTGGCCTGGTGGCGCGGCGGGGAGTGGGGCAGGGTTTCAACCTGCCGGGGAGCGGGTGGCGCCTCGGGGGTGGACTTGATGGACGTGATGGAGGTGTGCGCATCGGCCCGGGCGTGCGGCGCCGTTGCCCATTTCATGGGCTCGGACGCGGGGGCAGGGTGCGGTGTGTGCGAGTTGGCCCGGGGATCGGTTCTGGCGCCGATGCGCAGGGGGGCGAGGCGTTCGGCGGGGTCGAGGCGGTCGGGGGTGGTGGATGAGGGAGCGCCGCCCTCAGAGCAGGTCAGTGGCGCGGAGGGCGCGCGCGGGGCGGGGATGGGGGGGACGGGCGGGACTCGGGGGACGGTGAGGGCGCCGAGGCGCGCGCGGAGATTCGGGCGGCGCGGGTGATCGGAGCTGGGCGCGCTGTCGGCAGGATGGAATCCTGCCCCACCGGGCGCTGCGCCGGCAGGATGGAATGCTGCCCCACTGGGCGCTGCGTGATCAGGGGGGCGCCGATGGCGCGGGGGCGACATCGGCTTCGCGATGGACTTGAGTGCGTCGATGGCGCGGCGGAGAGAGAGCTTGCGCTTGAAGTCCTTCTCGCGTTCGATGGGGTTGAGGATGGCGAGGGCCGCCTTGAGGGTGATCTCCTGGCTGCGGAGTTCGGCGGGGATGGAAAGATGGCGGATGGTGTGGAGGGGGAGGCGGACCATCTCGGCGAGCGCGGCGGCGGCGCTGATGGCAGCGCGGGCCTGCACGTGCTTGAAGCGGCGCTGGTCGCACTTGCAGAGGCGGTCGAGCTGGCGCTGGGCGCGGGGCTGCTCGGACCAGGTGATGAGGTCTTCGAGCGCGATGTCGAGTTCGTCTGCGAGGTCGGGGAGGGTCTTGCCTTCGAGGTAGCCGGAGAGGAGGCGGGCGCGGTCGACGTGGTCGGGGAGGCGGAAGCGGGGGGGCGGGGTCCGGGCGTCGGGAGTCGGAGCATCAGGCGCGCGATGGGCGTCCGGGCTGGGGCCGGGAGTTGCGGGAGGGGCGGGGGGAACAGCGCGCGGAAGGGCGATGCAACGGGGGTGACCGGTGGTGTG
>JBICIE010000135.1:0-3942 GCA_043101635.1 Phycisphaerales bacterium JB039 | reverse complement strand
TGGCGTCGGCGGCGTGCGGGCGGCGGTGGTCAACATCCGCGGCGAGGGCGTCTGGAGCGAACTGGGCTTCGAGGCCGGCGTGCACTCGGTCAAGCGCGTGCCGGCGACCGAGAGCCAGGGGCGCGAGGCCGGCGTCGGCTTGTTCACAACGCTGTCGCCGCGCCAGCGCATCGCGCCGGCGCCGGTGGCGCTCTTCGCCCTCGATGGCAACGAAGGGCCGCAGGGGGATCCCGGCCCGGAGGGCCCTGAGGGTCCCATTGGTCCGGCGGGACCGATCGGTCCCCAGGGTCCGAAGGGAGACCCGGGCCCGCAGGGGCTGCAGGGCCCGGCGGGGCCGCGAGGCGATGTCGGGCCAATCGGCCCGGTCGGACCAGCCGGGCCGCAGGGACCGGTCGGAGCGTCGCCGTTCGTCCTCAGCGGCGCCGACGCGGTGTTCACCGGCGGGTCGCTTGGCGTGGGAACCACCAGCGTTGCGCCGGGCGCCGATGTGCACGTGCGCGGGCGGACGGCCCTCGGCGAACTGCTCGTCACACCGGGCGCTGCCGACTCCTCGGCGCAGCTTCGACTGACGGAGAACACGTCGGCCTCGCTGGGCGCGATCCTGCGCTACGACGGCGCATCGAACGACCTCCAGATCCTCGGCCAGAACACCACGGGCCTGGTCGGCCCGCACATGACGATCGAGCGGGATACCGGACGCGTCGGCATCGGCACGGCCTCGCCCGCCGCGCTGCTGCACATCGAGGGTGGTTCAATGGCCGAGGCCCGCATCACGCCTTCGACCTCCAATTCGACCGGTCAGCTTGTGCTCGGCGGCGAGCCGGCCGCCAGTGAAGCCGCGATACTCAGGTATGACGGGGCGGCGAACCAGTTTCAACTGTTCGGCGTCGCCGGCGGCGTGCCGGCCGGACCGCACTTGGTCATTGGACGCGATAACGGGCGGGTTGGCATCGGCGTCGAATCGCCGTCCGCTGATCTGCACGTTAATGGGACGGCCCGGTTCGATGGCGATGTCACGATCGCCGCAGCGACGCGGTACTTGTCCATCAGCGCGCCGGGCTTCGTCTGGGAGCCGGACCTGGGCGATCTGGACCTGTTCTTCAGCGGCGGCGGGCCTTACCTGCGGAACCAGAACTCGCTGGGACTGGCGCGCTACGCCGCGGCCCCGGTGGAACTGCCGCACGGAGCGCGAATCACCGAGATCCGTGCGCTCATCCGGGACAGTTCCTCCACGACCGATCTGAGAATCGATCTCGAGCGCATCTCGATCGCGAGCAGCCCGAGCCGGT
This sequence comes from Phycisphaerales bacterium JB039, assembly GCA_043101635.1. GTDB lineage: Bacteria > Planctomycetota > Phycisphaerae > Phycisphaerales > UBA1924 > CAYMJK01. Next base: position 2,653 of record JBICIE010000135.1, on the reverse strand, counting down.
CGGTGGTCGTTTCGCTGAGTTCGGCCAGCGTGGGCACGCAGGTGCGGACGACCGGCGTTTCGCATGTCGTCGATAATGCTGGCTACCTGTATTACGTCAACGTGACCTATCCGGCGGGGACGCCTTCGCAGGACCTGGGCTTGTTCGGCGTGCGCCTTCAGTACACCGTGGATGCGCCGTTGCCGTAGGAGGATCGCGATGCGCATGATAATCAGACGCCGATGGGCGCTGGCAGCCGTGATCGGCGCTCTGCAGGGAGTTGCGGCGGCGCAGGCGGTGGACCCCGCGATCACCTATCAGGGCGAGCTGCGCGCCGGTGGCGCCGCGGCGGCCGGTCCGGTGGATCTGCGGTTCCGTCTTTTTGATGACGCCGCGACAGGCGCGCAGATCGGTCCCCAGCTCGAACTGCTTGGAGCGGCCCTGGCGGAGGGCCGCTTCAGCGTCGAGTTGGACTTCGGGCCCGGCGCGTTCGGCGCCGAAGCGCGCTGGCTGGAAATCGACGTGCGCGAGGCGGGGGTAGGGACCTTCACGACACTGTCGCCGCGGCAGCGCATCGGGCCGGCGCCGGTGGCGCTGTTTGCGCTCGATGGCAATGAGGGACCCCAGGGACCGGAAGGCCCGGCTGGACCGCAGGGAGATCCCGGTCCGGCCGGTCCGCAAGGAATTCAGGGTGAGCCGGGGCCGATCGGGCCCGCAGGCCCCCAAGGCGATACGGGGCCGATCGGACCACAGGGTGACGCTGGTCCTGCCGGTCCCCGGGGCGAGCCTGGGCCCGTCGGCCCCAAGGGCGATCGGGGTGATCCCGGGCCCCCGGGCCCGCAGGGTGATTCGGGCCCCGTCGGGCCGCAGGGACCGCAAGGTCCTCCGGGCGAGCCGTGGAGCCTGAGCGGAACCAGCGCGTTCTACACCGGCGGCAACGTCGGTATCGGCACGAGCGCACCGGCGGCGACGCTTGATGTCGCGGGGCCGAGCCGCTTCGGGGGAGACATGGTGTTCACCGTGCCGGGGGAGTACCAGATCGTGCACGATACGACGGAGACGGGGCTGCGCATCGATCCCGCCAACGTCACAGCGACGCTCATGTCGGACGGCAGCGAGATGGTCACGGTCAAGGAGCGGGCCGTGGGCATCGGCCAGCAGAACCCGTTTTCCAACACGCTGCACGTGGGCATGATGGGCCGGTTTGACGACAGCGTCTTCTTCAGCAAGTCGGGCCTGATCGAGGTAGCGCACGACAACAACGACGGGATGGTGATCGATCCGATCGGCCGCAAGGTGCACCTGGAGGTGGACAACGGCAACATCCTGACGGCCGATATCAACGGGCGCGTCGGGATCAATAACGAGTCGCCGCAGGAGGCCCTGCACGTGATCGGCAACACCGAGATCGACGGCGGGCTGCAGGTCGACCGGCCGGGCGCGCTGGCGCTGGATGTGATCGGCTCGTCACGATTCAAGGGAGATATCGCGATCTCGCCGACACTGCGGGCGGTCACCATCTCGCCGGCGGCGTTCGAGGATCTCAATCGGACGCGCCTGGCGTCCGCGGCGGGAGGCATAGCCCTCTCGCGGACAAGCGAACTTGGTGGAGCGGCAGTTGCGCCGCTCCACCTGCCGCATGGCGCCGTGATCACCGAGCTCAGCGCTCAGGTGCAGGACTCGGTCACGGCCAGCCTCTCGGTCTTCCTCATTCGCAAGCCGTTCAATGCCACGCCGGAACTCTCGTCGTCCGAAACAATGGCAGTCGTCACAAGCTCCGGGACATCGGGCGGGCAGGTAATCACGACAAAGACGATCACGGCCCCAACGGTCGACAACTTCAGCAATACCTACTACCTGTCGGCGAGTTTCATCGGCGCCGATCTCGCCGGGCAGCTTGACCTGTATGCAGTCCGCATCACCTACACCGTGGAGACGCCCCTGCCCTAGCCCCCGGAATCGGGACCCCCTTGGCGCGGGCGGCGGAGTCTGGTACATTGCCCCGGACTCGGGGTTTGGAGACCAAGATGAAGTTCTCTAGCTTGACAGCCCTGCTCTCGATCGCCGGCCTCGTCGCCCCTGCCGCGGCACAGCCGTTCGATTTGTCCTGGCACACCATCGACTCGGGTGGAGGGACCTCGACCGGGGGCGGCTTCACCCTCCACGGGACGATCGGCCAGTGGGACGCCGGCCCGGCGGCCGGCCCGATGACCGGCGGCGACTTCGCCCTGACCGGAGGCTTCTGGCCCGGCGCCGGGGGGGACGCCCCCTGCAAGGCCGATTGCGACGGCTCGGGCGTGCTGGACTTCTTCGATTTCCTCTGCTTCCAGAACCAGTTCGCCGTGGGCGACCCCGCAGCAGACTGCGACGGCACGGGCGTGCTGGACTTCTTCGACTTCCTGTGCTTCCAGAACGAGTTTGCGATGGGCTGCCCGTAGGGTTCTCGTAGGGCGCCGCGACGATCCGCAGCGGGGCGCCCCGTCAGCCCGGGCGACCAGACATTGGCCTTGCAAGACTGAGGATCTGTCGGTACTCTGGGCCGTCCCGGCGCCCCGCCGCGCGTGGGTCGATGGCCGTCGTGTCTGGCGGCCGGCCGGCGGAGGAACTGAGGCATAGAGGAAAGCCGAGGTCGTTCTCCCATGGCTCTCACCTTGCGTGTGTCGTGGTACGCTGT
>JBICIE010000134.1:0-33832 GCA_043101635.1 Phycisphaerales bacterium JB039 | reverse complement strand
CGCCGGCCGCGGCGGCCTCCTGATAGCTCATGTCGGTCCAGGCGTACCCCATGGCTGGCGGGAGCTTCTGGCGGGCCATGGAGCTGAGCACCTCCATGCCCTCGCCCGAGCTTGTGCCCATGGTCGTGCGCCCGCTCACCTTGGCGGCCGGATAGACGTTGTGGCGGGTGACGATCTGCGGTCCGAGGATGTGCTCGACCGAGACGAACGTGCCCAGCGGGATCATGCGGCCGCTCGGGCCGCGCACTTCGAGCTTCTCGATGTCCTCGGGGGTGGCGCGGAAGGCGGCATCCGCCTGGACCTTCACCTGGTAGGTGCGGTTGAAGTAGGTGAAATCGTTGACATACGCCGAGCCGAGGTACGCCTGCAGCGTGTCGAAGACCTCCTGCAGCGGGATGCCCATCGACTTGACCTGGTCGCGGTCGATATCGATGAAGAGCTGCGGCGTGCGCGTGCTGAAGCCGGTATAGAGACCGGTGAGAGCGGACTGCGTCTCGCCATCCTCGACAAACTCACGGGCGACCTGCTCCAGCGCGGGCAGGCCGAGGGCGCCGCGGTCCTGGATCTGCATCGAGAAGCCGCCGGCCATGCCCAGGCCGGGAAGGGATGGGGGCGGGAAGGCCACGGCGACGGCCGTGCGCACATCGGCGAGCTTCTCGCTGATCTGCGCGAGGATCGCGAACTGGTGCTCGCTGGCCGGGCGCTGGTCCCAGGGCTCGAGCGTGACGATGAAGGAGCCGGCATTGGAGGACATGGCGCCATCGAGCAGCGAGTAGCCGCCGATGGTGAGCACGTCGGCGACGCCGGGGATCTCTCCCAGCGTCCTGGTGACGCCCTCGAGCGTCTGCTCGGTGCGCTGCAGCGAGGCGCCATCGGGGAGGCGGACGTTGACCATCATCCAGCCTTCATCTTCGAAGGGGATGAAGGCGCTGGGGATCTGCCCGAACAGCCAGATGGCGCCGACGACGACGCCCATGAAGACGACGACGCCGACGGCGGCCAGGCGCACCGCGCCTCGGACGATGCCGAGGTAGCCGCGGGTGGTCCAGTCCAGCGCGCTGTTGAAGATGCGAAACGGCAGCAGCGGCCGCTTGGTCGTGGGGCGCAGCAGCACGCCGCAGAGGGCCGGGCTGAGCGTCAGGGCGTTGATGGAGCTGAAGACGGTCGCGATGGAGATCGTGATGGCGAACTGGCGGAAGAGCTGGCCGGTGATGCCCCCGAGGAAGATGGTGGGCACGAAGACCGCCAGCAGCACGAGCGTGGTCGCGATGACCGGACCGGTGACCTCGGCCATGGCCTTCTCGGTCGCCTTCTTCGGGTCGGTTTCGCCCTCATCGAGGTGGCGGGTGACGTTCTCGACGACGACGATGGCGTCATCGACGACGATGCCGATGACCAGCACGAGGCCGAACAGCGTCAGCAGGTTGATGGAGTAGCCCAGCGCCGCCATGACCGCGAAGGTTCCGACCAGGGACACCGGGATCGTCAGGGCGGGAATGAGCGTGGCGCGGACGCTCTGCAGGAAGATGTACACCGTCAGCACGACGAGCACGAGCGTGATGAAGAGCGTGGTGATCACCTCGTCGATCGAGGCGCGGATCACGAGCGTGGCGTCGTAGGGGACCTCGTAGGCGACATCATCGGGGAAGTTCTCTGCCAGCTCATCGAGCTTGCGGCGCACGTTGTCGACGATGTCGATGGCGTTGGCGCCGGGGAGCTGCGAGATCGCCAGCGTCGCGGCCGGCTTGCCGTTGAGCTGCGAGTAGACGTTGTAGGTCTGCGAGCCGATCTCGACCCGCCCGACATCGCGCACGCGCACGATCCGGCCGCGGTCGCCGGAGCGGACGATGATGCTCTCGAATCCCTCGGGATCCGCAAGCCGGCCCCGCGTGTTGATGGTGAACTGGAAGGCGGTCCCATCCGGCGCCGGGGGAGCGCCGATCTGGCCGGCGGCCACCTGAACGTTCTGCTCGCGGATGGCGTTGACGACGTCGTTGGTCGTGAGGCCGACGGCCAGCAGCCTGTCGGGATCGAGCCAGATCCGCATGGAGTAGTCGCCGACGCCGTAGATGAAGACGTCGCCGACGCCGTCGATGCGGGCCAGTTCATCCTTGAGGAAGAGCGTGGCGTAGTTGGACAGGAAGACCGCGTCGCGGCTGCCTTCCGGTGATGTCAGCGCGAGGAACAGCGTGGTGTCGCTGGCCTTCTTCTTGACCGTGACGCCCTGGCGCGTGACCTCCGGCGGCAGGCGGGGCTGGGCGATGGCCACCCGGTTCTGCACCAGCACGTTGGCCATGTCGATGTCGGTTCCGACCTCGAAGGTGACCGTCAGCGTCATGGAGCCGTCGGCGGCGCTGACGCTGGTCATGTAGGCCATGCCCTCGACGCCGTTGACCTCGCGCTCGATGGGCGCCGCGACGGTCTCGGCCACCGTCTCGGCGTTGGCGCCGGGGTAATTGGCGCTGACCTGCACCGTCGGCGGCGCCACCTCCGGGTACCGGGCGATGGGCAGGGCCAGCAGGGCAAGGGCCCCCACCAGCGTGATGACGATCGAGATGACCGATGCGAAGATCGGCCGGTGGATGAAGATCCGGCTGAACATGCGCTCAGCCCTCCCCGCCAGCGGATCCGGCGGCGGGCGGGGCCGGCGGCGGCTCGGGAGACGCCTCTCGGTCGTCGCCGGCTGCGGGAACCGGCCTGACCACGGCGCCCGGACGGGCCCGCTGGAGCCCGGCCACCACCACACGGTCGTCCGGCTCGAGGCCGGAGGCGATGACCCGCAGTTCTTCCAGCAGCGGCCCGAGTTCAACCGAGCGCCGCTCGACGCGATCATCCGGGCCGATCACGAGCAGGAACGGGCCGACGATGTCGCGCTGAATTGCAACCTCGGGTACGAGCACACTCTCGCCGAGGGCCTGCGGCACGCGGGCACGGGCGAACAGTCCGGAGATGAGCCTGCCATCGGGATTGGGAAAGCTGACGCGAATCTCGACCGAGCCGCTCTCGGGATCGAGTCGGGTATCGGCGAAGTCCGGCGTGCCGGGATGCGGGTAGTCGCTGCCATCAGCGAGGCGCAACAGCGCCGACTCGGCCTTTCTGCGATTCGCCTCGCGCTGCTCCAGATACTGCAGGAGCACACGCTCGGGAACCTGGAAGTAGCCGAACATGGGATCGTCGGCGACGATGGTGGTCAGCAGCGTGGCCTCGGCGCCGCCGACGAGGTTGCCGAGATCCACATAAGTGCGGCTGATGCGCCCGGTCATGGGCGCAGTGATCGTGGTGTAGCCCAGGTCGATGTTGGCTCGGTCCAGAGCCGCCTGCGCGCCCAGCACGATCGCTTCCTGCTCGGCGAGTTGACTCTCGGCCACCTCGACCTCAAAGTCGTTGGCGGCCCCCGCGTCGAAGGCCTTGCGGGTGCGGTCGAGGTTGTTCTGGGCCAGGTCCCGGTTTGCCCTCGCCCGGGCCAGGTCCGCCTCGGCGGCGGCGACGGCCGCTTGATACGGCTCGCGCTCGATCCGGTAGAGGATCTGCCCGGCTTCGACCACCTGCCCTTCGTCGAAAGTCGCCTCTTCGAGCGTGCCGCGGACGCGCGCGCGAATCTCGACCGTCTTGGAGGCCTCCAGCCGGCCAGGCAGTTCGAAGTACCAGGTCGCCTCCCGCACGATCGGCGGGGCAAACTCGACCTCGGGCGGCGGCGGCGGCTGGAATTCGTTGGGCTGCTTGCAGCCGGGCAAGGCTGCCGCGGCGGCGATGAACACCACGATGCAACGTCTCATGAAGGCTCCCCGGATCGGGGCCATCGTATCCGATCCGGCCTCAGCGTGGGCCTCGGCGCTCGCGGCGCGAAACTGCGCCGGCCGAACGCACGGCCGGCGGCGCTCCGGGCGACGTTCACAAAGAAGCCGGGCCGCCCGCAGGCGACCCGGCTTGAGCAAGCGCGCGCCTGGGGGCGCGGCGTCGCGCTGTCAGTGACGGTCAAGGAAGATCGACCGGGATCAGTACGCCGGAGATGACGTGCAGCACACCGTTCGAAGCGCGGATGTTGGGGAAGAGCACGACCGGGTCATCCAGATCCGGCTCGGCATCGCCAAGGAAGAAGAAGAAGGGGGTGATGACGCCGCCCTGCAGCGTCGGGATGGTCTTGCGGAAGATGGTCGCGAGGATCAGGTCGCGGGCGTAGGCCTTGCCATCGACGACGTGGTAGAGCAGGACGTCGGTAAGCACCGGGATCGGGTCACCGCCGCCGAGGACGGTGAGCGTGTCGACGAGGAATGTCCAGGCGCCGGCCTCGTCATAGCCGGTGTAGCCGAGGTCGCGGGCCAGGGTGACGAAGGCGAAGTCGGGCGGTCCGAAGACGGTGAGTTCGGCGGCGGGATCCGCCAGCGGGCCGACCAGGTCGGCGGCCTTGAGGGCCGTCAGCAGCAGGTCGAAGTCGACGGGGTTGTCGTCGAAGTCGCCGCCGCTGCGGGCGACGATCTCGGCCAGGGTGAGGCGGTGTGGGGCGGCGCCGGCCGGGGCGACGGCCACAGCCAGGGTGAGTGCGGCAAGGACCGATGCGAGGACTCTCATGCTGTGCTCTCCTGTTGTGGAATGTGGGCGCGACCCCGCGCCCGGGCGAGGGTTCGACCCGGCCCGGGGCCCGGATTCGGTCAGCGCGAGGGAATTCGGGCGGGCCGGGCGGGCGCCCGACGCGCCGGCGGCGGCGGCGGGACGCAGGGGCTCGGCGGTGGCGTTTCGCTACGATGGGCCATGAACGAGACCTACCCGAAGCTGTGCGCCCACGCCCGCCGGACGGGGACGCTGGGGTCCATCCATGCGCTGGTCAACTGGGACCAGGAGACGTACATGCCGCAGAAGGCGGCGCCCTTCCGGGCCGAGGAGTCGGCGCTGCTGGCGGAGCTGCACCACGAGCGGGCGACCAGCGCCGAGTTCGGCGAGCTGATCAGCGCATGTGAACAGGATCGCGGGCTGATGGCGGATCCGCGTCGCGCGGCCAATGTTCGCGAACTGCGGCGCGATTACGACCTGGCGACGAAGCTGCCATCGGACCTCGTGGCCGAATTGGCTCGCACCGGCAGCAAGGCGCAGCAGGTGTGGAAGGAGGCGCGCCAGAAGAGCGACTTCGCCATGTTCGCGCCCTGGCTGGAGAAGATGACGGCCCTGGCGCGGCGCAAGGCGGAGTGCTACGGCACGCCGAAGGGGGGCGAGCCGTACGACGCCCTGCTCAACGAGTACGAGCCGGGGGCGACAGCCCGCGAGATCGAGGCGATCTTCACGCCGCTGGGCGAGAAACTGGCGGCGCTGCTGAAGGACCTGGGCGCCGGCAAGGGGCCGGACGAGGCGCCCAAGCAGATCAATGCCCCGGAGGCGGACCAGCACAATCTCGGTGAGTATGTGCTTGGCGCCATGGGCTTCGACCTGGAGGCGGGCCGGCTGGATGTCACGACGCACCCGTTCTGCGAGGGCATGGCGCCGGGCGACACGCGCCTGACGACGCGCTACCGCGAGGAGAAGTTCACCGACGCCCTGTACGGCACCATGCACGAGGGCGGGCACGGCATCTACGAGCAGGGCATCCCGAAGGACGCCACCGATGGCGACATCGAGCTGTACGGCACGCCGCTGACGCAGGCGATCTCGCTGGGCATCCACGAGAGCCAGAGCCGCATGTGGGAGAACTTCGTGGGGCGGAGCCTGGAGTTCTGGAACTGGCTGCACCCGAAGGCGAGTGAGTTGTTGCCGGAACTGAAGAAGTTCAGCCCGGAGCAGATCTACCGCTCGGTGAACACGGCGGCGCCGAGCTACATCCGCGTTGAGGCGGATGAGGCGACGTACAACCTGCACATCATGCTTCGATTCGAGATCGAGCGCGGCCTGTTCAACGGGCAGCTTCAGCCGAAGGATGTACCGGGCGCATGGAACGAGACGTTCAAGAAGTACCTGGGGATCGAGGTCCCCGATGACCGGCGCGGCTGCCTGCAGGATGTGCACTGGAGCTTCGGGCTGATGGGGTACTTCCCGACCTACTGCCTCGGCAACCTGTACTGCGCCCAGTTCTGGGAGACCATCAACGGGGCGATCCCGGATCTGGCCGGGCAGATGGCCCGCGGCGAGTTCGGGCAATTGCGCAAGTGGCTGAACGAGAACATCCACGCCTGCGGCAGGCAGTACCGGGCCGGGGAACTGTGCGAGAAGCTGACGGGCAAGGCGCTGATCGCCGAACCGCTGCTGCGGCATCTGGAGCGGAAGCTGCGGCCGATCTATGGGGTGTAAGGGAGGTGCGCGGAGAAGGGCGCCTCATCCCGCGAGCACGAGCAGGAGAATGATGCCGAAGATCGTGAGCAGGAAGAAGCCGGGCGTTGCCAACGACCAGTAGCAGCCCAGTGGAGCTGTGCGCAACCCGCGTCGAAATACCAGCGACGTGATCAAGCCGGCCGCCGAGACCACCGCGGCCAGGTGAATCAACATCCAGACAGGATCGACGCTGACCGGCGAACCCGTGTAGTGTGCGTACAAGCTCTGCATCGCAAGAGCGCCCCACCCCCAGCCAAGAAAGCACAGACTCCATGCGAGGATGATCGGCCAGGCCCGCTTCGGCGCCCCGCGGCGCTGGAATTCGGCGGCGACGTCTGCTCCGCACTCGGGGCACTTCGCTACGTTCAGCCCTGCGAGGTCATACGCGCAGCGCGGACAGGTCGTGATTGCGTTGGGCTGGTCCGCGGCGGGGCCGTTCCCGGTCAAGCGCTCTCTCCACCGTGAGCCTTAGACCTCTCGTCGCGGATGGCCAGGAGTTCGTCAAGGGCGGCCACATCCTTCTGCCGGCGGATGTGCTGCTTGATGCGGATGAGATCGTCGAGCGCGATTGTTGCGGTCGGTATGCCGTTGATGTCGTAGAACTCGGCGTTGTCGATCAGGTCGTCATAGGTTCCGATCGGCTCGACCCAGCCAAGCAGGTCGAGAGGTCCCTGCGTGGTCTCGAACGTGAAATTCGCGCCGAGGGCCAGCGAGCGGGCGTCGAGGCGGAACGGCAGGTCTTGCGGAGCGCCGCGGAGCGTCGGCTTCAGTTCATGCAGGGCATCCGCCAGGCGCTGGAGATTCTCCTCGGTGCGCCGGTAGCAGAGGTCGGTGTCGTATGTGACGTTCGGTGAGCCGTGCAGAAGCGCCGCCTGCCCGCCGATGATCATGAAGTCCACGCGATGGCGGTGGAACGTCTCGACGAAGATCTCAAGCGGAGTGGCTGCGTCGCTCACGATGCTGTCGTCCGATCTCGAGGAGGCGAAGGGCCTGCTGCCGGCCGCGCTCGCCGCGGCGGATGCGCTCCACGGGTGGCAGCTTCAGGTTCTCCCGAATGAGTGAGAGATCGACGCCTCGGACATCTTGCTCCGGGAAGTGCGGCGATGGCTGCGGCTTCGGGGGCGCCTCGCAAGCGGATTCCGTCGAAGGCGCCGGGCTGGCCGCCTGCTGCGCACGCCGCAGCCGCTCGGCCTTGCGCACGCGCTCCAGGGGGGTGAGCTTCAGGTTCTCGCGGATGAGGGTCAGGTCCACGCCGTCGGCGTTCTGCTCGGGGAACGCGGGCGGTCCTTGCGGGGCGTCCTGACGGGGCTGGTCGGTCACGCCGGATCATATGTTCGCGTTCGGGCGCGCAGGCGCGGAGTCAGGATTCCGGCAGGGCGGCATGTTCGTCGGCTGCCGCGGCGGGCGCGGGCGCCCCGGTCAGGGCGGCGACGATGCGGTCCACGTGCACGTGGCTGGTCTCGATGAAGACCCGGGCACGGCGCTGGCTGCCGCCGGAGGCGGTTCCGGCCACGTACACGCCGGGGCTGGAGGTCTCCATCGTCTGCGGATCGACCACCGGCTTGCGCTCGTCGCCGATGCGCTTGAGGTCGAGCTGATCGAAGAGCGTCTGGTCCTGGACGTAGCCGGTCAGCAGCAGCGTGAAGTCGCACTCGTGGCGGATGGGATCGCCGGCCGGAGCGCCGGTGTCATCCAGCGGGGCGAGCAGCGCAGCGCCATCCTCGAAGGCCACCGGCGCCGTTCGCGGCAGGAAGCGGATCCTGCCCTTTGAGATCAGCCACTCCAGTTCCGGCAGCAGCCAGTACTTGATGCGGTCGGGATCGAAGGCGGCGGCGCGGTAGCTCATCGTCACTTCGGCGCCGGCCCGCCAGCAGCGGATGGCCGCCTCGACGGCCGAGTTCTTGCCGCCGACGATGAGCAGGCGCCGGCCGAAGTAGGTGTGCGGGTCGGCGAGGTAATGGCTGACATCCGGGCGGTCGGTCTCGCCGGGGACGCCGATCAGGCGGGGGGCGTGCATGTTGCCGATGGCGAGAACGAGGCGCTTTGCGCGGATCGGCTCGATGCGGGGCGAGCCCTCGCGGCGGGTGGCAAGTTCGTACTCGGTCCCGTCGCGCGTGATCTCCTCCACGCGCGTGTATCGCTGAATCGGCAGATCGTGGGCGAGGACGACCTGACGCAGATAGGCGAGGTACTCCTCGCCGGTCGCCTTGGCCTGGTCGGCGGTGACCAGCGGGATGCCGGCGAGGGCGAGCCGCTCCGGGCTGCTGAAGAAGCGGGTGCCGGGCGCCCACCACATGAGCGTGGCGCCGACCTGCTTGGCTTCGAGGTGCAGGTAGTCCACTCCGGCGCGCTTGACGGCGCAGGCAAGTTCCACGCCGATGGGCCCGGCGCCGATCACGGCAACATCGGTCGATCGCATGGCGGAGCGTAGGGTGCGCGCCGGTCAGCCGCCCGCCGGATTCTCGATCCACTGCCGATAGCACAGCGCGCACAGGGTCATTGTCATCCGCCGGTAGACATCGTCCATCAGTTCCGCCTCGCTGCGGCTGGCAACCTCTTCGATGAGCCGCTCCATCTCCGCCTGCGGGTCTTCGGGCGCCTCCGGGAGGATCACCTCCGGATCCGCAAACGCCTCGATGCGGACGATGTACAGCGAGCCGTCCCCGCGGGTCAGTTCGGCGCCGCAGCGGTGGCAGAACCACGGAGCGTCAGGGTGTGATCCTGGCATGAAACTCTCGACAGCAGATGGCGGCTTCAGGGTACCAGCTTCGGGCGACCGGTGCGCCGACTGCTACGATTGCGGACCTGATGAGCCAGAGCCCTCAGCGACGTGTCCGGGCCGCGCTCCTGAGCAGAAACGCGATGATCGCGATGCTCGCGATCGTCGCCATCATCGTTCACCTTGCGCTGCGGCTGGCGGGGGCCGAGTCGGCGAACATCCCCCTTTACATCGCACTTGTTCTCGGCGGTGTCCCACTGGTGTGGGAACTGGCCTCGCACGTGGTGCGGCTTGAGTTCGGGGCGGACCTGCTGGCGGGGATCTCCATCGTCACGGCCGCGATTCTGGGCGAGTACCTGGCCGGCACGCTGGTCGTGCTGATGCTCTCGGGCGGCGGGGCCCTGGAACACTTCGCGGTGCGCAGCGCCTCGTCGGTGCTGGAGGCGCTGGCGCGGCGCATGCCGACGACCGCCCACCGGAAGAACAAGGCTGCCCTCGAGGACATCGAACTGGACAGCGTGCAGATCGGCGACATCCTGGTGATCCTGCCGCACGAAGTCTGCCCGGCGGATGGGACAGTCATCGAGGGCCACGGCTCGATGGATGAGTCGTACCTGACCGGCGAGCCGTACATCATGTCCAAGACGCCCGGAGCGGCGGTGCTGTCCGGCGCCATCAACGGCGAATCGGCCCTGACCATCCGGGCGACGAAGCGCCCGGTGGATTCGCGGTACGCCAAGATCATGGAGGTGATGGAGCAGTCGCAGCAGCAGCGGCCGCAGATGCGCCGGCTGGCCGATCGCCTGGGGGCCTTCTACACGCCGATCGCCCTCGTGCTGGCGGGGGCGGCGTGGGCGATCAGCGGCGATCCGGTGCGGTTTCTCGCCGTGCTGGTGGTGGCCACACCCTGCCCGCTGCTGATTGCGATCCCGGTGGCGATCATCGGCTCGATCTCTCTGGCGGCGAAGCGGTCGATCATCATCCGCGACCCGATCGTGCTGGAGCGGATTGGCTCCTGCCGCACCATGATTCTCGACAAGACCGGCACGCTGACCTACGGCAAGCCGAAGCTGATCGAAGAGGCCTGCGCAGCGGGCGTCGATGCCGACGAGGCGCTGTCCCTTGCCGCGAGCCTGGAGCAGTACTCCAAGCACCCGCTGGCCGGCGCAGTGCTGGAGGCGGCCCGTCAGCGCGGCCTGGCGCTGCGCGAAGCCGCCAACATCAGCGAGCCGCCGGGGGAGGGCCTGCGCGGGCACATCGCCGATCGCGCCGTGCGCATCACCAGCCGGTCGCGCCTGCTGGCCGAGCAGCCGCAGGCCGCGGACATCGTCCCGGCGCGCAAAGGTGGGCTCGAGTGCATCCTGATGATCGATGGCGCCTTCGCGGCGTGGTACCAGTTCCGCGACGCCCCGCGCACGGAGAGCCGCTCGTTCATCGAGCATCTGGATGGCCGGCACGGCATCCGAAACGTGCTGCTGGTCTCCGGCGACCGCGAATCCGAGGTCAGCTACCTCGCCGGCCAGGTCGGCATCGATCGCATCTACGCCGGGCAGAGCCCCGAGCAGAAGGTCGAGATCGTGCGCCGGCAGAACGCCGAGGGCCCGACGATCTTCGTCGGCGATGGCATCAACGATGCGCCGGCGCTGATGACCGCGACCGTGGGCGTGGCGATGGGGACCGAGAGCGACATCACGGTGGAGGCGGCCGGCGCTGTCATCCTCGACAGCTCACTGGGGCGCGTCGATGAGCTGCTGCACATCAGCGCGCGGATGCGGCGGATCGCGCTGCAGAGCGCCGTCGGCGGCATGGCGCTGAGCGTCGGGGGCATGCTGGTTGCGGGCGCGGGCTACCTGCCGCCGGTCGCCGGCGCCGTGACGCAGGAACTGATCGATGTGCTGGTGATCGTCAACGCGCTGCGCATCGCCATGCGCCCGCGGACGCTGACCGACTTCTGACAGCACTCCGGTCGTGTATTGGGTCTGGAGGAGCGGCAGCGCCGGCAGGAGCCCCCCACGGAGTGGGGGGGGGTACCCAGAGGCCGACGGAGTCAGGGGGTACTCAGGCGACCGTCACCCGCTCGTCCAGGTACACATCCTGGATCGCGTTGAGCAGCTTGACGCCCTCGTTCATGGGACGCTGGAAGGCCTTGCGCCCGCTGATCAGGCCCATGCCGCCGGCCCGCTTGTTGATCACGGCGGTGCGGACGGCGTCGGTCAGATCGCTGGCGCCCTTGCTCTCGCCGCCGGAGTTGATCAGCGGCGAGCGGCCCATGTAGCAGTTGGCGATCTGGTAGCGGCACAGGTCGATCGGGTGGCCACCGGCGCCGGAGGCGTCGCTGCCGGCGAGGTCGGTGTAGATCCGCGTGTCGAACTTGCCGTAGCTGGATGAGCCCATGTTCAGGGCGGCGTAGCCGCCGTTGTTGGTCGGCAGCTTCTGCTTGATGATGTCGGCCTGGATGGTCACGCCGAGGTGGTTGGCCTGGCCGGTGAGGTCGGCCGCGGCGTGGTAGTCGGTCGCCTTGCCGTTGTCCTTGACCTTGAAGGCGTCGTTGCGGGTGTAGCACCAGAGCACGGTGACCAAGCCGAGGTCGTGGGCCATCTCGAACCACTCGGAGACCTCGTCGAGCTGACGCCTGGACTCCTCGGAGCCGAAGTAGATGGTCGCCCCCACCGCCACCGCGCCCATCTCGAAGGCCTGTTTGACCGAGCCGTAGCGGGTCTGGTCGTACTGATTCGGGTAGGTCAGCAGTTCGTTGTGATTCAGCTTCACCAGGAAGGGGATGCGGTGGGCGTACTTGTGCGCCACGGCCCCGAGTACCCCCACCGTCGAGGCGACGGCGTTGCAGCCGCCCTCGATGGCCAGTTCAACGATGTTGGCGGGGTCGAAGTAGGCCGGATTCGGGGCGAAGCTGGCGCCGGCGGAGTGCTCGACGCCCTGGTCCACGGGCAGAATGCTGACATAGCCGCTGCCGGCGAGCCGGCCGGAATTGAGGATGGTCTGGTAGTTGCGCAGGACCGCCGGGGAGCGGTCCGACTGGGCCACGACCCGGTCGACGAAGTCGGGGCCCGGCAGGCGCAGGTGGCTCTTGGGGATGGCCCGGCACTGGTAGCCGAGCAGATTGTCCGCTTCGGCGCCGAGGGCTGCGGCGATATCGGTGTCGGGAGTGGCCGTCGCGATGGTCATGGGGGTCTCCGTCGGCAGGTCGGCGGATAGTAGGAAGAGGCCGGTAAGGCTGCCCGGGCGTCGGGAGCCCCGATAGCCACCTTTGGCGAACCTCAAAATCCCCTCATGAAGGGCATTTTGGGTGACGAACCGGCCTGGATGGGTATGCTGTGCAGGAAGTTGCGCCGCGCGGGCGGCCGAGAGAGATACCGCCAACTGAGAAAGAGGGAGCAATGAGCAGGAGTTTGATGAGCATTCGTGGCCTGGCGGCCGCCGCGGCGGCCCTGTTCGTCGGCGCCGGGGCCAGCGCCGAGATCCTGCAGTTCGAGTTCGCGATCGGCGCGGACCAGACGGTCCCGCCGGTGATGAGCGCCGGCAGCGGATTCGGTCAGGTGACGATCGACACCGACCTGCTGGAGATGAGCTGGGAGATCAGCTTCGCCGATCTGTCGGGCGACGCCACGGCGGCCCACTTCCATGGCCCGGCGCCGGTCGGGGTCGCGGCGGGCGTCCAGGTGGACATCGGGGCCATCAGCGGGCTGACCAGCCCGATGATCGGCTCGACGACCATCACCGAGGAGCAGCTCGGACAGATCGTCGGCGGCCTGTGGTACGTGAACATCCACACGGCGATGCACCCGACCGGGGAGATCCGCGGCCAGGTGAATGCGGCCAGCCCGGACATCGTGACCTTCCAGTTCCCCATCGACGGGTCCCAGGAGGTCGTGCCGGTGACGACCTCCGGCTCGGGGACAGGCGAGGTCTCGATCGATCTGACCACCAACGAACTGTCGTGGCGGATCGAGTACGCGGGCCTCAGCGGCCCGGCCGTCAACGCCCATATTCACGGCCCGGCGATGCCCGGCGCCACCGCCGGCGTTCAGGTCAAGATCGCGATGTTCAGCGGCGGCGCCGCCAGCCCAATGGTCGGCTCGACCACGATCACCGACGCCCAGGTCGGCCAGTTGCTCTCGGGGCTGTGGTATGTGAACATCTACACCGCGATGTACTCGACCGGCGAGATCCGCGGCCAGGTCGTTCAGACCTGCTACGCCGACTGCGACGGCTCGGGAAGCCTGGACGTCTTCGACTTCCTGTGCTTCCAGAACAACTTCGCAACCGGCGACTCGGACGCCGACTGCGACGGCTCGGGCACGCTGGATCTGTTCGACTTCCTGTGCTTCCAGAACGAATTCAGCGCCGGCTGCCCGTAAGGGCCGGGCGCCGCCTGCCCAGAGGGAGAGAGAGAGACCGAAAGGGGTCCGCCTGCATGGCGGGCCCCTTCTCGTCCGGGCGGGCGCCTATTCGTCGTCGCTGACGGCGTCGGCCCGCAGGCGCAGCAGGTCGCGAAGCTGGCCGGTGTCCAGTTCCGTCAGCCAGCGCTCGCCGGCGCCGACGATCTGCTCGGCCAGTTCGGTCTTGGTCTCGATCATCTCGTCAATGCGCTCTTCGAGCGTGCCGCGGACCACGAACTTGTGGACCATCACCGCGCGCGACTGACCGATGCGATAGGCCCGGTCGGTCGCCTGGTTTTCGACGGCGGGATTCCACCAGCGGTCGAAATGGAACACGTGCGTGGCGGCGGTGAGGTTCAGGCCGACGCCGCCGGCCTTGAGGCTGGCGACGAGAATGGGCGCCTTGGCGCCCTCTTCCTGGAACTGCTTGACGATGCGCACGCGCTGGCCCTGCGGCGTGCCGCCGTGCAGGAACAGCACGTCCCGGCCGAGTTCGTGGCGGAGCATGGCGCACAGCAGCCGGCCCATCTGGCGGAACTGCGTGAAGACCAGGGCCTGATCACCGGCGGAGAGCGCCTCGTCGAGCATCTCGACGATGCGCACGCACTTGCCGGAGCGGTGGATATCCGGCGGCGCCGCCCCATCGAAATCGTGATCGCGGAGCAACTGCGACGGGTGGTTGCAGATCTGCTTGAGCTTGATGAGCGCCGCCAGCACCGTGCCGCGCCGGTGGATGCCCTCCAGGCGATCAGCCTCGCGGAGCATCTTGCTGACGACCTGCTCGTAGAGCTGCGCCTGCTCGCTGGTGAGCGGGGCCCACTCGCGGCTCTCGATCTTCTCGGGCAGGTCGGCGGCGACGCCCGGATCGGTCTTGAGCCGGCGCAGCACGAACGGACGCACCAGGGCCCGCAACTGCGAGGCCCGGCGCTGGTCGCCGAAGCGCTCGATCGGCACGCTGAACCGCTTGCGGAAGCCGCCGCCCGAGCCGAGGTAGCCGGGGTTGAGGAAGTCCATGATGCTCCACAGTTCGCTGAGCCGGTTCTCGACCGGCGTGCCGGTCAGGGCGACGCGGTGATCGGCCGCGATGGAGCGGACGGCCTGGGCCTGCTTGGCGGCGGGGTTCTTGATGAACTGGGCCTCGTCGAGCACGATGCGCCGCCACCCGATGCGCTCCAGCGTGTCGCGGTCGCGATGGGCCAGGGCATAGGTGGTGACCACCACGTCGACGCGGCCGATGTGCGCAATGAGATCCTCGCCCCCGGCGCGCTCGGCCCCGTGATGCACGAGCAGGCGCAAATGCGGCGTGAAGCGCTGGGCCTCGTGCATCCAGTTGCCGAGCACGCTCATCGGCACCACCAGCAGCGTGGGGGCCATCGGGGCGCCGGCGCCGGCCTCGCGCTCGTGGGCCAGCAGGGCCAGGAGCTGGATGGTCTTGCCCAGACCCATATCGTCGGCCAGGCAGGCGCCGAGGCCAAACTGCTCGAGGAAGGCCATCCAGCGCAGTCCGCGCAGCTGGTACGGACGCAGCTCGCCGCGGAAGGTCGCCGGCGGCTCGATGGGAGGGAGCTGGGCGTTCTCGTCGGCGCCGCCGAAGACGGCCTGGACCCACCCTTGGGCCTCGAGCCCCACGATGGGCACCCCGGCGCCGGCGCCATCGGCCTCGTAGGCGAGGCGCATGGCCTCCAGCACGGGCATCTGGCCGCCGGGGTTGGCGCGGATGAACTTCATCGCGGCGCGGACATCCTCGGGCCGGGCCTCGACCCACTGCCCGCCGATGCGCAGCAGCGGGCTCTTCATGCTGGCCAGTTCCTCGAACTCCTCCAGCGAGAGCGTGGCGCCCCCGATGGTGAACTCCCACTGGTAACTGACGAGCGTGTTGAGGCCGAGCCGCGCCGGCGCTCCGGAGGGCGCCCCGGCGCCGGGGCCGGGCGCCTCCAGCGGATCGCTGAAGATCTTCAGGCGAGCCCCGAGGCGCGTGGAGGGCGCATCCCACCACTCCGGCGCCTCGACCTCGACGCCCTGCTCGGCAAGCACGGGCCGGAACTCGCGGAGGAACTCGTAGGCCTGGCGCGTCGTGAGCTTGAGCTGCGAGCATTCGGGCTCATCCAGAGCGCTCTCCAGGCGGGGATACAGCCGGGCGGCCCGGCCCAGTTCACCCAGCAGCAACTCCTGCGGATTGTCGAGCCGGCGCCCGTCGATGGTGAGCGTGTCGGTGGTCAGGGCCCAGATGTCGCGGGCGTCGATCGCGGCGCGGGCGGCGTCGGCGGCCCGCAGATGGAAGGTCAGGGGCCAGAGCGTGTCGGCGCCCGGCGCAGTCATGTCCGCGGGCAGCCCGTCGGGGGCCGGCTCACCGAGGCGCAGGGCAAGGCGCCAGGTGGCGCTGGCGCCGCGCTCCTCCAGGTGGCTGGTCCAGCGCCGGACCGCGCGGACGACCTCGGTGCGGGCGCCGGGCGCCACCGGGGCGGTGTCATCGGGCCCGAGCAGGCCGCGCAGCCAGGCGACGTGGGGATCGGCCGGATCGCGCTGGGCCACGGTCTGGGCGAAGTCGTCGGCGATGAGGGCGGCCCGGCACTCGCCATCGAGGATGCGGGCCACGAAATCGTCCAGCGTGGCCCATGCGTCGTAGTGGAGCGCCTCGGCGCCTGCTCGGGCCACGGGCGGCATGGCGCCCAGCAGGGCCGCAGCGCGGCTTGCCGAGGCCGCATCGGCCAGCCAGGGCTGCCAACTGCCGCGCAGGGCCCCGTCGGCGCCCTGGCGCAGGGAGGGAACGAAGCGCTGCTGGGCCATGAGCTGGCGTCCCAGGCGGGCGGCCTGCGCGAAGAACTTCACCGACGCCCCGAGTGTGAGCCCGCTGTCTTCGGACTCCGCCTCGGCGTCGATGAGGCGCTCCAGAGCCGCGCCGGCGCGGTCGGGACCGATGCGCACGGCCGGGACGCGCAACTGCGCCAGGGCGTCGGGCGTTCCGAGCTCCTTGAGGTCGTGGCCGCCGGCGTGCGCCAGTTCATCGCTGGGGAGCGGCGCCGGCCCCGTCGCCGGCAGGCGCAGCGAGATCGTCGTCGGCGGGCCCGGTTCGCCGAGCAGCGCGGCGAGCGTCTCGGCGCTGGCGGCGAAGGGGTGTGCGCCGTCCGCGGGTGTGAGCCCCGGGCGCCACGCGCTGGCCGACTCACCCCAGAGGAGCAGCGCTTCGCCGGTCCACGTCGCGTGCGCGACGATCGTGCCGCTGGTCGCCGGGGCGCTAGTCATGAGTGCGGGAGCTGTGCATGCGTGCGGATCCGAATGGGGGCGCGGGGACTCGAACCCCGGACCAGCGGCTTAAAAGGCCGATGCTCTACCAACTGAGCTACGCCCCCTCGCGGGAAACGCCAGCGCGGTCGTGATTCTAGCGCAGTTGCAAGCAAGAACGCCGCGCCCGTGCGCGGCGTTCTGGATCACTTGCCCGGGAGGATCAGAGATCGCCTTCGATGCCCAGCGGCACACCCAGCGTGCCGAACGAGCCCTGGAAGAACAGATCGCTGCGCCCCATGTAGGCGACGACGGGGGCGGCCGACTTGACCGTCAGCCCGTAGAACACCCCCGGCAGCCCCATGCCGGCGGCCTCGGCCACGCGCTCGGAGCTGATGAAGTCGTGCAGATCGAACTCGGCGACGGCGCCGCCGAGCACCGACCCGCGGAACGTCTCCGTGGAGCCGTCGGTGAAGCGGAAGATGATCTCGACGACCTGATCCTGCACCGTGGGGTTGAAGATGCGCAGGTACTCGGTGACCTGCCCGGAGCTGCCGACGGGGCGGAAGCCTTCGCTGAACCCCCAGAGCGTGTGCCCGGTGGAGGCCCCCACCGCCGCCAGGGCTTCGCCGCCGGTGCGCGAGACGCTGGCGACGACGATCGGCCGGGTGGACTGGTACCGCACCGAGTAGGCCCGGCCCTCGGGGAAGCCGACGAGATCCTGGACCGCGATGTCGAGGCGCCGGCGCCCGGCCACCTCGAAGAGGCGCCGGTCGCTGGTCCCGTTGTCGAAGACGAACGTCAGCGTCACGGTTGCGACGCCGGAGGCGGGATTGAGGATGGCGATGCGCTCGCTGTCGGAGCGCAGGCCGACCTGACCCTCGGCGATCACGCCTGACGAGGCGCCGAGCCCGGGCGTGCCCGTGACGCCGAAGCCGCCATCGGGCGTGAAGCTCGACGCGGCCGCGACGAAAGGCTCCTGCGCCGTGACGACCACGCCGTAGTTGCCGGCGGGGAGATTCTCGCGGTTGAGGTTCCAGCCGGCCCGGCGGTGCGGCTCGACGATGGCGGTGAGCGTGATGGGCGAGCCGCCGTCGGCGGGGAGCAGCGTGGTGAGCACCTTCTGGGTGGCGTCGGAGGTGTTGAGGAAGACGATGAAGTCGCTGGCCCCGCCGCCGACCTGGACATCCGCGAAGGTCCAGGTGTCGCTGGTGGCGCTGCTGAAGGCCTCGCCGGTGGAAACACCGAAGTCGAAGTGGCTCATCGTCGCCAGCACCGGGACGTCGGAGCGGATCTCCAGGGCGTAGGGGGTGTCCGGGCGGACGAGGAGCGTGCCGGCGGCGTACATCTCCGGCGTGGTGATGGTCAGGGCGTCGGGGCTGCGGCTGTTGGCCTCGATGACGCCGTCGAAGAGCACCTCGTCGCGATCGCCGGTCTCGTAGCGGGCGATGATGATGACTCGGGCGTCCGACGAGGTCGGGTTGGTGATCGGCACGAAGGTGCTGGACCGGTCGTTGGCGTAGCCCTCGGGGTAATAGAGCCGGTAAGGAAGCTGCGCGAGGTCGGCGTCGTCGAGGGCCGGGTCGGCCGGATCGGCGGTGAGGTGCCCGATGTTGAGATGCTGGCCGTCGGCCCGCGTGTCGTTCATCGTGGCGTACATGCCGTTGGGCCCGGTGACATCTTCCACATCGGAGGCGAGGAAGATGAAGTAGCGCATCGTTGCCGTGGTGTTGGAGTCCAGCACGCCGAGGTCGTAGTGCAGGCCCATGACCAGATCGTCGGAGGCCCCGGCCGGGTCGCCGACGGCGCCGTCGAGCAACTGCTGCGGATCGCGGATGACGGTGGTCTCGTCGATGAAGACCGCGGTGGCCCGCGCATCGGAGGCGACGGCGCCCAGCGCGATGGTCAGCCCGCCGCTGAAGATCGTGTTGAAGAAGCTCGCGGTGGCCAGCGGGTTGCCATCGACGATGTCGTTGGCGGTCCGATTCGTCGTGCCCGGGGCCTGATTGAGGCCCTGCTGCGGGTTGAACGCCTCCATCCAGGCGACGTTGGTCATGACCACGGAGGTGGTGTTGGTGAGGCGGACGTCGACCGCCACGAACGAGTCGCCGACGCCGAAGGACAGGGACCGCTCCACGCGCAGGCCGCTGAGGGTCGTCTCCATGTAGGCCCGCCGGTTGAAAGCGTCGCTCTCGCTCTGGAAGAAGAACGGCACATCCGGATCGCCGCCGGGGCCGTCGTTGCGGAAGCTGTTGCGATTGGAGGCTCCGCCGAAGAACGACTGGGCGCCCGGGTCGCTGAGGTCGAAGAGGAACTCGGCGCCGTCGAGCGACAGGCCGGTCAGGGCCCCGGTGGCGCTGAGGGCGGCCCGCACGCGATCGCCCTGCAGCGAGACGCCGTTGTCGCTGACGCCTTCGGTGATCGCGACGCGCAGGGTGTAGGCGCCGGTGCTGTTGGCCGGCACGCCCGAGGCCGCGCGGGTCGGGTCATAGGCGGACAACTCGCCGACGCCGGTGGTCTCGGAGACGCCGAGGTAATACGTGCCGCCGGTGACGAAGACGAACTGCTCGATGCGGCTGTCGCGCGTGCCGCTCGGATTGGAGAAGGTCAGTTCGCGCCCGGTGGAATCGAACAGGCGCAGCGCGGTGTCGAGCGAACCGCCGCTGGTGGCGGAGGCCGACAGCGTGGAGCCGGCCTCGGCGGTGAAGCTGAACAGGTCGACATCGAGCGCCCCGAAGGCGCCGTCGCCGATGGCGGCCTGGCGCGTCGAGACGCCGGCCAGCGCCAGTTCGGTCAGTTCGCGCGCGGTGGTCAGCGTGTCGTTGAGTTCGAACGGACCGAAGATGTCGTTCTTGAGCGTCAGCTCGATATCCCACGACAGCAGCCGCCCGTTGTTGAGCGGGGCGTTGTCGCGGACCACCAGGGTCCAGTCGCCGGCGGCGCTCTTGCCGTCGAAGCGGCCGAGGGGTTGCTCGGGACGGTAGCTGCTGCTGAACGGCGCGCCGCCCGGCGAGATCGTCGTGATGGGGACGGGCGCCTCGTCGTCAAAGACGGTGCCGGTGAAGTTCTCCCCGGAGCCGCCCCGGCGATTGACCAGCACGACCTCCGTGCCATCCGGGGCAAACAGCGAGATGGTCAGATCGCCCACGAAATCGTGCTCGAGGTCGATGCGGACGTTGGCGTCGAGGATCTCGCGGGTGTCGGCGATGGAGATCGAACTGCTCGTGGTCGTCACGTCCGGCAGCGGCACGCCCTCCGCGGGCAGATCGGCCGTGAAGCGCAGCACGTCGTCGGCGACGAGGCTGACCCCGATCTCGAGGTTGTACGTGCCGGTGGACTGACTCACGCCGCTGCCGGGCACGGCGGGGTTGTAATCGCTGTTGGGGAAGCCCGACACGCCGACGTAGTACGTGCCGCCGGTGGTCACGAAGAAATCGAGGAAGCTGTCGTTGCCGAAGAACTGGTCGTTGGCGACCAGCTCGTTGCCGGAGGCGTCGAACAGGCGCAGGTAGGAGTCGAACGACGACGGCGTGGTGAGCTGCTGGGCCACGACCTTGGCGGTGATCAGGCCGCCGCGGTCCATGTTGAGCCGGAACAGGTCGACATCGAGCGACGCCTGGGCGCCGTCGCCGATGGTCAGGCCGGTGAACTCGACCTCGCCGCCGGTGGCGCCGAAGTTCACCACGTGGGCGCTGGTGAGCGAGTCGTTGGGCTCGAGCTTGCCCGAGACGTTCTGGGCCACGAAGGTGTAGACCTCGTCGACGCCGCCGACGGTATCGCCGTTGAGGAAGTTGCCCAGCGTGTCCTTGAATCCGGCGGCCGCGAGCGTGAGGCGATAGGTCTCCGCGCCGAGCGGCGCGGCGGGCGTGATGGTGACGGACGTGCCGTCCGGGCTGAGCACGGCGCTGGTCAGCGCGATCATGATCTCGTTGCCCTCGCCGAACATCCCGTCGCCGCCGGAAGCCAGCAGTTCGATCTGATCGAGGATGTCCGGCGGCAGCGGCGCAAGCTGCTTGCTGAAGCGCACCACGATCTCGCTCACCGGCGCGCCGGTCACCGGGCCGGGCTGGAAGCTGGTGACGACCGGGCCGGCGAGGCCGATGATCTCCAGGGAGCGGGCGATGTTGAGCCTGCCGCCGGAGATCGTCCGCCCCTGCAGGCTGGCGACCCGGTCGGCGCCGTTGACCAGGGCCTCGCGCACCGCCACCGCCGACGCTTCCGGCTTGACGGTCTTGAGCAGCGCCACGGCGCCGGCAACCAGCGGCGAGGAAAACGAGGTGCCGTTGATGATGGTGTACCCGCCGCCGACGGCCGTGGTCACGATGCTCTGGCCGGGGGCGCCCAGGTGCACCTGGGCAGCGCCGTAGTTGCTGAAGCCCGCCAGCGCGTCGTTGTTGTCGGTCGCGGCGACGGAGATGATCCCCGGCACGTCGTAGGACGACGGGAAGTGGTCGAACGGCCCGTCAAGATCCTGGCCATCGTTCCCGGCGGCGGCCACGAAGGTCGCCCCGGTGGCGATGAAGTCAGCGATCGCCTCGCGCTCGGCCATGAGGCCACCGGTCATCGAGTAGAAGTCGGGGGCGAAGGCGCCGTAGCTGTTGTTGCTGGCGACGATGTTCACGCCGCTGTTGATGAGGTCGGTCACGTAGACGTGAGCGCCGACGATGAACTCGAGGCTCAGGCCGCCGAGGGCGTCGGCGATCTTGATCGGCAGGATCGAAACGTTCCAGTTGACGCCGACGATGCCGACGCCATTGTCGCCGACGGCGCCGATGACGCCGGCCACCGCCGTGCCGTGCCCGACGACGTCGCTCGGATCGTTGTCCAGTTCGCCGAAGTCCCAGCCGTTGACATCGTCGATGAAGCCGTTGCCATCATCGTCGATGCCGTTGCCGGGGATCTCGCCGGGGTTGGTCCAGATGTTGGCGGCCAGGTCGGGGTGGTCGAGCTGGACGCCGGTGTCGATGACCGCGACGATGGCGCTGCGCGAGCCGATGGTCGTGTCCCACGCCTCCGGGGAACTGATGTCCGCTCCCGGCGTGCCGGCGCCGAAGGGCGGCACGAACTGGCCGGTGTTGTCGTGGTACCACTGCTCGCCGAGCAGCGGATCGTTCGGGATCCGGCTCGTGTGATAGACCATGTTCGGCTCGATCGCCAGCAGGTGGCTCGAGCGCTCCAGAACGCGGTCGATCCGGAACTGCAGGCGCCGGTCGAGCGGCTTGTCGGTGAGGATGCGCCCGAAGCGCCCGCCGAGGGAGACCACGTCCGCCTCGTGCAGCCCGAGGTCACCGGCGAGGACGGCCGTCATCCGGGCCACATCCTCTCGCTTGATGTACTCGTCGAAGGTGACGATCCACGAGCCCTCGATGGCCGTGACCTCGTGGCCGCGCCACTCGAACTGGGCCGCCCCCGACGTGTCCAGGCTGCCCGAGAGCAGCACCCGAGACTCCAGCGCCTCCAGTTCGGCTCGCCCGGCGGACTGGGACAGCGACTTCGGGCTCGGACGCCGGTTGTGACCTCTCAACATGGACTGGCTCCAGGTGGCTGGGGTGCGTCGTAAGCGGGCGCCATTGTTCGCCGCCGGCCGGGGCCGGGACGACCGCTGCTGGCGGGGGTCTTCGGGGCGCCATCCGCGCTGGCCCGCGCGGCCAGCCGGCCCTCCCGCCCGTTTGGTGGGCATGTGTGGGCGGGACTGTCGGACTTATCTTCGCCGAAGCAGGCCCGAATTACAAGTCCGTACGCCGGCAATCCGCGCCATGTTGCCCGACAGGCGCTCATTGGACGCAATCAGAACCCGACCGCAGCAGCCTCCGCAGCATCTCGGCGTGCCGGGCGCTGGCCCCGCGGCGCTCGGCGACCGCCCGGCGCCCCGCCTCGCCCATGGCGCTGCGACGGGCCGGATCCTCCAGCAGCCCGGCCAGGTCACGCCCCACCCGGTCGTGGCCCGTGACGATCAGCGCCCCGGCGGCCCGCAGAGCCTCGACCGCCTGCTGGAAATCCCCGTAGGCCGGCCCGATCAGGATGGGCCGCCCCAGCGCCGCCGGCTCGATCGGGTCGGACCCGAACAGATCACCGAACGACCGACCCACAACCACCACATCCGCCAGGGCGTAGGCGGCGCCGAGTTCGCCGAGGGTGTCCAGCAGGAACCTGTCGGTTCCGGGGGCGCCCCGCTGGCCGCCGGAGCGGCGCGCGCAGCCGGGCATCGCCGCGGCGGCCTCCTCGAATCGCTCGGGCTTGCGCGGGGCGCACAGGAGCTGGACGCCGGGGGCGACCGACTCGTGCAGCAGGGCCTCCTCGCCGGGGCCGGTGCTGCCGGCGACCACCAGCGGGCGGGCGCGATCGATGCCCATCGCCTCGGCGAGGGCCGCGGCACGCCCATCATCGGCCGGCGGAGCGACATCCCAC
Organism: Phycisphaerales bacterium JB039; assembly: GCA_043101635.1. Taxonomy (GTDB): domain Bacteria; phylum Planctomycetota; class Phycisphaerae; order Phycisphaerales; family UBA1924; genus CAYMJK01. The sequence goes on along the minus strand of JBICIE010000134.1, from coordinate 10,792 downwards.
TTCGTCGAGCCGGTGACCGACAGGCGATCCGGGCGGACGCCCATGGCGGCGAAGCGTTCGGCGTAGGCCTCATCCTGGGCCCCCACCGCCGCGAGCTGGGCGAACATCGGGCGGATCAGCGGGCGGAGCTTGCGGTAGCCGCGGAACGACCGCTCGCTGAGCCGGCCGCTGATGACCGCGACCGGAATCCCGCGCCCGCGGCAGGCCTTCATAAAGTTCGGCCACAGCTCCAGCTCGACCAGCCCGACGGCATCCGGCCGGACGGCGTCCAGGACGCGGCGGACGGCCCAGGAGGCGTCCAGCGGGAAGCGGCGCACGTCGCAGGCGCCGGCAAACAGCTCCTCGGCCCGGGCCAGCCCGGTGTCGGTCGTGGCGCTGACGATGATGTGGGCGTCGGGCGCCAGCAGCGGCACGAGCCAGCGCAGCGCGTTGACCTCGCCGACGCTCACCGCGTGCAGCAGCAGTCGCGGGCGCCGGCGCCCGGCGTCATCGCCGCGGTGGGGTACGTTTTCGATGCGCCCGAAGCGCTGCGGCCACCCGCCGCGGGCCTTGCGCCTCCAGCGCGGCGCCGTGCCGATCGCCACGCCGAGGTAGATCAGATCCAGCGCATTCAACGGACGGGCGCCCCCACTGGCTCGCGGAGATCCGGCAAATGGGCAGGGTGGGGCTCGAACCCACGACCTCTTGCTTGTAAGGCAAGCGCTCTAGCCAACTGAGCTACCCGCCCGGGCGAGGAACAGTAGACGCTGTGGCGGGTCGGGCGCGGCGGCGGCGCGGCGGCGGAATGAAACAGCCCCCCAAGTCGGGGGGCTGCGCGGGGTACAAATCGCTCCGAGATTTCAGCGATGGCGACGGCGCTGGACAAAGCCCAGCCCCATCACGCCGGCGAGGCCGGCAAGGCCGAGGGCCACGGGCGCGGGCACGGGAACGACGACGAAGAGGAAGTCGCGGGTACCGCCCACACCCATGCCGCTCGACGGCATTAGCCAGCCGCGCCCAACGTAGGGGTCCAAGGCCGCGATTGCCGGATACCCGCCAAGTCGGTGGAGGTCTTCGCGGAGCAGGAATGACTTGCCGCTGCCATCCGCCTTGTCCGCAAACGACCAAGTCGTGCCATCGGCAACGCCGGTGATACCAGCTTTCGCCTTCAGCGTGCCGGAGCCAACGGAGGTGGACTCCGTGACCGCCCACCCATCGCTCACTGGGTCAACGCCTGGGCCCGAGTAGGTGAAGTCGAGCTCGTACGCGCCTTCACCAAAGCCATACACGCCGCCACTATCAACGCCGCCGTACACGGTTCCCCAGATTCGGATAGTGATGACACCGCTGCCAGCGGCGCCAATCTCCTTGACGAGGATGTTCACGTCTGAGGCCGAGTTAGAGAACGAGAAAGTCGTGACGACATCGGGACCGGCACCCTTCGTTGGTGCGCCCGTCACCGATCCCGACAGCGGTGTTTCCTCGTACATGTTGTCGAATCGCAGCCCATACGGAGGGGGGTCCTTCTGGGCATCCGGATGATCCGCCAGCTTCCCGCTCAACAGAACCGTGTCCGCCGAGGCAACTGTCGTAACCAGAAGAGACGCCGCGCAGGCGCCTGCGAGGTACTTACTCACCATGTCTTTCCCATCTCCCTTCAGGGCCCATCCCCGGCCCGTCTCGCGTTCTCCCGCTCACCATCGTGAGCGCTCTTTCACAAGCAGAGAGAATACCTGATTCCGGGCCCCTTGCAAGCCCCGAGCCCGGGGATTTCCGCCCATTCACACATACCACACGGCTTCTGAACCGGCACGGCCCGCAAGCAACGTCCGATAAAGTTGAGGCCGGTCAGTTCGCCTGCGCCCTCAGGTGATCCTCGATCACCTTCGCCAGCTTGGCCTCGCCCTCGGGGTCAAAGCCGACGGCCGAGTGGATCACCGAGCCGTCCACGCCCACCACGAAGAACGTCGGGATGCCGCTGACGCCGTACTTGGCGGCGACCTGGTCACCCTCCAGCAGCAGGCCGTAGGTGAACTCCTCCCGCTTCATGTAGGCCACCGGGTCGCCGTTCTCCCAGGCGTTGACGCCGAAGATCTTGACGGGGCTGCCCTGGAACTTCTCGTGCAGTTTCTGGAGGCCGGGCATGGCGGCCTTGCACGGCCCGCACCAGGTGGCCCAGAAGTCGAGCACCACCACCTGGCCCTGGTAGTCGCTGAGCGTGTGCTGCTTCCCGGTCGGGTCGGCGAGGGTGAAGTCCGGCGCCGGCTTGCCCACCAGGCTGCCCGGCTGCGGGCCGGGCCCGCCGCGGGCGACCTGCTCCTCGAGCGTGCGCACCTCGAAGCCTTCGGGCGCGACGATCGCGAACTGCTCGCCTTCGGGCGCCTCGGCCACCTTCAGGTCGCGCAGCGTAAGCCGCTTGAAGCCGTCGCCCAGGTTCGGGACATCCAGGTACAGCAGTTCCACCCGGCGCGGGAGCGAGTCCTCGACCCCCAGATACCACCACACCGTGAACTCGCGGACGCTGGAGATATCGGAGATATCGGTGAAGACCGCGTGGCACGGGACACCGTCGACCTCGACGACGCCGACCGCGCGTGGCTCCAGGTACGGATCGCGATCGAGAAACGCCTCCTTGACGAGGTGATCCCAGCGCATCAGCCATTCGATGGCGAAATCGGCATCCTCGCGCAGGGCCTCGATCGCCTTCTCGCCGGCGCCCTCGATCAGTTCGCGGTCGGCGGTGCGGACGGTGCGGGCGGTCGAGCCGTCGTAGCTGGCCAGCACCGATCGCGGCTCGGGCTCATCGGGGAGCCGTCGCGAGCCTTCGACCCGAATCCGAAAGCCAAGGGCCTCGTCCCCCTCGCCGCGGGCCAGGACCACCTGGGCCTCGCCCCCCGGCGCCTCGGTGACCATCGACCCGACGGCCTCGCTGACAGCGTGATATCGCAGGCCGGGGATCTCCCGCAGCGCGGCGTCCGCGGCCCGCAGCAGGTCTCGCCCGCTCTGCTGGGCCTGGGCGCCTGCGCCCACCACCAGGGAGATCGCCATCGCCGCCGCGCCAGTCCAGTTCATCGCCGCTCTCCTTTGCTGGAGTCTACTGGACAAGATACGCCGGCGCCCCGGCGGGCGTTGCGTCCGAGAATCGCCCCGGATCCGGCCAAATGCGGCCCAAAAGCCCGAAGGGACGGGCGCAGGGCGGGCCCGGCGCGGTACGCTCAGGCAGCTTCCGTGATTTCCGTCCAAGCGAGAGGATCTCCCATGCGCTGCTCAATCCCCGCCGCCGGCCTCGCCGGCCTGCTGTGTGCGCTCCCCGCCGCGGCCCAGACCGCCTCCCCCGCCGTCTTCGTCACCAACGACGGGAACAACGAGGGCGCTGTGACGAGCTTCGGTTTCAACCCCGATGGCACGCTGCGCCAGTTGGACCGGGTGGTGATCGGGACTGGCTCGGACCCGGGCACGAACGCGACCTCGATCGATGTATCCGCCGATGGCCGCTTCCTCGCCACCGGGCACGCGACGGCGTTCGACCCGGAGCAGCTCACGATCATCTCGGTGGCGCCGGACGGGTCGCTGGCGATCGCCGGCGAGTTCCTCGTGCCCAACGCGCCGCTGGATCTGGCGTGGATCGACGAGCAGTACCTCGCGGTGGCCACCACGAACTACGGCGGCGCCAACAACGGCGTCGGGATCTTCCGGTGGGACGCCGTCGCCGGGACGCTGACCGAAGTCGATCGCGTCGCCTTCGGCACGTTCACGAGCAACGTGCTGATGGATCGCACGCGCCGCGTGCTGTACGCGCAGGACTCACCGTTCAGTTCGGGCGAGGTGCGCGGCTATCAGGTGGGGCTAGATGGTCGCCTCGAGTTCATCAACGCCGAGTCGACCGCGCCGAACTTCCCGCTGGGCATGGGCATGACGCCCGATGGAACGCGCCTGTATTCGGCGTGCGGCATCAGCGGGTCGGGTTTCGACATCGTGGCCTTCGACGTCGATCCCGGCGGCGCCCTGTCGTTCGACTTCCGCAGCCCGTTCATCTCGCCCGGTGACTCGCCCAAGCTGATCAAGGTCAGCGCCGACGGGCAGTGGGCGTTTGCGGGGCATGGGCGCGACGCCACGCTCCGCGGCTTCGAGATCGACGATGGCGGGCTGCTGATCCCGACGGGCGTGACCTTCGACGTCGGGCTGCAGGGCAGCCTCGGCGACGCCGAGATCATCGGCGAGACGATCATCGTGACCGACAACACCACGGCGATTGATGGCATCAGCGGCGTGTACGCGTTCCGCATCGAGATGGACGGTTCGATCACGCAACTCGGCGCCATCGCCAGTTCCGGCGGCACGCAGCCCGATCAGATCGCCGTCTGGCCCGGCGGCGATTCCTGCCGCGCTGATGTCAACGGTGATGGACTGCTCGACTTCTTCGACTTCCTGGAGTTTCAGAACCTGTTCGCCGCCGGCGACCTGCGGGCCGACTTCACGGGCGACGGCGTGCTGGACTTCTTCGACTTCCTGGCGTTCCAGAACGAGTTCGCCGCGGGCTGCCCGTAGGAAAAGCGAAGAGCGAAAAGCGAAAAGCACAAATGAAGGCGAAGCTGAGGAAGGGGCCCGGGTCGTTTCGCCCGGGTTCTGCCATCATGCAGCGTCGCCAGCCGGCGGGCTACCGTTGGTCATGAGCCGCCATTGCATCGTTCCCGGCCCCTCCGGGGCCATCTCCATCGGCGCAGGTCAGCCGCTCACCATCATCGCAGGGCCGTGCACGCTGGAGTCGCTGGAACTGGGCCTGCGCGTGGGCGCGGCCGTGCGCGATCGCTGCGCCAATCTCGGGCTCGGGGACATCTTCAAGGCGTCGTTCGACAAGGCCAACCGCACCAGCGCCGGCTCGGGGCGCGGGCCGGGCATGGAGCAGGGCCTGGAGTGGCTGGCGCAGGTGCGCGAGTCGCTCGCGGTCCCGGTCACCACCGACATCCACCTGCCCGAGCAGGCGATGTTTGCGGCCAGCATCGCCGACATGCTCCAGATCCCGGCGTTCCTGTGCCGCCAGAGCGATTTGCTGACCGCCGCGGCGGAGGCGGCCCGGGCCCGCGACGGCGCCATGAACATCAAGAAGGGCCAGTTCCTCTCCCCGGGCGAGATGGCCGGGCCGGTTCGCAAGTGCGCCGACGCCGGCTTCGAGAACCTGCTGCTGACCGAGCGCGGCACGTTCTTCGGCTATCACCGGCTCGTCAACGACTTCATCGGCCTCGGGGATCTGATGGAGTTGCAGGTCCGGGGCGGCTCGCCGCCGGTCTGCTTCGACATCACGCACTCGACGCAGCTTCCCGGCGCCGCCAGCCAGAGCGGGGGTCGGCCCGAGCGGGCGGGGCTGCTCGGGCGCGCCGCGACCGCCGCGGGCGCCCACGCGCTGTTCCTGGAAGTCCATCCCGACCCGTCCCACGCCGTCAGCGACGGCGCCACGCAACTGCGCATCCCCGCCGCACTCGAACTGCTGGAGTCGGTTGCGCGCCTGCGCAGCGCAATGTAAACCGCCGGCCCGGCCTACGCCGCGATCGCGTAGCGACCGCCGGAGAGCATGCCGATCAGGCGCTCCTGATCGCCGGCCCGCGGGAAGCCGTCGAAGCGCGCCCCGATGCGCACCGGTCCGGGCTCCTCGGCGTCGTCGATCAGCCAGACGACCGTCGCGATGGCGTAGAGGGCCGACTCGACGCCGCCCCCCGGGCTCGGCATGCCGATGCGGATGGCGATGCGCTCGCCCGGAGCCACCGGCTCATCGAGTTCGAAGCGCAGGCCGCTGACACTGATGTTGTACGCATGCCCGAGCCGGTGCTCGCCGCGTCCATCAAGGGCCCGGACGGTGACGGGTATGTAGCCGGCGGGCAGCGTGTAGCGGGTGGCGACGCGGCGGTCGGGCAGTTGGGCGGTCGCGGTCATGTCTGGCTCCAGCGCGGACGGGCCTCCGTCCATGGGCCTGCATCGACCGTTGCGGCAGGCGGGTTGAGGGAAATCGGACCATGAAGGTCCGAGAACCATTGCGACGTCGACCTGCGGCAACGCCGATGCGCACGTTGCGCCGAAGCGACACTTCCGCTCCAGCCCGGCGGACGGCGGACCGATCTATGTTGCGATGAAGCATCATGGCGATACCCCTCCGGGCCCCGGGCGCGGCCCGTCGAAGATCGACCCGCCCCGCCAGCCCCCCGGCCCGACCGCTTCGCCGGTGGTGGCCGACCGGTTCACGACGCTCGTCCACGAGCTGAACAACCTGCTCGATGGCTCGCTGCGCAGCCTGAGCCAGGCCCGCCAGACACTGGACGCCGACTTCTCCGCCACCGAGTCGGAAGCCCTGGAGGGCGTGCGCCGGCGGGTTGAGACGGTGTACGGGTCGCTGCAGCGGATGTGCGAACTGGTCACCGGCGCCATGGCGGGCGCGGCCAGCGCTGGCGCCGGGGTCGCTGGCGACCCGCTCTCGCTGAGCGCCGCCGCGGAGCACGCGGTGCGCGTCGTTCGACCGGTTGCCGGCGAGCGACGGGTCACCCTGGAGATGCGCGAGAGCGACCTCGCCGACGATGTCCTGGCCGGCCCGGTGTACACGCTGCTGCTCAACGGACTGCTCAACGCCACCGAATCGGTGGCGCGCAGCGGTCGTCCCGGCAAGGTCGAGTTGTCCATCGACGTGCAGAAGCAGCCCGACGGGCGGCCGGCCACGATCACGATCGAGATCACCGACGATGGCGAGGGCCTGCCGGCGGGTGTGAAGGCGGAGACGCTCTTCGAACCCGGCGTCACCAGCAAGCCCGGGGGCTTCGGGCTTGGGCTGGCGCTGTGCCGGCAGGTGGCTACCGATCTCAACGGGCAGGTCACGCTGAGCCCGAAATCGGCGGCGGGCCAGCCCGGGGCAACGCTGCGGATTACCTACCTCGCGCCGCGCAACCGCGGCGCAGACGCGATCGGCTGATGGCGCAGGATCAGACCAGGCGAATTCTGATCGTGGACGACGATCCGATCGTGGCGGACTCGTTATCGGAGTTCCTGCGCGCCGAGGGGTGCGCTACGGCCACCGCCTATGACTGGCCCGAGGCCCTGGCCGCCCTGGATGAGGCCGAGCGCGGGCCGCACGGGCCCGACAGCCTGCCGCGGCCGTTCGACGTCGTGATCTGCGATGTTTCGCTGCCCAGCGGCAGCGGGCTGGATCTGCTGCGCGAGATCGGGCGCAAGCACCCGGCGGTCGTGGTGATCATGCTGACGGGCTACGGCACGATCGAGGCGGCCGTCGAGGCCCTGCGCCGCGGCGCCAGCGACTACCTGACCAAGCCGCTGGTCGACAGCGAACTGCGCATCAGCCTGCAGCGGGCCCTCAAGCAGCGGGAACTGTTGGCGGAGAACACGCGCCTGCGCAGTCAGCTTGACGGGCGCTTCGGCCTGGACAACATCGTCGGCGCCGATCACCGAATGATGCGCCTGTACGAACTGATCGAGGCGGTGGCGCCCAGCCGCACGACCGTGCTCATGACCGGCGAGAGCGGCGTGGGCAAGAGCCTGATCGCCCACGCGATCCACCTGCGCAGCCCGCGCCGCGATGAGCCGTACGTGGAGTTGAGTTGCGGCTCGATCCCGGAGACGCTGCTGGAGAGCGAGCTGTTCGGACACGTCAAGGGCGCCTTCACCGGCGCGCACGTCGACAAGGCGGGGCGGTTCCTGGCGGCCGATGGCGGGACGATCTTCCTCGATGAGATCAACAGCGCCAGCCCGGCGATGCAGCTCAAGCTGCTGCGCGTGCTGCAGGAGCGCCGCTTCGAGCCGGTCGGCTCGACCAAGACGGTCGAGGTCGATGTGCGCGTGGTGCTGGCGAGCAACCAGCCGCTGGAGCAGCTTGTTGCGGAGGGGCGTTTCCGGCAGGACCTGTACTACCGGATCAACGTCGTCAAAATCGAGATCCCGCCGCTGCGCGAGCGGATCAGCGATATCCCGCTGCTGGCCGAGCATTTTCTCGCGGTGCACGCCCGCGAACTGGGCCGGCAGATCACCGGCTTTGCCCCCGACGCCATGGACGCTTTGCGCCGCTACGCCTATCCCGGCAACGTGCGCGAACTGCAGAACATCGTGGAGCGGGCCGCGGTGCTGAGCCGCCGGCCGACCATCACCATCGACGATCTGCCGCCGCACGTGACCGGCGAGGAGGCGCCCGGCCCGCTGGCGGCCCGGGCCGCCGGTCTGGATGAATCCGAGGATGATCCGTGGCAGCCGATGCCGCTGGTGGACGCGCTGCGCGGGCCGGAGCGGCGCATCATCATCAAGGCGCTGGAGGCCAACGGCTGGAACCGGCAGAAGACCGCCGACGATCTGGGCATCAACCGGACCACGCTGTACAAGAAGATGAAGACCTACGGGCTGGACCAGCCGCCGGGACGGGCCGCGGGCTGAGCCCGGCGCGTCACGAACAGCCGCCCGCGAACAGATTCTGGAAGCACAGGAAGTCGAAGAAGTCCAGCACGCCGGTGGCGTCGCAGTCGGCGTAGGGATCCCCCACCGCGAACAGGTTCTGGAAGCACAGAAAGTCGAAGAAGTCGAGCGCCCCGCTGCCGTCGCAGTCGGCGCCGCAGGCGGTCAGGCGCCAGATGCGATTCTGGTTTGGATACGCAATGTAGAGCGCGCCATCGGCGCCAAAACCGATGTCGAGGATGTCACCGGACGGCGCGACATCGAAGCCGCGGGCGATCTCGGTTTTCATTCCATCCGACGCGACGCGATAGATGCGTCCGTTCGAGGTGTCAAGTCCGTAGAGCGCGGCGCCGAACCCCGCTCCACGACCGATGTCGATGTATGCTCGCGCCGGGAACGTCGTGTACGACGGATCAATCTCCACGCCGGCGCTGGAGTGAATGCGCACGACGCCGGCGTCATCGCACGTATAGATGCGGTCCGCCGCGTCCACGGTGACAACGGCAACAACCGCTGGCAACGAGAACAGCTCCTGAGGAGCCGCGCCGCTCGAGACGAGGATTGCCCGCGTTGTCGGCTCGGCGATGAGCATTCGACCAGCGCTATCGAACACCATCTCCTGGATGTTCCAGCCAGGCCCGCTGAACAGCGGGTCGATCGTCCCGGAAGGTCGAATCGCCCAGATGTTGCCGCTGCTGCTGCCCGGCGTCGCGATCGCTCCAACGAGCACCGAGCCGGCTGCGCCGCTGATGGCGCCCGTCGCATCGAGGGCAACGCCATCGGGGTCATAGATGGGGCGATCGCCAAGCGGCTCGACGGGCGCTCCCCCGGGCGCCACCCGATGCGGAGACACCCCTGCCGTGCTGTTGTCGGAGTTGCCCACGTACAGCGACCCGTCTGCGGCGCCGAAGATGTGGGCCGGAGTCGGAACGTCGGCGTACGGCGACAACGCAAATCCGGGTGAAGCCGTCTGAGCAACTGCGGCGCCCGCTAAGGATGAGGCCGCGGCACAGATCAGCCAATGACGCCAGGTTGCTGCTCTCATGGGACTCTCCCCTTTCTGAACAGGTATACCACACTCACAGACGTCGAAGGACGCGTCAAACACAAAAAAGACCCGGTTCGGCCGACAGCCACTACCCTGCGTCACGCTCCATGATCCCCCTGCTCACCTTCACGACCTTCCTCGCAGCCTTCCTGCTGTTCCTGATCCAGCCGATGGTCGCCAAGATGGCCCTTCCCGCCCTCGGCGGGTCGCCGGCGGTCTGGAACACGGCCATGGTCGTCTTTCAGAGCCTGCTGCTGGCGGGGTACGCCTGGGCCCACTGGCTGGCCCGGCGCCCGGCCCGGTGGAGCCTGATCGCCCAGTGCGCCCTGATGGTGGCCGCGGCGGCCGCGCTGCCGGTCGCCCTGCCCGCCTGGGATCCACCGGGTGAAGCGTCGCCGGTCTGGTGGCTGATCGGCGCCCTGCTGCTGGCGATCGGAGCGCCGTTCGTGGCCCTGGCTTCGGTCTCACCAACGCTGCAGCGCTGGCTCTCGCGGACAGAACAGCGCGGCGCAGACGATCCCTACTTCCTCTATGCCGCCAGCAACGCGGGCAGCCTGCTGGCCTTGCTGGGGTATCCCTTCCTGATCGAGCCGGGGCTGGCTCTGGGCGCGCAAAGCTGGATGTTCAGCGGGGCGTACCTGGTCGCGGCGGCCGGCGTTGTCGCCTGCGCGGTGGTGACATGGCGCTCCCGCAGGCCGGTCGAGGCCGGGCCAGCGCCCGGCCCCGCGGCGGCGCCGGAATCGGCGCCAGTGACCTGGCGCCAGCGCGGCCTGTGGCTGTTCCTGAGCTTCACGCCGTCGGCGCTGATGCTCGGCGTGACGCTGCACATCTCAACCGACCTCGCGGCCGTTCCGCTGCTGTGGGTGGCGCCGCTGGCGATCTATCTGCTGACGTTCATCATCGCCTTCTCGCGCCGGCCCCTGCCGGACCGGCTGGTCAGCCACGCGGCAGCGATCTTCGGTCTCGCCGTGGTCCTGACCTTCCTGGTGCGCGCCACCGAGCCGGTCGCCGCGATCGTGCTGGTGCATCTGGGCTTTCTGTTCTTCGGCGCCCTGGCGTGCCACCAGCGGCTGGCCCACGGGCGCCCGGCGCCGGTGCGCCTGACGGAGTTCTACCTGCTGATCGCCGTCGGCGGGGCGCTCGGCGGCGTGTTCGCCTCGCTGCTGGCGCCGGTGATCTTCGATTCCGTGGCCGAGTACCCGATTGCGATCGCGCTGGCGCTGCTGGCGCGGGAGGGGCTCGGCCACGGAATCGAAGATCACCGGCGCCAGCAGCGAGGCGAACACGCCGCCGAGCGCCCCGCCGACGGCGATCAGCAGGTAGAACTCC
>JBICIE010000133.1:0-9325 GCA_043101635.1 Phycisphaerales bacterium JB039 | reverse complement strand
TCGGAGACCCCGCGAGCTTGCGCTCGCGGGCTCCCTATCGCGCCGCGGCTACCTTTCCGGCGTCGCTCGATTCCTGCGGAGCGTCCAGCACGTGCTGGGCCCCCACCACCGCGAACCTCGCCTGGAAGAAGCGCAGGTGCTTCGGCTCGTGTACGAAGCGCAGGCCGTGGACGCGCTCGGGTTCGGCGTGCAGAGCTTCGACCGACTCGGCGGTGACATCCATGTGGGCCTGCGTGTACACGCGCCGCGGGATGGTCAGGCGCACCAGTTCCAGGTTCGGGTACAGGTTCTCGCCCGTCTCGTGATTGCGTCCGGCCGAGACCGCGCCGCGCTCCATGGCGCGCACGCCGGAATCCACGTACAGCGCCGCCGCCAGCGCCTGGGCCGGGAACTGCTCGCGCGGGATGTGCGGCAGGAACTTCGCGGCGTTCAGAAAGACCCCGTGGCCGCCGATCGGCCGGATGACCGGCACGCCGGCGTCCATCAGCCGGTGGCCGAGGTACTCGACCTGCCCGATGCGGGCGTGGATGTGGTCGTAGTCAATACTCTCGCGCATGCCGATGGCCATCGCCTCCATGTCGCGCCCGGCGAGCCCGCCGTAGGTGTGCAGCCCCTCGTAGACCACCACCATGTTGCGAGCCCGCTCGGCCAGTTCATCGTCGTTGACGGCCAGGAACCCGCCGATGTTCACCAGCGAGTCCTTCTTGGCCGACATCGTGCAGCCATCCGTGTGCGAGCAGATCTCGCGGACGATCTCGGCGATCGACTTGTCGGCGTACCCCTTCTCGCGCAGCTTGATGAAGTAGGCGTTCTCGACCGCCCGCGTCGCGTCCAGGAACACATCAATCCCGTGCTCGTGGCACAGGGCGCAGATCTCCCGGATGTTGGCCATGCTGCACGGCTGGCCGCCGGCCATGTTGACGTTGGTCTCCAGCGACAGGTACGGGATGCGATCGGCGCCGTACTCGTCGATCAGCTTGCGCATCTTCGCCGGATCGACGTTGCCCTTGAAGGGGAACTCGCTCTCGGGATCATGGGCCTCATCGATGATCACATCGGCGAACCTGCCACCGGCAAGCTCCTGGTGCAGCTTGGTCGTCGTGAAGTACATGTTGCCGGGCACGACATCGCCCTGCTTGATGCACAACTGGCTGAGGATGTGCTCGGCGCCGCGCCCCTGGTGCGTTGGGATCAGGTGCTTGTACCCGTAGACCTCATGCATCGCCTCCTCGAGGTGGTAGAAGTTGCGCGAGCCGGCGTAGGCCTCATCCCCGAGCATCATCCCGGCCCACTGCCGGTCGCTCATGGCGCTGGTGCCCGAGTCAGTCAAGAGGTCGATGTAGACATCCTCACTGCGCAGCAGGAAGGTGTTGTACCCCGCCTCGGCCATGGCCTGCTGGCGCTGCTGGAAGCTCATCACCCGCAGCGGCTCGACCATCTTGATCTTGTACGGCTCGGCCCAGGAACGCTGCTTCGGCGCCATCACACACCTCCAGAGGGGCGCCCTCGGCCGCGGGCCCTCCGCGGCGAGCCGGACGCCAGCCGAATAATAGAGGATAATGCTATCCAGATATCGCGCCGCACGGCGTCCGGCGGCATGGCTCGCGCCGCCCCTCAGCCGCCCGGGCGCCAGGGCTCGCCCGAGGGTCGCAGGGCCCAGCCGTTGACGGCAGCCAGCAGCCCCTCGCCCGCCTCGCTCGGCCTGTCGAACAGCCCCGCCACGCCGCCGTAGTGCTTGTCCATCGCCTGCCACAGTTCCCGGGCAAAGCCCTGGCGCCGGCAGCCGTCGCAGGTCTCGATGTAATCGACGTAGCGCCGGATGTCATCGCGGTCGCACCCGAAGGCGTACTCGCGCAGCGGCCGGCCGACCGTGGCCCACACCGTGACGCGCATACCCCCGCCGCGGCGCTCGAAGCCCAGCCACAGATCGCGGACGTTACTCGGGCACGCCGAATCCGGCGCCACCGACTGCAGCACCATCACGCTGAGCCGGTCCGTCTCCACCCGCCGCGCGAGCAGGTGCGATTCCGACATCGCGAGGATCCTGCTTTCCCCGCAGTACGGGCATTCCGGCGTCATGCGATGTCCCCCAGCGAGCGCTGCATCGATCCGCGATCGCCCCAGCTTAGCGGAGAACGGCCTCGCCTGCAACGGATTCCCCGGAGCAGTGCGCCCTGGCGACCAGAGCCCGCATGGCGCCGGGAATCTCAGCGGGCAGGCAGCGACAGCGTCAGGTCGCGCCAGGCGGGAAACTGGCGCCGCCACGCCCGGACCGCCTCCGGATCGATCTCGACGGTCAGCGCCGCCCGCTCGGCGCCGAGTTCGCCGAGCACCGCTCCCTTGGGACCGACCGCGATGGATCCCCCGGCGTAGCGCAAGTGCGGATCGGCGCCGGTCCGGTTGACCGCCAGCACGAACGCCTGGTTTTCGATCGCCCGGGCAATCGACAGGGCCCGCCAGTGGCTCTGGCGGGCGTCCGGCCAGTTGGCGCCGAGGGCGAACAGCTCCGCCCCTGCCAGCAGCCCGCGCCGGAAGAGCTCCGGAAAGCGCAGGTCATAGCAGATGGCGGGGCAGACCCGGAGGGCGCCGGCGCCGGCCTGCCACGGATACGTCACAACCTCGGCCCCACCGGTGAAACGCTCCGGCTCGCGCCCGAAGCTGAAAGGGTGGATCTTGGCGTACTCGCACAGCAGCAGGCCATCGGCCCCGAACACCGGCGCCCGGTTGGTCGCCTTGGCCTCGCCCGGCGCCAGCACGGTGCGCCCGCCCTGCACGAGCAACTCCCGCTGGCGGGCCAGGTTGCGCAGGAACGCGAGCGTCCGCCCGTCGCGATCGGCGGTGACCTCGGTGTTCAGCGAGAAGCCGGTGTCGAACATCTCCGGCAGCAGGACCAGATCGCCCGGAGCGGCCCCGGCGCGATCGAGCAGCTCCTCGACCTGCGCGAAGTTCGCGCTGGGATCCTCCCAGGCGATGTCCATCTGGAGCAGATGCGCCCGCACACCGGATGGTACCGGCGGACCCGGGTCCGCCGGCTGGCTCGAGGGGGGTCAGATTCTTGAAGTTTGCAGACACTAGCATCGCTATACTGAAGGGATGGACGGGCCAGGGACAACTACTGCCGCGCGCCAGCCTGTGGGCGCCCGGCGCGACAGGCGGCGCCTGGTGCTGACCAGCACGAGCCCGCGCCGGCGCCTGATGCTCCAGCAGATGGGCCTGGACTTCGAGGTCGCCGCGGCGGTGCTCGATGATGGTCCGCTCGCCCCCGGCGCTGCCACCAGCCCCCGCCACTGGGTCGCCGCCCTCGCCTACCTGAAGGCGGCCGCCGTGGCGCGGGCCGACCCGGGCGCCACCATCCTCGGGGCCGACACGCTGTGCTCGATGGAAGGCCGGATCATCGGCCAGGCCCGGGACGCCGCCCATGCCGCGGCCATCATCGAGGGCTTCGAGAACCGGGACCACCATGTGCTCACCGGCGTGGCCCTCCTCTCGCCCGAGAACCGCCTGCTGCTGACGGATGTGGCGGTTGTGCGGGTCGGGAGGATCGGCCCCGAGCGGATCGACGAATATGTCTCCAGCGGCGACTGGCGAGGGAAGGCGGGCGCGTACAACCTTTCAGAGAGGCTCGAGGCCGGCTGGCCGCTCGAGGTGACCGGTGACCCGGGAACCGTCATGGGGCTGCCGATCCGCCGGCTCGAGCCGCTGCTGGAGCCCTTCAAGAGCGAGAGAGACGCGTGATTGTGGACATCGCCCAGATCAGCCTTGCCAGTGCGATGGACGCCCCGATCGCCCCGGCCTGGCTTGCGCTCGCGCTGGGAATGATCACGCTCATCGTCATCGCCGGGCACCTGATCGCGCTGCGCAGCGCCGACATGCCCGAGAGCCGCCGGCGCATCCGCACCGCCAGCGGCGTGGTGATCATGCTGGCGACGCCGCTGGTGGCCTACGCCCTGGGCATCGTGACGCCGGCGCAGGCCAAGGCGTTCACGCTCTCCTGGAGCGCGGTGATGGGCCTGCTGGGCCTGATCCTGATTCTGGCGATGCTCGACATCGCCAACAACGCGCGGATCTACCATCGGCAGCGGCGCGAGATGCGGGCGTCGCTGCGCAAGGCCATGGGCGGCCGCCCGACGCCGGAGCAGCAGCGGCTTGCTCTTGCCATCGTGCTGGCCGCGGATCGCATCGCCACTGGGCGCAAGGGAAAGACCTCTGACCGCGACTCCCGCAGCTAGCTCGCCTGTCCCCCCGCCGCTGCGGCCAGTGGCTCGTCTGCTGACTCCCCTGTATCTTGCCGAACTCGGCCGGCGCAACCGCCGCTTCGATCGCGGCGCCGGCGTAACGCGCTTCGATGTGCCCGTGATCAGCGTCGGCAACATCAGCGTCGGCGGCGTGGGCAAGACGCCGATGGTGATGACGATCGCCGGGTGGCTGCTGGAGTCGGGACGGCGCCCCTGCATCGCGATGCGCGGCTACAAGGCCGGCGCGGGCGAATCCGATGAGGCAGCGCTGTATCGCGAGCGCTTCGGCGATGTGCCGGTGGTGGCCCAGCCGGATCGGACCGCCGGGCTGCGGGCGCTCTTTGCGCAAGAGCGAGTGGGGCAGGCTTCCAGCCTGCCGGGCCCAGGCGCCCGCATCGACTGCATCATCCTCGATGACGGCTTCCAGCACCGCCAGATCGCGCGCGATCTGGACATCGTGCTGATCGACGCGACGCATGACCCGTTTGCCGATCGACCGCTGCCAGCGGGGTGGTTGCGCGAGCCCGTGTCCGCCCTCGCGCGCGCAGGCGCCATCGTCATCACGCACGCCGAAGCCGTCGAGCCCAAGACCATCGACGAGCTTCGGGCGCGCATCGCCGACATCACAGGCGCCCCCATCGCAGTCACGCGCCACACCTGGCAGCGCCTGCGCGTCGCCGAGGCGGATGGCGCCGAGCGCATCGAGCGGCGGGCATGGCTGGTCGGCCGGCGCATCGTCGCGGCATGCGCCATCGGCAATCCCGAGGCGTTCCTGCGGGCCGCCGGCGAGGCTGTCGGGGCGAGCGGCGAGGTTACCGGCAGCCTGGTCCTGCGCGACCACGACCCGTTCTCAGAGAAGACCGTCGGGCGCCTGATCGCCCTGGCCCGCCAGCACACGGCCGAGGCCATCGTCCTCACCGCCAAGGACTGGGCCAAGCTGGCAAAGGTCGACCGCCTCCGCTGGCCAGCGCCGGTGGTGGTCGCGGAGCTTGGGACGGAGTTTGTAAGCGGCGATAGGGACCTGCAGACACTTGTGCGCGCCTGCGTCGACCGATCAGCCGCGCGCTGACGGCTACCCGCCCCGAATCCGCTCGATCGCCCCCGTCGTGCTCGCCCCCTCGACCAACTGCACCAGCGCCACGCGACCGCCCCACGCCTTCAGCAGATCCGCCCCCACGACCGTCTCCGGCGTGTAGTCAGCGCCCTTGACAAGCACATCGGGCCGGATCGCCTTGATCAGCTCGATCGGCGTGTCCTGCTCGAAGAGCACCACGGCGTCGACATCGGACAGCGCGCCAAGGACCGTCGCCCGGCGGGCCTCATCGTGTACCGGGCGGCCCTCGCCCTTGAGCCGGCGCACCGAGGCGTCGCTGTTGAGCCCCACGATCAGCGTGTCGCCCAGCGCGCGCGCCTCGGCCAGCAGCGACACGTGCCCGGCGTGCAGGATGTCGAAACAGCCGTTGGTGAACACGACCTTGCCGCCGCGCCCGCGCACGGCATCCGCATGGGCCCGGGCCTGCTGCACGGTGCGCGTCTTGCCGCTGAGCCGGCCAGCGAGTCGGAGCACCTCCAGGTGCACCTGCCCGATCGGGATGGGACGGGCCCCAAAGACCTCGACTTCGAGCCCTGCCGCGGCGTTCGCCAGGCGCACCGCGTCCGCCCACCCCAGCCCGTTGGCGAGCCCCGCCCCGAGGGCGCCGATCATCATGTCCCCGGCGCCGGAGACGTCGTACACCTCGCGCGGGGCGGTCGGGATGTGCTGCGGGGCGCCGCCTCGCTCGACCAGCAGCGCGCCGTGGCGGTCCAGCGTCACGATCACGGCATCCAGATCCAGCCGGCTCAGCAGCGCGTGGGCGATGGCGACGTTCTGCTCGCCCGCCGGCTGCGCCCCGCCCTCCAGGCCGCTGGCGAGTTCCGCCTCGGTCCGATTCGGCGTGATGGCGCTGGCGCCGGTGTACTTGCTGTAGTCGCGGATGGCGGCGGGATCGACCAGCACGGGCTTGCCGGCCCGGCGGGCCGCCTCGATCACTGCGCTGCACACATCCTGGCTGCATACGCCCTTGGCGTAATCCTCGATGAAGACGACATCGACCTGCTCGATGGCAGCGCGGGCAGCGTCCAGCAGGCGCGCCCTTGCTTCGGGCCCCAGCGGCTCGCGCGACTCGTAATCCACCCGGAACATCTTCTGGGCGTGGCGGTGCTGGGCCAGGCCGATCAGGTTGCGCTTCACGGTGGTCGGGCGCTGCGGATCTTCGACCAGCGCGCTCAGATCCAGCGTGCCGGCGCCCGGCAGCGAACTGGCAAGCTCGGTCATCACCTCGCGCAACCGTCCGGCGCTGACATCCGCCCCGACCGTGCCCGCCACCGTCACCTGGCCGCCGAGGGCCACGAGATTCATGATCAGGTTGGCCGCCCCGCCTGGCGTCGCCTCCTCCCGCTCCACGCGCAGCACCGGCACCGGGGCATCCGCGCTGAGGCGCTCGGCGTTGCCGTAGACCATCTCATCCAGCATCAGATCGCCGACGACGAGGGCGGAAAACGGCTTCCAGTCGGCCATGACATCCAGCAGTGTGTCCACGGGCGGATGATAGGGATCCCCGGCGCCCGGCCCGCCGCGGCAGCGGCCCGCCGGATCTGCTATGTTCTCCCGGACCTGGTTCTGTCGGGAGGTTCACATGGCGGCGGGGAACAACGGGATCGCACTGCACTGGAAGATCTTCATCGGCCTCGGCCTTGGCCTGCTGGTCGGGCTGCTGGCCAACCTGCTGTGGGACTCGGCCATGTGGGCCCGTGTCGGGGTCGACCACCCGAGGGCCTACATCAAGGGCCAGGCCGCCCAGGTCCCCGTGCTGCCCGACGGCGCCGGGCGCGTCAGCGACCTCGACCCCGACAATCCGGATCTGGAAGGCCTCTGGCCCTGGCAACTCCGGCCGGCACAGATCGAGCGATTCCAGCTCGAGACGACCGACGCCAATCAGGACGCCGGCGCCGCGGCCGCAGTCGCGAAGTTCGTGCGCAAGCTCACCGAGTTCGTCGGCGACCTCTTCCTGCGCCTGCTGCGCTTCATCGCAGTGCCCATCGTGCTGTTCAGCTTGATCGTCGGCGCCAGCAGCCTCAACGACCTCAAGAAGCTCAGCCGCATCGGCGGCAAGACAATCCTCATCTACATCTGCACGACCGCGGTCGCCATCACCGTCGGCCTGCTGCTGGCCAACATCACGCGCCCGGGCAAGTTCATCAGCCAGGAGGTGCGCGACACCCTCGCCTCCCGCCGCGCTGAGGAAGCCACCGGCAGCATCGAGGCGGCCGTCAAGCCGGATGTCTGGAACACGATCCTCAACATCGTGCCGCAGAACCCCTTCCAGGCCCTTGCCACCGCCGACATGCTCCCGGTGGTGCTCACCGCCCTGCTCATCGGGATCGCCCTCACGCTGATCCCCAGGGAGAAGGCCCGTCCCGTCATCGCCGTCTGCGACGGCATGACCGATGTCGTCATCAAGCTCGTCCACATCGTCATGCTCGTGGCGCCCTACGCCGTCTTCGCGCTGATCGCCAAGGCGATCGCCGACCTCGGCCCGGAGATCCTGACGGGGCTTTTCGTGTACAGCGGGGTTGTGGTCGTGGGGCTGCTGATCATGATCCTCGGCGTGTACCCTTCCATCCTGCGCGCCATCGCCAAGGTCGGCCCCGCGCGCTTCTACCGCGCCATCGCGCCGGCCCAGCTTCTGGCTTTCTCCAGTTCCAGTTCCAGCGCCACGCTGCCGGTCACCATGGAGTGCGTGGAAGAACGGCTCGGCGTCAGCGAGGATGTCACCAGCTTCGTCGTGCCGCTCGGCGCCACCATCAACATGGATGGCACGGCCCTCTACCAGGGCGTCGCCGCCGTCTTCATCGCCCAGCTCTACGGCATGGGCCTCGGCGTCATGGAACAGCTCACCATCGTCCTCACCGCCACCCTCGCCTCCATCGGCACCGCCGGCGTCCCCGGCGTCGGCATGATCATGCTGGTCATCGTGCTCCAGAGCGTGGGCATGGACCTGGCCACCATGACCGGCGGCATCGCCATCATCTTCGCCGTCGACCGCATCCTCGACATGTGCCGCACCGTCTGCAACATCACCGGCGACGCCATGGTCGCCACCGTCGTCGCCAGCACCGAGAACGAACTGCTCACCGAAGAGGAAGTCCGCGAGCGCCGGCGGCGCGCCCTCGATGAGCATCCCCTCGAACCCGGCGAGGATCAGTACGGACTCCAGAACACATGACGGGCCGACACCGCTCCACCACGCCCTTCGCACGAAGCGCCGTTGCCCTGCTTGCCTGCGCCGCTCTCGGCGCCTGCGCCAGCGAGACCATCCGCGGCGGGATCGTGATCCCGGCCGGCGCCCAGGCCCGCGGCGTGTTTCTCGCGCACGACCTCGATCTGCGGAACCTCGGCCCCGGTCCGGCCGAACTGACCCTCCAGAGCGCCAGCGGGCGCCGCTCGATCCGCGCCACCCTCGGACCCGATGGCGTGCTGCAGACGCAACTGCCGGACCGCCACTGCACCGTGACGATCGCCGCCACCGGTGACAAGGCCGCCACGATCGCGTTCACGGGCGCCGGCGCCGGCGGCGCCGGCTACCAGCTCGCGATCGATCCCGAGCAGCCGCCGAAAACCGGGCCCGAATCGCCGGATTCCGGCCGTGATTCGGGCACATAGGGGTTGCAGCCGCCGCGCTGCGACGCGACAATGCCACGGGGAGGCGACATCAGCACAAGGAGTTCGCATGCGATCGCCACGTTCCGCTTCCCGTACTCTCGCCGGCCTCACGCTCGTTCTCGCCGGCGCGGCCACCGGCGCCGAGACCGGCTTCGAGTCCCTCACCGAGGGCTTCTACGGCGAGACCCTCGAAGTCGACGGCATCACCTTCTCGAACTTCGGCGACTGGTTCGACCCGCCCGGAACCGGACAGATTGCCGCGATCGATGACGCGACGCAGTGGTTGACCGACGCCGACCCGCGCATGGGCGACTACGTCTCGGGCAACCTGCTCAACATCAACGGCTACTCCACGCCCGGCTACGCCTTCTTCAGATCGGAAGAGCGT
>JBICIE010000132.1:0-46094 GCA_043101635.1 Phycisphaerales bacterium JB039 | reverse complement strand
GCTTCCATCATGGCGAACCAGTCGACGGAACCGAGCGGGTCGAGCGTTCCGACGGCGGCGCCGGTGACGCTGGCGAGGCGCCGGGCGCCGGCGCTGGGGGTCTGCGGCTCGACGAAGACTGCGCGGGCGCCGGCGTCGCGCACCGCCTCCGCGGCGGCGGTCAGGCTTGCCATGGTCGGCTCCTGCGTGCCGATCGGCTGGATGACCGCGCCGATGCGCAGGCCGTATCGCTCGGCAAGCCGCGGAAAGGCGTCGTGCGAGGTGACGATGGCTTCGCCGGCGAAGGGCTCGAGGCGCTGGCGGTACTGGGCATCGAGCTGCGCGATGCGCTCGACCAGCGCGACGCGGGCCTGCTGGATCGGCGTGGGCTCGTCGGTGGCGGGGGGACCGCCGAGGGCCTGCTCGATCTCGCCCGATGCGCCGATGACGAACTGGCGGACGAGTTCGGGATCTACCCAGA
The DNA here is from genome assembly GCA_043101635.1 of Phycisphaerales bacterium JB039. Lineage (GTDB taxonomy): Bacteria > Planctomycetota > Phycisphaerae > Phycisphaerales > UBA1924 > CAYMJK01. The sequence continues at coordinate 45,634 of JBICIE010000132.1, read as the reverse complement.
GGTGCGGATCGACCGGGCCGTGGTCGTGGCCTTCGTGGTCGGCGTGGTCGTGGTCGTGGGCGTCATCCTCGGCCTCGATGCCGACGATGTCGGCGAAGCGCAGCACGCGCTGGACGGCGCTGGCGCGCAGGGCCCGTTCGACGTGCGGCTCGAAGTTGAGCCCCACGAGCACGACGATGTCGGCTTGGCGGACGGCGGAGACCTGGCTGGGGGTCAGTTCGAAGCCGTGCGGCGACTGGCCCGGGCCCACCAGCGTGGTCACCTGGGCGCCCTCGGGGAGCATCGGGCCGATGACGCCCGCCAGCGGCGGGACGCTGACGACGACCTGCAGGCCCTGCGGGTCGTGCCCGGCATCCTCGGGGGCACAGCCCGGGGCGAGGAGCAGCAGTGCGGTGAGGAGCGCGGCGGGGCGGAGCGGGAGCGTCATCGGTGGCCTCCGGCGAGATGATATTCCATTCTCAATAAGTAAGCAGGATCAGACACCGGGTTCGCGCCGATCGCGGCCGGAGGCGTCAGAGTTGCGCGTGGGCCACGCGGGCTGGGAGGGGGGCCGGGCCGGAGGCCTCGGCGGCGGCCCAGAGGGCGCCGATGCGTTTGGCGAAGCGGCCGGGCTTCTCGGCGAAGAGCCGGGCGCCCAGGGGCCAGGCCTGGGCGATCAGTTCGGCCCGCCGGCGCTCGATGAGCGGCATCAGCGCCTCGAGGTCAAGGCCGAGATCCTCGCTGTGGAGGATCGCGCTCAGCGTCGCGAGGTCGTGATCGGCGCCGAGAAGGTCGCTCAGGCGGTGCAGCTCGGCCTGGCGGGCCTCCATGACGGTCGGCCAGAGCTGTCGCAGCATGCTGATCTGATAGCGATGGTCTTTGACGCGCTTGCGCCACTCGTGCAGGGCCTCGATGGCGGGCTCCCGGCGTGCGATCTTCATGGCCTCTCGGCCGTCGCGATAGGTGCGCCGGAGGCCGGCGGCGACGACACCGAAGCCCTGCCCGCGCACGGGCAGGCTGGCGAGGCGGTCGATGGCCTGGGTCAGTTCGGCGCCGGCCCGATCGAGGGCGTCGCGCAGCTCGTCGGGGGCTGCCGCGGCGTCGCGCCGGGCCCGCATCTCGGTCTGGGCACGGTCGAGGACGGGGGCGGGGGCCTCATCGGCGAACCGCTCGCGCAGGGCTGGGATGGCCTCGACGACGGCTTGGGCGTCGCGGAGCTGGCTGATGGAGCGCCCGACATCGCGGAAGAAGGCGTTTTCGCGCGCAAAGGCGCTGCCGAGGGCGGGGCGGGCGAGTCGGAGGGCGGCGCGAGCCTTCTTGCAGCGCCGGCGGACTTCGTGGACGGCCTCGTGCGGGTCATCTCCGGCGGCAGCGCGGGCGGCCCGGCCGGCCTGGGCCGCGAGGATGCGGCGGAGCTCATCGTCGGCAGCGCGAGATGTTCGCAACTGGTACGCCATAGCGGCAATTCTATGGGGCGCAGCCCGCATCTGTTTGCGTCAGAACGGCGAAAGCCGCCCTGATGTCACGAAACCGGGTTCTCCATGTCGAACAGTTCATTCCCCGGCCGCTGGAAGAGGTCTTTGCGTTCTTTTCGGACGCGGGCAATCTCGAACGGATCACGCCGCCCTGGCTGAGGTTCAGCATTCAGAGCGCGCAGCCCGTGGAGATGCGGGTGGGAACGCTGATCGACTACAAGCTCAGGGTGCACGGGCTGCCACTGCGCTGGCGATCGCGGATCTCGGCGTGGGCGCCGCCGCGCCGGTTCGTGGATGAGCAGGTGCGCGGGCCGTACAGGGTGTGGATCCACGAGCACCGGTTCGAGGAGGTTCCCGGGGGCGTGCGCGTGACTGACCACGTCGAGTACCGGGCGCCGGGCGGGCCGCTGGAGCCGGTGATTCATGCGCTGCTGGTGCGTCCGGATGTCCAGCGGATCTTCGCGTACCGGCGCCGGGCGCTGGCGGAGATCTTCGGGGCCGGACCGGCGGCGGAGTCGGCGCCGGCGGATGGCGTGGCGGGCGGCCGGCGAGGTACGGCGACCGGCTCGGCGGCGTAAGGAGCGACCCGCGGGCGCGATGGGGTGGGAAATGGGCTCAGGCGCTTCGGACGAGCCGACGACGCAGCGGGATCAGGCCGAGCAACCCCACGCCTGTGAGCAACACAGGAGCGGGCAGTGGGACGGTCGTAACCGTGCCCGACAACTCAAAGGCCAGGTCGACACCGGGGTTTGTGCTCCACTTCGATCCATCCCACTGTGGTGAACCATCACCGGTGATTCCCTCCCAGGCCCACCGATCAGCTCCGGTGGGGCTGGCCAGTTCGGCGACAATTGAGATGAAGTAGGAGCCGGATTCCAGGGTGGGAACTCCGACAAGCGCGGTTTCGTACTTGCTGAGGGTGGCGTACTCGCTACCGAAACCCGCTGCGGTGGCGGTGATGTCGTCCTTGTCGATGGATGCGGTCCACACTTGTGACCCGGGCAAGCCGCCGCTGTTCTCCAGGATTGTCACTGCGAACGAGAGGATGCCGTCGAACGGGTCTGGGTTGTATTGGACGAACCAGACCTGGCCACTCCCCCACCAACGGACGCTCGTCAGCGACATCTGCGATGATGTCGCGACGTTGAAGCCGTCCGCCGCACGCCCCTCCCCCGGGGACGTCGTCCCGTTGTCAGAGAAATAGTAACTGACCGGGTTTCCGCCCCCCGCGCCTGGATCGCCTCCCGGCTGGCTCCAGACGACGGTATCTGCCATCGTCGCTGTGCCGGCGAACGTGACGAGACCCAGCGCATGCGCCAATTGACATTTTCGCATCGACAATCCCCTCCCAGTTCTCGCGAACCCTCGATCGAACGGGCTGTCCCCGATGTTCAGTTGCCGGGGGAAACCTTGACGGGCCAAGGAGCGAGATTGGGAGGCCGGCGCTGCCAAGGCCGCTCAGAATCCGCTTCGCTATGTGGGCCGACGAGCCGGGAAGCCGCTTGCGCGTGCTTTCCGGGACCGCCGCAGGGCGACCCTCACGCCGCTGCCGTGCAGCGGCGAAACTCACGAAGAGCCCCATCCGAAGGACGGGGCTGAGGTGCGATGGTGGAGCCGTTCAAAGGTCAGAGGCTGGCGCTCTTGCGCAGTCGCCAGGCGCCTGCGCAGAGCAGGCCGAGACCGGCGAGGGCGGAGGCGGTGGGAACAGGAACAATGGTCAGTTCATCCGTGCCATACTGCACGTGATCGATCTCAAACAGGCCCCCGGAGTATCGGATCTCGATGCGTCCGATGCCACCGGCATGCTCGATGCCGTAGAACCGGTCGTCGAGCGTGTCGCCGGAATAGGCGCCGTCGTAGAACGAGTCGGATACGAGCCCCAGCGAGACCCCGCTCAAGTCAAAGGCCTCGAAGGTGACCGTGACATCCCCGTTGCCCCCGTCGGTCCACACGACGCCGGCCCTGGTAGGAGCCGCACCGATGACAGTCTTGTCAAACGCAAACGACAACCGATTGGCCCAACCGTCGTCCATCGAGTGTCCGCTACTGCCCCATCCGTCGATGACCCCATCATCACCATCCACGGAGTCGGTAAAGCCGCTTGGCCCCACGACAGTCCCGTTCCCGTGATAGTTGGTCACGCCGAGTATGTTCAACAGCCCGTCTTCAAAGTTCTCGTACGTGAACCCGCTGTCCCCGTAGAACGGGCTGTTCGAAGCCTGGCGGTAGACTCCCGGATCGAGCTTGATGAAGACCGGGTCGGCCATCGCGGTCGGAACGACGGTACAGACGAGAACCCCGATCAGTCGAACTCTTGCTTGCATGACGCTCCTCCAATGACGGCCGGCCTGATACCCGGATCTGCCGTCACGCCGAACTCGGCAACATTGCCATCCGGCGCGCGGCAGCACACAGACCGGCCAAGGAGCGAGATCGGAGGGCCGGCGCTGCCGGTCCGGCAGAAAAATCGTCTGCCCGGACCGGTGACCGAGGCGTACCCGGGCATGCCGCCCCCGTGTCACCCAGGCGCGTCACGGGCGCGGGAGCCGCTGCTCGAGCGCGGCGATCCGGCTTGCCTGCTCGGCGAGCAGCGCATCCTGGGCGTCCACCCGTGCCAGCAGGGCCTGGATGGCGGCGAGGGCTACGCCGTCGAGGTCGGTGGCGAGGACCTGCCCGTCGGGAGCGCCAAGGCCGAGCAACTCGTGGAACTGCTCGGCGGTGGGGGCGAGGTGGCGCTCGGGGGTCGGCTGGGCGGCGTACCGGAACGTATGGAGGTTGAGGCGGGCGACCTGGGCCAGGATGGCGCCTGGGTCGGCCGGTTGGGTTTCCGTGCGGCTGGCGGCGGAGAGCAGGCTGGACCACCCGCCCTCACCGGCCTTGAGGCGGGCGCCGTCTTCGAGACTGGAGAGGAGGGCGAAGCCGCCGCGGGCGCGGGCGGTGAAGGAGTTGGGGCCGGCCGAGGCAGCGGGGGGCTCAGCGTCCCTGGTGAGGTCGGACCAGACGAAGGCGCCATCATGGAGCGCCTGGGCGCGAGAGCCGGCAGCGAAGGAAGCGGCGCCGCTTGCCTGGTTGGCGCGCCCGCCGGGGATGGCCGCGTGCGTCCCGGAGGCGCGGTTGCTTTCGCCGCCGGCGACGGTTGACGCGGCCCCGAGGTTTCTATCCGCAGTCCCGGCGGTGTTGCTGGAACCACCCGCGACGGTCGCGTGGCTGCTCACTGCCTGGTTTTGGAATCCGCCGGCGACCGTGGACTGGCGCCAGAGTGCGACATTGTTAATGCCTCCAGCGATGGTGGATCCATCGGCGTTGGACCCGTCGGCGTCGTCGAGTCCCGCCCGGTTGCCCCGCCCGCCACCGACGGTCGTCGAGCTGTCGAAGGCTGCGTTGTCGCGCCCACCCGAGACGACCGCGTCGCTGCTTCGGGTACGGTTGTTCGCGCCGCCGGCGATCGTGGAGGTGACCCCGAGCGCCTCGTTGCCGTCGCCGCCGCCGACGGTGGTCTTGTGGCCGCGGATGATATTGGCCACGCCGCCGGCGACGGTGGCGCCCTCGCCCTCGGCGACGTTGTAGCGTCCGCCGCCGACCATGGAGTACGGGGCCGAGGCGATGTTGTAGAACCCGCCGCCGACGGAGGCGTAGTCGGAGGCCGCCCGGTTGTCGCGCCCGCCTCCGACGAGGGCGTACTGGCCGCCGGCGCGGTTGACGCGAACACCGTTGACCCATGCGCCTTCGGGCAGCCCGGTGCGTGCGCCGCTGACGTATCGCTCGATGATGCGCTCGATGTATCCGCCGGCGCCGAGGACGCCGGGGATCCAGCCCGCGAGCAGCGCGAATAGCACGAGAACCAGCGCGGCAGGCGCCGCGCTGCGCCTCAGCGTGCGGCGGTTGCGGCGGACGAACCGGGTGACGCGCCCACGCCGCGCCCGGGCCCGCGCGGCGGCAACGGGCCTGCCGTCGCTCCAGCGCTGGAGGTCATCTGCCATCGCCCCGGCGTTCTCGTATCGCTCCGCGCGGTCGCGGGCGAGGGCCTTGGCGCAGATCCAGTCGAGTTCGCCCTGGACAATGGATGGCAGGCGGGCCGACTCGACGCCGCGCCGGCGGGCGATTGCGCGGAGCGCGTCGTCGGCGGCGCCGAGCCGCTCGCTCGGCGCGGGGATCTCGCGCTCGCGGACGGCGCGCTGCATGTCTTCCAGCGGCAGGCGGACGAGTTCCTCGCGCGGTATGGGCGTGGAGCCGGCGAGCAGTTCGTAGAGCACGCAGCCGAGGGCGTAGACATCGGCGCGGCTGTCGATTTCGGGCAGTCCGGACGCCTGCTCGGGGCTCATGTACCCCGGGGTGCCGAGGACCTGGCCGTGGAGCGTGCCGGGCGCGGCGGCGGGGCCGGCGATGGCGCGGACGATGCCGAAGTCGATGACGCGGGGCGTGGCGCGATCGTCTCGCACCTCGACCATGATGTTGCCGGGCTTGAGATCGCGGTGGACGAGGCCGGCGTCGTGGGCGTGCTGGACCGCGCGGCAGGTGTCGATCATCAGGCGGACGCGTTCGCGGATGGTGAAGTGGTTGGTGTCGCAGTACTCGGTGATGCGTGTGCCGCGGACCAGGTCCATGACGAAGTAAGGGCGTCCGTCCGGGGTCTCGCCGGCATCGAGGAATCGGCTGAGGTTCGGGTGGTCGAGGGAGGCGACGGCCTGCCGCTCGGCCTGGAAGCGGGCGAGGGTCTGGCGGGAATCCACGCCGCGCTTGAGGATCTTGATGGCGACGCGCCGGCGGACGGGCTCGGTCTGCTCGGCCTCGAAGACCTCGCCGTAGTGTCCTTCGCCGAGGCGGCGGAGCAGGCGGTAGTGCCCGACCCGGTCAGGCGCCTCGGCCGGCAGCTCGCCGCCGGGAGCAGCGGGCGACGACGCGCCGGCGCCGGCCGGCGGGTGCGTGGGTGTCTCGAGGAAGGCGCCGGCGTCGGTGTGGGCCCGGAGCAGCTCGAGGGCGCGCTGGGCGACTGCGTCGTCGGCGCCGGCAGAGCGCCGGACGAAGGCCTCGCGCTGGTCGGCGGGCAGTTCGAGGGCCTCGGCGAAGACTTGTTTGGCGTTCCGGGTTGCGTCGTGCATGATCAGACCTCGCGCTGGGCGGGCGTGGATGGCTCAGTCAGCAGTTCGTACAGGCGGGCGCGTGCGAAAGACCACTCGCGGGCCACGGTGCGCTCGCTCGCCCCGAGGATGCGGGCCGTCGCCTCGACCGGGAGGCCGGCGAAGAAGCGGAGGCGCACGACGGCCGCGGCGCGGGGATCCTCGGCTTCCAAGCGAGAAATCGCGTCGTCGAGTGCCAGGATCTCCTCGGGGGCGGCCTTTTCGGCGACGGAGGAGATGTCGGCGAGTCTGAGGACCCTGCCCGAACCGCGCTTGATCGTTGCGCGGGCGCGGGCGTGATCGACGAGGATGCGGCGCATGGCCTCGGCGGCGGCGACGACGAAGTGAGCTTCGCCCGACCATGGGATCCGCCGGCCTTCAGCAAGACGGAGGAAGGCCTCGTGCACGAGCGCGGTGGGTCCGAGCGTGTGGTCATCGCGCTCGGTGCGCATGGACTGCTGGGCGAGGGCGCGGAGGCGCTGGTAGACCTGCGCGACCAGGTCGTGCGTCGTGGGCGGCGTCTGGCCATCGAGTCCGGATCCCCCAGGGTCTGACATGGCCAACAGTCTACATCGCGTCGGGTTTTCGAGGGGGCGGCGGCGACGAACCGCGCGGGCAAGCCGGAGGCCGGACGCATCGGAGGCTCCCGGCGATGCGCGCCGGCAATGGGGGAGTACGCGCGCTCCAGGCTGGGGCGTTACCTGCGGCCGGGCCCCGAGACAGCGCAACGTCGGTGGCGGTCGCCGTCCCCGCCGGCCGGTTCCAAACTTCGGCGCGGGTGGCCCGGCGCCTTGCTGGGCTGCCGCGCTGCGGCACAAGCGGGACGGGCGCGGCTGGATGCGTAGCGGGTGTGTCCCGGCGGGGCCGGCGGGGCCGGCGGGGTTGGACGGGGCTGCGCCGGCGCGCGCAGACGACCCGTCCCAGGAGCCGCGCGGGCGGAGGCGGATGGCGCTGGACTCATCGGGGTTGGTCCTGCCCTGGACGCGGCGCCGCGGAGGGACATGCCGGCGGCCGGTGTCGTCCCGCGACCAGGTCGGCGGGGAAGGTCGGCGCCCCGGGCGGGCTGGCGCCGCCGGCGCGGCGGGTGGACGGCCCGGCGCAGCCACCCGCTGATCGGGCCGCGGCCCCGGGAGGCCCGGGCGCTTCGGGCGGTCCCGGGCGACGAGGAGCGGGAGTTGCCGCGGCCCGGGGCCAGCGCGGGCCGTGGCGGGCTGCCCGCGCTGAGGATCGGCCGGTATCGAACATCGGCGGCGCCGGGCAAAGAGCGCGATGTGGGCGGCCCGGGGCCGCCGCGGGTTGACCCAAACTGCCGCGGCCCCCTATGGTTGCGACCACAGATTGCGGGGTAGAGCAGTCTGGTAGCTCGTCGGGCTCATAACCCGGAGGTCGCAGGTTCAAATCCTGCCCCCGCTATTGCCGCCCCGGTTCAAAGCCGGGCCGACTCTCAGGTTCACGATGCACGCCGCCGGGAGAGACTCGGCGGCGTTGTTGCGTCTTGGGCCGCCCTGGGGCGTTGTGGGGGCGGTTTGGACGCGCGGCGGCGGGGCGGTCGAGTCGCGCTTGGGCGCGCGAGAGATAACCGGCGGGCCTTGGGCGCGGGCGGCTTTGGGGCCGATTTTGCCCAAAGTCTCTGGGAGTCTCTGATCCGGGCCTGCCGCGGTTATGAGGGGGTTGTGCTCTCTATAGAGGTCGTGACCCCCGGGTTGTGCTCGGTGAGGGGGCGTGACCCTCTTCGCGCGCATCAAGGCTCGTCTTGCGTGATCCTCTTCATGAATTCGTCGCGCCCGACAAGTTGGCCATCATCACCCAGGACCACCATGAAGTCGTCGGAGCCAGAATACACAAACCGCCGTGCATACATCGCCGTGAACGTGTTGATGACTGCGACCGTCCTCGGACCTGCTTGCACAGCTGGGCGGAGTTCTTCGAACAACCCGAGCAACGCCAGCCGTCGTGCTACCGGGAACATCACCGTGGTACCCTTCAGGCCAAAGCCAGGCGGATACAAGCTGTTCCGCCGAGGATCACTCCAGGAGATGGTCATTGGCCGATCAGAGCAGATGAAGTCTGGCGCATCCTCCGTCGCCGAAATGACCGTCCAGTTTCGAGCCGCGAGGAGAGGTTCAGTCGGCTTCAACATGCGGAGAAGTGAACTGATACGGAAGTTCTGCCCCATCGAGATCGTGTACTCGCCCTGCTCGACGAATTCGCGCATGCTCTCGTAGGTGATACCACTTGTGTCATGACCATCTTCTCGGAGTCGCTCCATCATCCGCTCGTACCGATCCGGCGTGGCCGTCATGTGCCACGCAACGGTCTTCAGTATCTGCTCGATCGGCTTCTCAATGGCGTCGAGTATGGCTGGGCCACGAACGGCCATTACGGCAAGGAAGGCCATCAGCTTGTGGTAGAGCATGTCCGTCGGGACAGCTCGCTCTTTGATAATGAACCGCAAGGCGTCCGCGCCGATGTCTTCGATGTTGGCGAAGAACTTCTCAACGGCGAATGGGTCGCCCTCGTCTTCTACCTCGACGATGTAGAAGTCTCGCTCGCATGCGGCGTTGCTGGCCCGGGAGGGGTAACTCCGGCCGGTCTGCTTATCCAGCACGAACAGGCGTGAAGAGCCGGGCACCGCTGTGAATCCGGACAGATAGAACTGCGGCACGTAGTGGTGCTTCCGGGGCTTCGACATCGAAACACGGTATCACCTGATTCACGGCAGGCGAGCGCGCATCCGCGCCCCAAACGGCATAGGTAACCCAGGGAGGCGCAGGCCGCGCCTCGCTGGAGCCTTGCATGGACGCGCGCAATCCCGAGAGCATGACCGCCGAGCGGCGGGCCGAGATCGTCAGCATCCTGGCCCGCGGGCTGGGGCGGCGGGTCCCCCGGACCCGGGTCCGGGGGCCGGTCTCGGAATCTGCCCCGCTGCCGCGTGAAGCATCGCAATATGCGAGCGTCAGTGTGGCTCTGCCCCCGGTTCGGGGGCGGCTGGTGGTTCTGGCGGGCTGGCAGTATCCTGTGCCGCGATGGGCGGCTCTTGGACATCCGAGCAGGTGTTGTCGCTGGCGCCGGACGAGGCTTCGGCGAAGGCTGGGCGCCAGCTTGCGACACCGTCGCGCTGGCCGCTGCTCGGCCGGGCCGAGGGGGCGGCGTGGGGGGAGTGCAAGGGCAGCGGCAAGAAGCCGTACCAGGTGCGGATCGATCTGGCGGAGCCGGCGTTCAAGTGCTCGTGCCCCAGCCGCAAGTTCCCGTGCAAGCACGCTCTGGGCCTGTTCCTGCTGCTGGCGGAGAGCCCGAAGCGATTCAAGGAGGGCGAGCCACCGGCGTGGGTGGCGGACTGGCTGGCTGCCCGGGCCGAGCGGCAGGAGAAGAAGGCGGCGAAGGCGGCCGAGCCGAAGCAGGCGCCGGATCCAAAGGCCAAGGCAAAGCGGGAGCAGCAGCGGGCGGGGCGTGTCGCCGACGGGCTGGATGTGCTGGAGACGTGGCTCGTGGACCTGGTGACGGAGGGGCTCGCCGCGGCGCCGGCGAAGCCGGGGTCGTTCTGGCGCGAGACCGCCGCGGCGATGGTGAACTGCCAGGCGCCGGGGCTGGGGCGGATGGTGCGCGAGGCCGAGGCGCTGGCCGCCAGCGGCGAGGGCTGGCAGAGGCGGCTGCTGGAGCACCTGTCGCGCATGTGGCTGCTGGCGCAGGCGGGCCGCGGGCAGGAAGCGCTGCCGGAGGACCTGCGGGCGGAGGTGCGCGCGCTGCTGGGCTATACGACGACGCGCGAGGAGGTGGTGTCGCAGGGCGAGCAGGCGGTGGACCGCTGGAGCGTGGTGGGGCAGGTAATCGAGGAGGATGAGCGGCTGATCACGCGGCGCACATGGCTGTGGGGTGATCAGGGCAACCGGCCGGCGCTGATTCTGGACTTCGCGGCGGGCGGGCGGCCGCTGGAGGGCGCCATGGCGATGGGGACGAGCTTCGCGGGGGATGTGCGCTATTACCCGTCGCCTGCGCCGCTGCGGGCGCTGGTGGTGGATGTGGATGGGGCCGGGCCGGGGGCGCCGGTGAGCGGCGACGTCACTTGGAGGGCGGCGATGGAGCGCGTGAGCGCTGAGGTGGCGCGCAGCCCATGGCGGACGCGCAGCGGGCTGCTGCTGTGGAGTGTCGAGATCTGCCGCGATGGCGGGGGCGCGTGGGGGCTGATCGACGGGGAGGATCGCTGGGCGCCGATGGCGCCGTTTGCGGGACTGTGGCGGATGCTGGCGATCGGCGCCGGGCAGCCGATCTCGGTGTTCGGGGAGTGGGATGGATCGGCGCTGCTGCCGCTGAGCGTGTCGATGGACGGGCAACTGTGGGACCTGCGCACGGTGGAGGAGGCGGCGTGAGCGCGGCGGAGGCGATGGACCGACTGACGGCGCTGGCGCTGCTGGGAGTGCGCGCGAGCGGGCTTGAGAGTGTGGGCGCGCCGGCGCGGGCGGCGGCGCTTGCGCAAGGGCTGCAGCCGGCGGAGGGGGCGCTGGCGCTGGGGGCGGCGCTGAGCCAGTGCCAGAGAGCGGGAGGCGTTCCTCGGACCGGTGGGGTGGAGCGAGTTGCCGGTCCCAAGGACGACGGCCCAGGGGGGGAAGCCGGCGCGGCTGCTGCGTTACGCCGAGCGCTGCAGACGGACGAGCTTCTTGGCGAGTGTCTGGACGTCCTTGCGATTCGCAGACTGGCGGCGCCGCCTGAACTCGTCCCGGCGCTGCTCGACCTGGCCCGGCGTTCGCGGCGGCTGCGCGACAGGATCGCCCCCGTCCTGGGAGAGCGTGGGCGTTGGCTCGCGAGCATGCGCCCGCAGTGGGGGAGGCTGTTCATCGATGACACATTGAGCGCGGAGCAGGCAGAAGACGTGTGGGGGACAGGCGCCATTGAGGAGCGGCGAGCCGTTCTCCGCGCCCTTCGCGACCAAGATGCGGAGGCGGGCCGGGCGCTGGTCGAGTCGACTTGGAAGGAGGATTCACCGATTGAGCGAGCGCGCTTCGTCGATGACCTCCGAACAGGACTCGGCTTGGCGGATGAGCCGCTGTTGGAGCAGTGCTTGCGCGAGCGACGCAAGGAGGTTCGCGAGGCCGCCGCCGCGCTGCTTGCGCTCATGCCAGAGTCCGCCTACGTCAGCCGGATGACCGAGCGCGGCTTGGCGGCCGTCCATCGGGCGCTGGGGCGCAAGCTGCGACTGAAGATCAACCTGCCGGACGAGAGCGATACCGTTCTCAAACGAGAGGCGCCGCGCGTCCCATTCCGTTCGTCGCGCGGTGAAAGGGGTCGGCTGCTGGAGGCGATTATCAGTGTGCCGCCCCCGCGGCTCTGGCTGGAGCATCTTGGCGCTGAGCCACCGGACATCATCGCGGCCGCAGCGGCCAGCGATTGGGCGGAGCCGATCGTCCATGGTCTGATCACCGCGAGTGAGCGGCACGCCGATCGCGACTGGGCCTCCGCGCTCCTGGCAGCACGACCGAAGCTGAGCGAAGTTGCTGGCGCCAACGAGATCGCTCGAATGGTCGGGACACTCGGTTCGGAGCAGACTGAAGTCATTGCGGAGTCCATTGCCAGGTCCAAGGACTCCGAGTGGATCGTCCTGCTGATGCAAGGCTTGCCGAGCGCTTGGGACGATCGACTCTCGGCCGCGGCACTGGGGGCTCTCGCGCCGCTGCTGCGCAAGGCAAGGCGAACACAGATCTACCGAGACAATCCGCTGTGGATGTGTGCGCGCATCGCAGCCCTGCACTCGACATCGCAGCGCCTTGCCGCGCTCCGTTCGATCATCGAAGACCTCGCCGACGAATCGCCGGCATTCCGTGACATCCTGTTCCTGCTCGACCAGCGCGAGCGCATGCTCGAGGAGTTCAGCCGTGACGACTGATGTGATCCGCCACCCCGCCGAGGAGCAGTTCGCGGCGGAACTCGAGGCGCTGGCCAAGGCCGACGATCGGGAGCGCCCGCCGAACTGGAAGCTGTCGCCCTGGGCCGTCAGCACGTACCTGCTCGGCGGCAAGGCCGGCAAGACGACCATCACGCCGAAGTACATCGGCGCCCGGCGGCTGATCGAGATCGCGGTGGCCACGCTGGCGACCGACCGGGCCCTGCTGCTGCTCGGCGTGCCGGGTACGGCCAAGACGTGGGTCAGCGAGCACCTTGCCGCGGCGATCAGCGGCGACTCACGTCGGCTGGTCCAGGGCACGGCAGGCACGGCCGAAGAGGCCATGCGCTACGGGTGGAACTACGCCATGCTGCTGGCCAAGGGGCCGAGCGCCGAGGCCGTCGTACCCAGCCCCATTCTGCACGCGATGCGAGAAGGCTCGATCGCCCGCATCGAGGAACTGACGCGCGTGCCCTCCGATGTGCAGGACACGCTGATCACGGTGCTCAGCGAGCGGACGCTGCCGATCCCGGAACTGAACACGGAGGTGCGGGCCGCCCGGGGCTTCAACGTCATCGCCACCGCCAACGACCGCGACCGCGGCGTCAATGAACTGTCCAGCGCGCTGAAACGCCGTTTCAACACCGTCACGCTGCCCGTGCCGGCGACCGAGAAGGAGGAGATCGAGATCGTCCGGCAGCGCTCCGAACAGATCGGCAAGGCGCTCAGCTTGCCCGCCGAGGCGCCGCCACTGGAGGAGATCCGGCGCATCGTCACCATCTTCCGTGAACTGCGGGCTGGCAAGACGACCGATGGCAAGGCGAAGGTCAAGACGCCGAGCGGGGCGCTGAGTCCGGCCGAAGCGATCTCGGTCGTCACCAGCGGCATGTCGCTGGCAGCGCACTTCGGCGATGGGGCGCTGCAGGCGGGCGATGTCGCCAGCGGACTGCACGGGGCGATCATCAAAGATCCGACGCAGGACGCCGTGATCTGGCGCGAGTACCTGGAGACCGTCGTCAAGGAGCGCGACGGCTGGAAGGACCTGTACCGGGCGGCCCGCGAACTGCTGTAATGGCCGGCGACGTCGCCATCTTCGGCGTGCGCCATCACGGCCCGGGTTCGGCCCGGCTGCTGGCCGACGCCCTGCGCTCGTACAAGCCGGACGCCGTGCTGATCGAGGGGCCACCGGACGCGGATGATCTCATCGGGCTCGCGGCCGAGAAGGACATGAAGCCGCCGGTGTCGCTGCTGCTGTATGAAGCGCAGGACCTCTCGCGGGCGGTGTTCTACCCGTTTGCGGAGTTCTCGCCTGAGTGGCAGGCGATTCAGTTCGCCCTCAAGAGCGACGCCGATGTTCGCTTCATGGACCTGCCGATGGCGCACCAGTTTGCGCTGCGGGCGCCCGCGGACGATGGCGGCGGCGAGGATGGCAGCGCATCGGAAGAAGCGGTCGGCGAAGCCGAGCCGCCGCCGCCCTCGCCGGCTGAGCTTCTCCGGCGCGACCCCCTCGGCCGGCTCGCCGAAGCCGCCGGCTACGGCGATGGTGAGCGCTGGTGGGATCACATGGTCGAGCGCCGGCGCGGCTCAGCCCGCGAGATGTTCGAGGCCATCCTGGAGGCAATGACCGCCCTGCGCGCGCAGGCGGATGCAGACGCAAGTTGCATGCGCAGCGGCGCCGGCGCGGCAGGCGCCGATCCGGTCGAGCCGCTCCGCGAGGCGTGGATGCGGCGCACGATCCGGCGGACTCAGAAGGAGGCCGCCCGCATCGCGGTGGTCTGCGGCGCCTGGCACGCTCCGGCGCTGGCCGCCATGCCGGCCGCGAGCAGCGACGACGAACTCCTGCGCAATCTCGACAAGCGCAGGGTCGAGGCGACCTGGGCGCCGTGGACCTACGGCCGGCTTGCCGCGGCGAGCGGCTACGGGGCCGGGGTGCGCTCCCCGGGCTGGTACGACCACCTGTGGCGCAGCAAGGACGCTGTATCCGAGCGCTGGCTCACCCGCGTCGCACGGCTGCTGCGCAAGGAGGACATCGATGTCTCCAGCGCCCACATCATCGAGGCGACGCGCATGGCCGAGGCGCTGGCGGCCATGCGCGAGCACACCGCCGCCGGGCTGGATGAACTCTCCGACGCGATCGAGACCACGATCTGCGCCGGCGACGACAGCATCATGGCCTTGGTGCACGAGCGGCTCATCGTCGGCCAGCTTCTCGGCGCCGTGCCCGAAGCGGCGCCTGCGCCGCCGCTGCAGCGCGACCTGGACGCCCTCATCAAGCGACTGCGCCTGAAGAAGTCGGCCGACGAGGAAGATCTGGTCCTCGACCTGCGCCAGCCGATGCTGCTGGAACGCAGCTACCTGCTGCACCGACTGCGCGCGCTGGGCATCGACTGGGGCGAGCGGCAGGAGGTTTCCGGCAAGGCGGGATCGTTCCATGAGGTGTGGCGGATCCAGTGGCAGCCGGAGTTCGCAGTCAGCGTCATCGAGGCCGGCGCCTGGGGCTCGACGGTGGCCGAGGCCGCGGCAGGGCGCATCGCGGACCGTGCTGCGCGCGCACAGCAACTCGATGAACTGCTCGCCCTGCTCGAAGACACGCTGCTGGCCGACCTGCCGCAGGCTTCGGCCGCCCTGATCGGGGCGCTGGAGTCGCACACGGCCGTCGAGCGGGATGTCGCCCGCCTGCTGGGCGCCATCCCGCCGCTGGCCCGGGCCATGCGCTACGGGGGTGTCCGCGGCACGGACTCGGCCCGCATCCTTCCACTGCTGCGAAGTGTCGCGACCCGAGTGTGCGCGGGGCTTCCGGCGGCGTGCGTCGGGCTCAACGAGGAGGCCGCGGCGGAGATGGCGCAGCTCGTCGGCGCGGCACACAGCGCGCTGGGCGCCGTCAGCGAGGACATCCCGGCCGGACCGTGGCTCGATGCCCTCGAAGTTGTCGCCGATGCGGACGCCAGCGCCGCGGCCGTCGCCGGGCGCGCTGCCCGCCTGCTGCTGGATGTCGACCGCTTCGACTCGGGCCGGGTGGCGACGCTCATGTCGTTGGCGCTTTCGCCCGGGGCGGACCCGGCGGCGGGGGCGGCCTGGCTGGAGGGGCTGCTCACGGGCAGCGGGCTCATCCTGCTCCACGACGATCGGCTTTGGGCTCCGCTGGACGACTGGGTCGCGCAGCTGAATCCGGACCGCTTCGAGGAGGTTGCGCCGCTGCTGAGGCGGACCTTCTCGACCTTCCCCGCCGGCGAGCGCCGCATGATGGGCGAGCGCGTGCGGGCGCCGGCCGGCGCGGGCAGCGCGCGCGCGGGCAGCGGAGCAGTGGCGCCAGAGTTCGACGAAGCGCGCGCCGAGGAGGCCCTGGAAGTGATCGAACTGATCCTTCATGCCGCAGCGCGCGCAGAGGAGACTCGCTCATGACCGCAGACGCCGAACGCCAGCGCCGCTGGCGCCTCATTCTCGGGGGCGGGGACGCCGACGGCGTCGGCGTCAGCCTGTCCGGGCGCGACGCCGCGATCGACAAGGCGCTGGCAGCTCTCTATGACGGCGGCGCAGACGGCTCGGCAGGGGGGCGGCGCGGCGGGCTGGGGGGCTCGGCGCCGCACGTGGCCCGCTGGCTCGGCGACATCCGCACCTACTTCCCGCAGTCGGTCGTCCGCGTGATGCAGAAGGATGCGATGGACCGGCTCGGGCTCCAGCGCATGCTGCTGGAGCCTGAACTGCTGGAGACGGTCGAGGCGGATGTGAACCTCGTCGCCACGCTGATGTCGCTCGGCCAGGCGCTGCCGGCCAGGACGCGCGAGACGGCACGGCAGGTCGTGCGCAAGGTGACCGACGAACTCATGCGCCGGCTGGAGCAGAAGACGCGCCAGGCCATCCGCGGCGCCCTCAACCGCGCGGCCCGCAACAGCCGACCCCGCCACAATGAGATCGACTGGAACCGCACCATCCGCCTCAACCTCAAGCACTACCAGCCCGAGTACAGGACCATCATCCCCGAGCGGCGCGTCGGCTACGGGCGCAAGCGTCACGCACAGCAGCGAGATGTCATCCTGTGCATGGACCAGTCGGGCTCGATGGCCAACTCCGTCGTCTACGCCGGTGTCTTCGGCGCCGTGCTGGCGTCCATGCCCTCGCTGCGCACGCGCGTCGTCGCGTTCGACACCAGCGTCGTCGATCTCACCGAGAAGTGTGAGGATCCGGTGGATGTGCTCTTCGGCGTTCAGCTTGGCGGCGGCACGGACATCAACCAGGCCATTGCCTACTGCCAGTCGCTGGTGACCCGCCCGCGCGAGACCGTGCTGGTGCTCATCACCGATCTCTACGAAGGCGGCAACGAGCAGAAGATGCTGCAGCGCATCGCTGATCTGGTCGCATCCGGCGTGACGGTGGTGTGCCTGCTCGCCCTGAGCGACGAGGGCCAGCCCTTCTACGACCACAAGATGGCGGCGCGCCTCATGGCCCTGGGCGTGCCCGCCTTCGCCTGCACGCCCGACGTCTTTCCCGACCTCATGGCCGCGGCGATCGAGCGGCGCGATCTGCGGGGCTGGATGAGCCGAAGTTGAGCGCCTGCGCGACTCCACATGAGCGGGCGCGCATACCCTACCCGGCGCGGAGGATCTTCTCCATCTTCTTTCCCCTGGCGAGTTCATCGACGAGCTTGTCGAGGTACCGGGCCTGCTGCGTGAGCGGATTCTCGATCTCTTCGACCCGGTAGCCGCAGATAACGCCCGTGATCAGGTGGGCATTCGGGTTGAGCGTGGCGCGCCGGAAGAACTCTTCAAAGGTCACCTTGTCATCAATGTGCTTCTGCAGTTGCTTCTCATCAAAGCCGGTCAGCCAACGGATCACCTGGTGCAGCTCTTCCCTCGACCGGCCCTTCTTCTCGACCTTTGTCACGTAGTGCGGATAGACCGAGGAGAAGGTCATCTTCGCGATTCGTTCATCGTGCTCAGGTGTCGTCGTCGCCATGGGTGGAACTCCGGCATCGGATTCATCGCGCGTAGCCGCGGGCTGCTGAACATGATACGCGGAGCCCCGCGTGCGGGAGCCCTCGGCCGCGAAGCGAATGATGTACGCGTCATCTCCGCCCAGCGACGGCGGGCCGAAGCGCCCGGACGCTGGGCCTCCCACATGCATCCGCCGGCTCCGTCTGAGGCGATGTCTTCGCTGAACGCAGAGCCAGCCAACCGTGCCGAACTGTGTGGGCCAAGTGCGCATCCCGCTCGCGTCATACCGGGCAACCCAGCCGTCACTCACTCGCGCCAGCGGATCGGGCCGTGGACGCCGTCTTCCTCGGCGGCGCCGCCGCTCTTGAGGCGCAGTTGTGTGAGCTGGCGCAGATTCGAGCCATCCGCGCTGATCGTGTAGACCCCGAATGCGCTTGCGGGATCCGTGTTGATCCTTCCGGCGCTGAAGGCGATCTGCTGAGCATCCGGAGAGAACTCGACGGAACTGATGTAGGGTGACGCCGTCGGCGCATCGGTGACCTGCGTCTCCGCCATTGTCACCAGATCGACGACGAACACCTCCACGCGCCAGTCAGAGGGCTCCGGCCCCACATCGAGCCGCCGGGTAAACACAATGCGATCGTCGCCAGCGGCGCGGGAGAAGCCGCAGAACAGTCCCTCCTCCTCGGGTGAGCTGGTTGCCGCAGCCACCGCGCCGGTGTCCACGTTGGCGACCCACACATCCGCCAGGCCACCAACGCCGGGCGCTGCGAACGCAACGCGGCTGTTGTCCCACGCCCAGGAGACATCGACGATGGAAGTCAGCGAGATGGCGAGGTGGAGATTGGAGACGCCGATCGGCTGGCCGTCGCCGTTGTAGTCAACATCCGCGACCCAGACGCCCATGCCGGCGGAGGCGTGCGATGCGCTGAAGGCGAGCCGCTGGCCATCGGGCGACCAGCGCACGAAGCCGGCGCTGGGATAGTCGAAGCCAGGATCATCGATGAGCACGGCCTCGTAGCTGGGATTGCCGGTGTGGCAGTCGGGGCTCAGGGCCGAGATGTGGGTTGACTGCCTGTCGTCGAAGGGCATGTAGTCCACGATCCAGCGGTCGCCGCCGCCGTGGGTCATGTCGCCGTCGTAGCTCGGCGCCACGCCGTAGGTCAGATCGCGTCCACGATCGGTCATGTGGACGGGAATCGCGCGACCGGCGCCCTGGCCCAGCCGATTGCGTCCATTCCAATCCCGCCAGTCGGGATGCGTGCGCGCCGCGGCGAGAATGACCGGGGCGGGCATCCCATCGCCGGGGTCGCCTCCGCCTCCGCCTCCACCGCCTCCCTTGCCGCCGCCCTTCTGGGCCAGGGCGGGGGTCGCGGCGAGCGCCAGGGCGGCGAGGGTGACGGCTGCGGGTCGAATCAACATGGCTGCTCCTTCCGGTCGGTTCCAGTGCAGATTTACCCGGAGTAGACGCGGAAAGGCGGCGCGCGGAGGGCCAGGTTCTTCGCGAACGCCAGGTTTCAGCGGGCTCGCCGCGGGAGCGGGTCAGGGACAGCCAGCCGAGAAGGCGTTCTGGAAACACAGGAAGTCGAAGAACGTCAACTCACCATCGCCATCGCAGTCGGCCGAGGTTTCGCCGGCGCTGAAGGCGTTCTGGAAGCACAGGAAGTCGAAGAAGGTGAGTTCGCCGTCGCCGTCGCAATCGGCCGGGCACGCCAAGCATGGCGAGAGGTCGATCATGTGGATGCCCTGGGCGCTCACGATCGCATGGCGCCCTTGGATGGTGACTTCAGTGGCGTCGGCGAGAAACTCATGCGTTCCGATTACAGAGGGGCTGGCCGGATCTGAAACGTCCAAGACGAACAGGCCCGCCTCGCCGTCGGCCACACATAAGACACCCGCGTCAGCCGCGACGCCCGAGGCGAAACCGGGCGTATCGAACGTAGAGAGAATCGCCAGGCTCGAGGGGTCAGAGACGTCGATGATGACGACCCCGGCATCCTCACAGGCGACGAACGCCAGTTCGTCGAAGAGCGCGATGTCCGTCGGTGGAGCGGGCAGGGCTATGGATCCAAGCTCGGAAGGTGTTATGGGGTCGCTGACGTCAATCGTGTAGAGCGCTGCGGGTCGGCTGTATTGCCCAAGGTACGCCACGTCGCCTCGGAGGCGCACGACATAGTGTCCCCCGCCCGGGGGGTCTATCGAGGCAATCAACTGCGGGTTCGTCGGGACACGCGCATCAACTACGAGCATTCCGTCGCCACCGGCCGCAACGAACGCATAGTCGCCGGTCGTTGCAACTTGGTGTGCCGCCTCGGGCAGCACAAGCGTGCTGAGTTCCTGAGGGCTGGCGGGATCACTGACATCGATGATCCGAAGGCCCTCCCAGGAGGTTCCGACGAATGCCAGGTCACTGTGGAAGGCGACTCCCCTGGCGCTATCCCACGCGCTCGGACTCGTGCCGACGAGCATCGGCATAGCGGGATCGCTGGTATCGACGACCAGAAGACCGGAGTCATCATGCGCGACGTACGCGACGCCCTCGCTTGCGACGACCTGCCCGGCCTCTCCGAGCGAGCGATACTGACCTGCAATAAAGGGATCGAGAGGATCACGAACGTCGATCACGTGCAGGCCCATGAACTGATCGCGCGGGTCGTTCTCATCCGCGAGGAACACGAACCCTGTGTCGATCGCAAGCCCCGCTACAGCAAAGGAATAGACCGAGCTTACGACCTCCGGCCGCCTCGGATCGCTGACGTCTACGACTTGAAGGCCTTGCAAGCCGGCCGATACGTAGGCGTAGTCGTCAAGTCCAACGACCCTGCCGGCGCCAGACCGTGGCATATCGACACTTCCCAACAATCTGGGCGAACTCGGATCTGCGACGTCTACGACGGCCAGAGCCTCGTCTGCAGCGACATAAGCGACGCTCCCGTCGATGTCTACTCCGAGAACGAACGTCGGCAAGTCCAGACTGCCCACAATCACTGGCGCCGTCGGGACTGAAACATCTATGACCTGAAGGTCTCCATCTGCGATCAAAGCGAGGCCGTCCACAACATCGACGTCGCCCGCTGGGGCAGGTGTCATCACACTGCCTGCGATCGTTGGATGGGATGGATCGCTGACATCCACGATCAGCAGCCCGGACTCGTCGTTTGCAAGATACGCCCATCGATCTTCGAGCTTCATGCTCCAGATCGCGTGGCCGGTATCAAGCGAACCGACAATCTTCAGGGCTTCGGGGTCGCGCACATCAACGATGTAAAGTCCCGACTGCCGACCGCCAACGTACGCGAGGTCCCCCGCG
The DNA here is from genome assembly GCA_043101635.1 of Phycisphaerales bacterium JB039. Lineage (GTDB taxonomy): Bacteria > Planctomycetota > Phycisphaerae > Phycisphaerales > UBA1924 > CAYMJK01. The sequence goes on along the minus strand of JBICIE010000132.1, from coordinate 24,947 downwards.
ACCTCAACGATCCCTGCCCATTCCGGCAATCGGATGGATCCGAGCCGTGTTGGGCTCGTGCGATCGGTCACATCAAGGAGCAGGAGGCCGCCGGCGAGGTTCGCGACATATGCCGTGTCGCCGGCCACCGCCACATCCGCGATCACGCCATCGAGCGCTCCGCGAAGCTCGGGCTCGCAGGTCTGAGCAAAGCAGGACGGGGCCATCAGGATGGCCGCGACGATGCCGCCGCGTCGGCGCCAGTGGGTTCGCAGGTAGTTCATCGGCTCCTCCGTGGACTGAACGATGGAGGCCGGCCTCCCGGCCAATCCGCAACTTACCAGAGAGGACGCGGAATCGGGGCCGCGCGCGGGCCACCGGCCACTCTCCTGCCCTCATGCCCTCTGCATGCCGGTCGGCCCGCCCGCGGGTCGGCCCGGATGGAGAGCAGGGCCCGGAAGGAACGAACAGATCCTGAACAGCTCCGTCTCGACGCGGGATCAGTTGCGCGATTGAGGCTGGTGAACAGGCCGACTCGGGCGCCCGCTCTTCACGCGCGCATGACATCATGCCGAGGCGCCGATCGCGGCGGTCCGTGTAACGGCGCTCCGGGCGCTCATGCGCCAAGGGTGGCGCACGGTCCCTGCGGCCTTATCGCCGGCCGCGCGGGCGATCACGGGCGCCCCGGTCGCACGCGCGCCAGCCCCCAGCGCGTCCGCGGCGGATTCTCGGGCGATGCCGGAGAAACAATTCCTGTACAGGAAGACTCTCTCCCTGTACCAGAAGACAATCTTCCTGTTGAAGAAGACTCTCTTCCTGTTGAGGAAAACTGTCTTCCTGTACAGGATGGAAGTATTCCTGCAGGGGAAGATGATCTTCCTGTTGAGGAAGACTCTCTTCTGGTTGAAGAAAGTTGTCTTCCTGTTGAGGAAAGCTGTCATCCGGTTCAGGAAGACGGTCGTCTTGTCCCCGGCGGGAGCGCTGCCGGCGCCGGCGACAACAATCCTGCTGCGGACGATAACCACCCGCAGCGGCAGCGCCGCCACCACGCCCCGGCGGACGACCCCCGCAGTCCGATCCTCCCCTCGCCCCTGCTGGCGGGATTGTATTGAAACCCAAAGGCGCCGCCATCAGGGGCGAGGGGATGGTGTGGGCGGAGCGATGGGGACCGCGCGCTACGGACACCCGGCGTCAAAGGCGTTCTGGAAACACAGGAAGTCGAAGAACGTCAGGGAGCCGTCGCCGTCGCAGTCGGCCGCGGGATCGCCGGCGCCAAAGGTGTTCTGGAAGCACAGAAAATCGAGGAGTGTCAGCGCCCCATCGCCATCGCAATCGGCCGTGCACACGGCGCCAAGCGCAACCAGAAACGCGTCGTCGTCTCCGATGCTCGGGCCGCCCACGCTACCGCTGGTGGCGCCGCAGACATAGATCTTTCCGTCACTCCCCGAGGCCACTCGTGGTGTGTCCCTCTCTGCATCGTCCGAACCGAGTTGCAGGCCCCAGAGGAAGCTCCCGTCAGGGGTGTACTTGGCGAGGAACGCGTCTGAACTCCCCGCAACCGGGCCGAAGAGGCTGCCCCGCGTCCATCCGGTGACGTACGCATTGCCGGCGACGTCGACTGCAACTCCTCCGTAGCTCTCCCGGTCGTCTGCGCCGATGCGCCGGGTCCAGACGAAGGTCCCGGACGCATCGCACTTGGAGAGGTGAACGTCGTAGTCGAGTCCGGGTCTGACATGGCCGGTTATGTACGCATTTCCCGCACTGTCTAAGGCAAGGCCAGTCACCGACTCGTTGTCAGGCCCCGCAAGCTCGCTTGTCCATAGCAAAGTTCCTGCACCGTCAAGCTTCGCAACGTAAGCGTCCCTTGGGGCGCTTACCGGACCGCTGAACCCCTCAGTCGATCCACCGATGTATACATTGTCAGCCATATCAACCGCAACGGCGCCACTCCCGTGGTTGCCAACGACCCCGAGTTGCTTGAGCCACAGCCGATTCCCCGCGCTATCGTACTTGGCGAGGAAGGCGTCCTCATCTTCGATGCCCGCGCCAAACTGTCCAGTGACGTACACATGGCCAGCGTGATCGACCGCGACGCCCCTCGCGCGGTCCTGGCGGGAGGTCCCGAATTGCCTGACCCAGAGTTGATCGCCTGACGAGTCGTACTTCGCAAGAAAGGCGTCTGAGTACCCAGCGCTCGTCCCTTCGATGTTGCCCCAGGTTGTGCCAACGATGTACGCGTTTCCAGTGCTGTCTACTGCGACTGCGTTGCTCCAGTCCAGTTCTGTCGAGCCGACCTGCCTCGCCCAGAGCAGAGCGCCGCGGCTGTCATACTTGGCCAAGAGAGCATCTTCGCGTCCGGCCGACGTGGGACCGACGGCGCCATTCGTTCCACCGCTTACATAGAGGTTGCCACTACCGTCCACCGCGACGGCATTGGCGAAATCCCGCTCCGAGGTTCCGAACTGGCGCGCCCAGAGAATCTCGTACGGATCCTCCGCGGAGGCGATCGCGGCGGAAAGACAAATGACTGCCGAAGCTACTCTGCAAACTGGCACCTTCGTCTCCTTGTGTAGGCCGCCAAGCTGGCGTGCTAGCGCCGGGTGTACCGGAAGAACGCGAGATCCATCACCGCCAAGGGTCACGATCCGGCTCTCGGCCTGTTGCGACGGCTCCCAGTTCCGGGTAGGCTGGCCTCGACAAGGAATGGAATGGGCGAACAAATACTGAACGAATGCGTTCACATTGCACCCCAGCCTGGCGATGCGGGTTCCACGCTCGAACTTGAGCCGCTGGTCTACACCGAACTGCGGGTCCTTGCACGGTCCTGGCTGAGCCGCGAATCGCCGGGCCACACGCTCTGCGCCACCGAACTGGCCCACGAGGCGTATCTGCGCCTCAATGACCAGGACCAGGCGGCCTGGCGCAGCCGCACGCACTTCCTGTCGGTTGCCGCAATCGTGATCCGGCGGATCCTGGTCGATCACGCCCGGGCCCGGGGCGCCGCCAAGCGGGGCGGGGGGTGGAAGCGCATCGGGCTGGCCGAGGCGGAGCTGTCCGGCTCGCGCAACGGGGCGGATCCGGAGCCGGGGGGCGTCGATGTGCTCGACCTGCACGAGGCCCTGGTCCGGCTCCGGCGGCTGAGCCCGCGCCAGGAGCGGGTGGTCGAGCTCAAGTTCTTCGGCGGCCTGGAGAACCGGGAGATCGCCGAGGCGATGGGAATCTCCGAGACGGTGGTGAAGCGCGAGTGGCGGTTTGCGCGCGCGTGGCTGGGGCTGCACCTCGGTGGGGATCGCAGTTGATTTGGCGGCCCTCGGCGGGCGCGGCTGCCGCGTCAGTGCTGTAAGGAGAAGCGATGAGCCCCGCCGAGCGACACAGACGGATCGCCGAAGTGTTCCATGAAGCGCTGGAGCGGCCGGAGGGCGAGCGAGCGGCGTTTCTGCGCGCGCGGTGCGGGTCGGATGTCGAGTTGCTGCGGCAGGTGAGCGACCTGCTCGGCGCCGATGGGTCGAAGGCGGAGGCGGCCGGCGCCGCGGTTGGGGCAGAGGCGGCCGCGGTGCTGGATGATGTGCAGGAGGGGCCTGGGTCGCGCATCGGGCCATACCGGCTGATCGAGCAGATCGGCGAGGGCGGGTTCGGCGTTGTGTTCCGGGCCGAGCAGGAGCAGCCGGTCGTCCGCGAGGTGGCGATCAAGGTCATCAAGCTGGGGATGGACACGCTGGCGGTGGTGGCGCGGTTCGACGCCGAGCGGCAGGCGATGGCGATGATGGACCACCCCAACATCGCCCGGGCGCTGGATGCCGGGGCGACGGCGGCGGGGCGGCCGTACTTCGTGATGGAACTGGTGCGCGGCGAGCCGATCACGGACTACTGCAAGAACAACGGGCTGAGCGTGGCGCAGCGGCTGACTCTGTTCGAGCAGGTGTGCAGCGCGGTGCAGCACGCCCATCAGAAGGGCGTGATCCACCGGGACCTCAAGCCGAGCAACGTGCTGGTCACGGTCATCGATGGCAGGCCGGCGCCGAAGGTGATCGACTTCGGCGTGGCCAAGGCCCTGCGCGGGCGACTGACCGACAAGACGGTGTTCACCGACCTGCGGCAGATGATCGGGACGCCGCAGTACATGAGTCCGGAGCAGGCGGAGGGCTCGGCGGACATCGACACCCGGGCGGATGTATACGCCCTCGGCGCTATCCTGTACGAGATGCTGACGGATGTGGCGCCGTTCGACGCCAAACGCCTGCGCTCGGCAGCGCAGCACGAGGTGCAGCGCATCTTGCGCGAGGAGGAGCCGCCGCGGCCGAGCCTGCGTTCGCGGGAGAGGCGTGCAGGCGGCTCGAGCGATGGGATGAAGGCGCCGTCACGCCTGGGGGCTTCGTCGCTCGGCGATCTGGACTGGATCGTGATGAAGTGCCTGGAGAAGGAGCGGGACCGGCGCTATGAGAGCGCCGACGCCCTGGCGCAGGATGTGCGCCGGCGGCTGGCGGGCGAGGCGGTGCTGGCGGCGCCGCCGTCGGCGCTGTACCGGGCGCGCAAGTTCGTTCGGCGGCATCAGGTCAGTGTTGGCACGAGCGCTCTTGCTTTTGTCCTGCTCATCGCGGGCGGCATCGGCATCTCGGTCTTCGCGTTGCGCGAGGCGGACGCCCGGGCACAGGCCGAACTGCGCGAGGCGCAGACCCAGCAGGTTGCGGCGTTTCAAGCGAGAATGCTCGCCGGCATCGATCCGGTTGCGGCAGGTGACCGGCTCATCGCCGACCTGATCGATCGGTACAGCGAATCACTGGCGCGGGACACGAGCGATGAGCCCGAGGGAGAGCCGCAGGTTGATGCGCTGGAAGCGGCGCTGGGCCGCGTGAACGGCCGCGACGCGGCGGTCGCGGTCATTGACCACGCAATCCTCAGGCCTGCCGCGGCTGCAATCGAAGGCGAGTTTGGTGACCAGCCAGGCGTGGCTGCATCGCTCGCGCAGACGCTGGCCGATCTCTATCGCCGCCTCGACCTGTATGAGGAAGCGGCGCCCCTGCAGGAGCGGGCTATTGAACTGCGGCGCAGCGCGCTCGGCCCCGACGACCCGGACACGATCAAGTCGATCAACGCCATGGGCCTGCTGCTCGTCGAGCGGGGCAGGCTCGCTGAAGCCGAGCCGCACTATCGCGAGGCGCTGGAGCGGTCTCGGCGTGTCCTCGGGCCCGATGACCGCCTGACCGTCGAGTGCCTGAACAATCTGGGCATGCTGATCTTCCGGCAGGGCCGGGCGGACGAAGCCGAGCCGATTTTGCTGGAGTGCCTGGCGGCTCGCAGGCGCGTGCTCGGAGCGGAGCATCCGGACACGCTGTCGTCGATCAGCAATATGGGATATCTGCTCCAGAGTCAGGGCCGGCTGGGTGAAGCGGAGCCGTACTCGCGCGAAGCGGTCGAGCTGACGCGGGCCATACTCGGCGAGGACAGCCCATCCACGATCATCGCCCTGAACAACTACTGCATGGTGCTCAAGGACCTGGGCCGCCTGCAGGAAGCCGAGGCGGTCTGCAGGGAGGGGCTGGCCAAGTGCCGACGCGTGCATGGTGACGAGACGCAGCCGACGCTCATCATGCTCGCTAATCTCTCTACCATCCTGCAGGATCAGGGACGGCCTGCGGACGCCGAGCCGTACTGCCGCGAGGTGGTTGAAAAGGCCCGTGCGATCCTCGGGGACACCCACCCGACCACCCTGGCGTTTTTGTACAACCTCGCGACGCTGAACCGCAGCCTTGGCCGGCTGGACCAGGCGGAGCAATATGCCGTCGAGGCGCTTGATGGCTACCGGGAGGAAGTGGGGCCGGAGCACTCCGATACGCTCTCAACTATGCGCGTGCTGGCGTCCGTGATGGCGGCGCAGGGGCGGTACGAAGAAGCCGAAGCGCAGTTCGCCGAGGCGATCGACATCATGCGCCGGGCGCTCGGGCCCGACAATGTCGAGACCATCACGGCGATCGCACTACTGGGAGAACTGCTCGTCGAGGAAGGGGAACTCGACCGAGCCGAGCCGCTGCTCAATGAGGCCGTCGACCTCGCGGCGCGGGTGCTCGGACCCGGGGCCCTCGTGACGATCGGGGCCCGCAGCGCGCTCGGTGAACTGCGCCGGCGCCAGGGCCGGCTGGGCGAGGCGCGCACGATGCTGGAGCAGGCGCTTGCTGACTACCGGTTGGTCCTGCCGGAGGATGCATCGAGGGTCATCAAGACCCGGGCTCGCCTGGATCAGGCGGTTGCCGCCGCCGGCGAGGGGTGAGCCGCCGCTGGTTCAGCCCGTCGTGTGCAGCCTGCACGTGGCAGGGCCGGCGGCACGGACCGGGCCGGGACTTTACCCTTCGACCGTCCGTCCAAACAGCAGTCCGATGGTCGGCTCATCGTCGGGTCGGCCGAACACGTACACATAGTCACCGGCCTGGAGGCGCGTCCCGCCTCGCGCGGGGATCAGTTCATCGCCTCGGACGACCAGGAGCACCGTCGCATGCTCCGGGAACGCGATTTCCGACAGGGCTGCTCCGCACACGGCAACCGCGGGATGCACGCGGTAGATATAGATGTCGCCGCCCAGCCGCTTGCGGGAGTGCATCTCGAGCGAGGCAGATGGGGGCGGCGCCTCATCGTCCGCCAGGCCCAGGCGCCGGGTGAGCGGGAGGATGCTGGCGCCCGGGACGACCGCGCTGACCACGACGATGAAGAACACGACATTGAAGACGCGTTCGGCGCCCGGGATCCCCGCCATGATGGGGATGGTCGCGAGGATGATCGGCACAGCGCCGCGGATGCCCACCCACGCCGTGCACAGCACGTGTCTGCCTTGCCATCCGAACGGGGCGATCGAGGCGGCGGCCGCGATGGGCCGAGCGATGAACGCCAGGATGAGCCCGAGCACGAGCCCGATCCCCGCGACATCGAGCAGGTGGCTCGGGAACGACAGCAGGCCCAGCATGAGGAACATGGAGACCTGGGCAAACCAGGCCACCGCGTCGTGCACGCGCGTGAGCCCTGCCTTATAGGGCAGCGGTCCATTGCCCAGCACGGCCGCGGCGGCGAACACCGCGAGAAACCCGCTCCCGTGCGCAAGGGTGGCGGTCCCGAACGCCAGGAACGCGGTCGCCAGCGTCGCCACCGGATAAAGCCCGGCCGTGGTGAGGGTGACCCGGTTGAGCGCCCATCGAGCCGCAAACCCGATCAGCGAGCCGGTCACGCCCCCAACCGCCAGTTGAACCGGCGCCAGGGCCAGGAGCCACCAGCTTGGTCCGCTTCCAGTCCGGATGACCTCCACGACGGTCACGGTGAGGATGACCGCCATGGGATCGTTGATGCACGACTCGACCTCGAGCGTGCTGCGAACGGGCTCCTTCACGCGGAGGCTGCCGCCGCGCAGCACCGCGAATACGGCGGCGGCGTCCGTCGAGGAGACGATGGCCCCGATCAACAGCGATTCGCCCCAGGACAGGCCGAACATCCTGCCGCCAAGCGCGACAATGCCCGCGGTGCCCGCGACGCCGACGGTTGCGAGGATGCCGGCAGGACCGATGCTCCGCCGGATCGAGGACTGCGCGGTGTTCAGGCCGCCGTCGAACAGGATCAGCACCAGCGCGATCGTGCCCAGCCGGAAGGCGAGCTCGTAGTCTTCAAAGCGGATGCGGCCGATGCCCTCGGATCCCCCGAGCATGCCCAGAACGAGAAAGAGCAGCACGACGGGCACGCCCAGCCGGTCCAGCGCGCGGGTGAACAGCACGCTGAACGCAATCAGCACGCCAAAGACGAGCAGCAGCAGGGCAGTCGCCGTCGGCTCAGTCAGGGCGAGCGTCATCGCAGAGATTATCGCACGCCGCCGGCTTCACCGTGGCGATGGTTGCCGCCCGGCGCGCTCCCGATGCGTGCGCCCACCCTCATCGCCGCAGGCGCAGCTTCCACTCCTCGGCCCCGCAGTAGAGGATCGGGACGACGAACCAGGTAATGGAGGCCACGACCATCCCCCCGAACGTCGGGATGGCCATCGGGACCATTATGTCGGCGCCGCGCCCCGTGCTGGTCAGGACCGGGAGCAGGGCCAGGATCGTCGTTGCGCTGGTCATGACCGCCGCGCGGATCCGCAGGCGGCCGCCGGCGATCACCGACCGGCGGACCGCCTCGATCGAGTCGGGCTTGTCCTCGTCGATGGACTGGCCGATGCGCGTGGCCATGATCACGCCGTCGTCCGTCGCGATCCCGAACAGCGCCAGGAAGCCCACCCACACCGCCACGGACAGGTTGAACGGGCGCACCTGGAACAGCTCGCGCAGGTTGGCTTCGATGACTGCTTCGGGGAGTGGCAGGTCGCGAAGCCACCGGAAGTTCGCCAGCGAGACATCCAGGAACCACGGCTGGCCGTACAGCCACAGCATGATGAACCCGCCGCCCCACGCCACGAACACGCCGCTGAAGACCATCATCGTCGTGCTCACGCGCCGGAACTGGAAGTACAGCAGCAGGAAGATGACCGCCAGCGACAGCGGCAGCACCAGACTCAGCCGCTTCGCCGCCCGGACCTGGTTCTTGTACGAGCCGGCGAACTCGAAGCTGACACCCGCCGGGACCTTGAGTTCGCCCGAATCGATCTTCGACCGGACCAGCCGCATGGCGTCCTGCACCACCGTGACCTCGGCGTAGCCCGGCTTCTTGTCGAACAGCACGTAGGCGACCAGGAAGGTGTCCTCGCTCTTGATCATCTGCGGTCCGCGCCGGTACTCGATGGTGGCAAGCTCGCCGAGCGGGACCTGGGCCCCGTTCGGCGTCGGCACGAGGATGCCGCCGAGCGTCTCGGGCTGGTCACGCAGCTCGCGCAGGTAGCGCACGCGCACCGGGTAGCGCTCGCGCCCCTCGACGGTCATCGTCAGCGGCCGGCCGCCGATCGCCACCTCGATCACCTCCTGCACATCCATGATCTGGATGCCGTAGCGGGCGATCTTCTCCCGGTCGATCTCGATCTCCAGATACGGCTTGCCGACGACGCGGTCGGCGAAGACGGCGGCAGGCTGGATGGACGGGACCTGCTTGAGCAGCCGCTCCAGTTCCAAGCCGAACGCCTCGATCGTCTCCAGATCCGGCCCGTAGACCTTGACGCCCATCGGCGCCCGGAAGCCGGACTGGAGCATCACGATCCGCGTCTCGATCGGCTGCAGCTTCGGGGCGCTGGTGACGCCGGGCATGTCCGCGGCAGCAACGATCGCGTCCCAGATGTCCTGCGGCGATTCGACCTGGTCGCGCCACTGGCGGTAGGGAAGGCCACCCGGGTCCTCGATCAGGTTGCCCCGCTCGTCCCGGACGAACTCGCCCTCTGCATCCACGCGAAAGGTCAGCCGCCGCCCGCGGTCGTCGGCGAGGTACTCGGTCTTGTACTGAATCACCGTCTCAACCATCGAGATCGGCGCCGGGTCCAGCGGGCTGTCCGCCCGGCCGATCTTGCCCACGGCGATCTCGACCTCCGGCACGCTCATGATGCGCTGGTCCAGTTCGCGGAGGATGTCGGTGGCCTCGCCGATGGAGGCGTGCGGCATGGTGGTCGGCATGTACAGGAAAGCGCCCTCATCCAGCGACGGCATGAACTCGCTGCCGAGGCCGGGAAAGGCGTGGGCGATCTCGACCGTTGTCTCCCGCTGGCGCAGGCCCTCGGGCAGCCAGCCCCACATGCGGTTAAAGCCCAGCCACACCGTGGCGCCGAACAGCACGACGAGCGCGGCGGGCGTCAGGGCCACCAGCTTGTGGCGCAGCGCCCAGCCCAGCACGTAGGGAAACGCCAGGCGCACCAGCCAGAACGCCAAGAGCAGCGAGCCGACGATCACCGCGATGAACAGCGCATTACCCAGCGTGCCCGGCCCCGGCCCCAGCGGCTCCCAGGAACCCGCCAGCACCGTCAGCACGATCAGTACCGCCACGATGTTCACCGACCACTGGATCGCACGCGCTGCGGCCGCGGGCAGGCGCTCCTTGAGGAGGTAGAACAGCCCGAAGCCCGCCAGGATCAGCCCGCCGACCACGTGCAGCCAGATGGCCACCACGACGCCGGCGGCGAGCAGCAGCGCCGCCCCAACACGCCGGATGACGCCAGGCCGGATCCGCGCGCCCAGCAGCAGGTGCGCCGCCGCCGGGAGGATCGTCAACGCGATGATGATGGATGCGACCAGCGCGAAGGTCTTGGTGTACGCAAGCGGCTTGAACAGTTTGCCCTCAGCCGCCTCCATGGTGAACACCGGCAGGAAGCCCACGACCGTCGTCGCGACGGCGGTCAACACGGCGCTGCCGACCTCCGCCGAGGCCCGGTACACCACCTCCAGGCGCGGTTCTTCCGGGCTTGCCTCCTCCAGCCGGCGCAGGATGTTCTCGCTCAGCACGATCCCCATGTCCACGATCGTCCCGATGGCGATGGCAATGCCGGAGAGCGCCACGATGTTGGCATCCACGCCGAACAGCTTCATCCCGATGAACGTCATCAGCACCGTGACCGGCAGCATGGCGCTGATCAGCAGGCTGCTGCGCAGGTGCATCACCATCAGCACCACGACGATGATCGTCACCAGCACCTGCTGCTCGATGGCCGAGTTCAGCGTCTGGAGCGTCTCGCGGATGAGCCCGGTGCGGTCGTAGAACGGCACGATCGCGATGCGGCTCTCGGCGCCATCAGCCAGGATCTTGCTGGGAAGTCCGGCGCTGATCTCGTCGATCCGGTCCTTCAGGCGCTGGATGGTCGCCATCGGATTCTCGCCGTAACGCACCACAACGACGCCGCCGACGGCCTCGACCCCCGCCTTCGTCAGCACGCCCCGGCGCAGCGCCGGGCCGAGGCCCACCTTCGCGATGTCGCCGATCAGGATCGGCTGGCCGTCGCGGGCCGTGATGGCGGTCTGCTCCAGATCCTCGACATCTTCGATGAAGCCGAGCCCGCGCACGATGTACTCGGCGCGGTTGATCTCCATGGTGCGGGCGCCGACATCGAGGTTGCTCTGGCGCACCGCGGAGATGACCTGGTCGAGCGACACCCCCGCGGCCCGCATGGCGTCGGGATCGACATCGACCTGGTATTCGCGGACGAAGCCGCCGATCGAGGCGACCTCGCTGACGCCCTCCACCGCCGCCAGCTTGTACTTGACGATGAAGTCCTGGATCGATCGCAGCTCATCGAGATCCCACCCGCCGGTCGGGTTGCCCTCGGGGTCGCGTCCTTCCAGGGTGTACCAGAACACCTGCCCGAGCGCGGTGGCGTCCGGGCCCAGCGCCGGCGAGACGCCCTGCGGCAGCGTGCCCGCCGGCAGCGCATTGAGCTTCTCCAGCACGCGCGAGCGCGACCAGTAGAACTCGATGTCCTCGTCGAAGATGATGTAGATCGTCGAGAACCCGAAGACCGAGTAGCTCCGGATGTCCTTGACGCCCGGGATCCCCAGCAGCGAGATCGTCAGCGGATACGTGACCTGATCGTCGATGTCCTGCGGGCTGCGCCCCGGCCACTCGGTGAAGACGATCTGCTGATTCTCGCCGATGTCTGGGATCGCGTCGACCGGGACCGGATCGCGCGGCAGATCGCCCAGGTCCCAGTCGAACGGCGCCACCAGCAATCCCCAGAGAATCGTGCCGGTCAGCAGCAGCGCAACAACCAGCTTCTGCTCCAGGCAGAAGCGGATGATGGCGTTCACCGGGCCGCGGCGCTGCTGCCCGCTGGTCCGGACCTCGGAGGGAGTTGCGACGCTGGCGGATTGCGTGTGCGACTCAGCCATGATCATGACCCTCGTGCTCATCGGAGGCGTCGCTCGCGCCGCCGCGTGGCGCCAGCGGCTCGCGGATCTCGCCGCAGCGCAGCATGCTGGCCCCGAAGTACGGGTTGTTGATGGCCTCGCCGCGCTGGACCCAGTCGGCGCCCTTGAAGTCGAACGCCATCGGGCAGTAGGCGATGTGCAGGGTCTCGCCTCCGATGCGCCCGAAGCGCTGGTGCAGTTCGATGACCGCGTCGCTCATCCCCTCGAAGGCGGCGCGGGCCGTCTCGATGTCCGCGGCGGGCTTTGGGCGCAGGCCTGCCGCAGCGCGACGCCACAGCCCGAGCGATTCACCGCTGACGCCGGCGGTGTCGACGCGCTCGATGGCAGCGTCGAGGGCGGTTGCCGCCGCGCGGAAGCCCTCGAAGTCGTCGGCGGCCAGGGCCTCCTGCGCCGCCAGGTAGGCGTCGTACACCGGGCTGAGACTGGCGATGAACTGCTCAGGCGGTCCGGCTTCCGTCGCGTCGGCATCCGGAACGACTTCCCCGGGCATCATCATGCTCGGCTTTCCGGCGATCTGCATCGCGCTGTCCAGACGGAACGCGCCGTTGACCACGACCGGTTCGCCCTCCTTCAGGCCCTCGCGCACGATGTAGAAGTCGCCGGCCCGCGGCCCGAGCATGACCTCGCGCAGGTCGTACGCCGGCGGACTGGCCCCCATCTCCTCGACGAACACGAGCGACCGGGCGCCGGTGAACAGCACGGCCGTGCGCGGGACGACCAGCGGGGCTTCGACGGTCTCGGGCGCCCCGACCACGCCCAGCGACTCCGCCGGCACAAGGTCCATGCCGCAGATGTCGCACTGGCCGGGCTCGTCCTTGACGATGGTCGGGTGCATCGGGCTGACCCACTTGCCGGCGAGTTCGTCGCTGATGATGACGCCGCCGGCGCCGATGCGGGGCCGGACCACAGCCGATACGAACATGCCCGGCTTGAGCTGCCGCTCAGTATTGTCGACCGCGACACGCACGGCCGCGGTGCGAGTCCGCTCGTCGACGATCGGCTCGATGAACGAGATGCGCCCCTGGAACCGCCGGCCGGGATGCGCCTCGACCGTGAAGCTGACCGGCTGGCCCCAGCGCAGCAGCGGAAGCTGCGATTCGTACGCCTCCAGATCGAGCCACAGACGCGAGAGGTTGGCGACCGTGGCGATCGGATCGCCCGTGTCCAGATAGTCTCCCTCGCGGGCCTGCAGGTGCGTCACGACGCCGCCGATGGGCGCGTAGATCGTCAGCCGGTCCGAGTCGTACGTTCCCGCGGCGATGGCGTCGATCTGTTCGGTGGTCAGGCCGTAGAGACGCAGCTTGTCGCGGGCCGCCCGCAGCGTCGCGCCGGTGGTCCGCCGCACCAGTTCGCTCATGTCTTCGGACTCTTCCTGCGCCAACTGCGCCTGGCGCAGTTCGGTGAAGGCGGCCAGCAGATCGGGGCTGTATATCTCGGCCAGATGGTCGCCCTGAGCGACCGGCACGCCCACGTAGTTCACGAAGAGCCGCTCGATCCGGCCCGGGAAGTAGGCCGTCAGGCGGGCGACCGAGGTTTCGTCATAGGTCACCTTGCCGAACAGACGCACTTCCGCTCTCGGGAAGAAGCGCGCGACGGGCGCCGTCTCGATGCGGCTCAGAGCCGCGGCTTCGGCGCTGATCGTCAGACGCAGCGCATCGCCGCCGGCGGCGCCCGCAGTGACGGGGATGAGATCCATGAAGCAGATCGGGCACTTGGCGTCGGGATCCGGCAGGCGGACCGACGGATGCATGGAGCAGGTGTACATCTGGGGCTCCGCGCCGGCCGTTGCCGCCGTCGCAGCCTCCTCGCCCTCCTCTGGTTGCGACCCGGGACTCCCGAGCCAGTATCCCGCGGCCAGCGCAAGCGCGATCAGCGCCAGCGCCACAGCGGCGGAGATGTGCCGCCAGATGGCGCGCGCGGCGGCGGCAAACGCGTTCAGGAACTTGCTCATGGCGTTTCCTCGGAAGGATGTTCTGGCGCCGGTGAACCGGCGGGTTGTGTCGGCGCCTCGGCGCCGATCAGGGTGTGCATCACGGCGAGGGCCTTGCCGCGGTCGGCCCGGGCCCGCTCCGCCGCGAGGGCGAACTCCAGCAGTGTCCGTTCTGTGTCGAGCAGGTCGAGGAAGCTCGTCTCGCCCGTCCGGAAGCCTGCCAGCGACGCCTGCAGTGACTCCTCCGCCTTCGGGATCAACGTCTGTTCGTAGAGGCGGACGCGCCGGTCGGCGTCGGTATGCTCGAACCAGGCCCGGTGCAGCGCTGCGGCGATGCGGTTGGCCTCGCTGGCGCGCTCGTACGAGATCGAGAGCCGGCGGGACAGCGCCTCGCGCACCGCCGCGTTGTACTTGTCGCGCCACAGCGGGACCGTGACCCCGAAGCTGAGCAGGATCGGGTCGTCGCCGCTCTCGGGGATCGAACTGTCGATCGCTTCATCCGTGAAGGTGTAGTCGAGCCCGACCGTCAGGTCCGGCAGCCCTTCTGTGCGCGCAACCTCGGCCAGGATCCGCTCCTGATCCGTCCGGTCGTCGAGCGCCAGCAGCGTCGGATTGGACTCCAGCGCCTGCGCGACCAGCGCCTCACGATCCGCCGCGACGACCCGCCCCGGCAGACGCGGCAGCTCCGGGACGGGCGTCTCGGCGCGCCGGTTCAGCACGCTGTTGAGCTGCGCGATGTACGACGGGCGCATCGCCTGGAGCTGCGCCAGCCGATCCTCCTGTTGCCCCAGCTCGACCTGCACGCGAATCAGTTCAGGATGTGAGCCGGCGCCCACGCGATACCGGGCTCGCACCACTTCCTCAAACGAGCCGAGCAGATCGAGGTTCTCCCGGCTGATGCCGATCGCGGCGTCGAGATAGGCCAGATCGTGCAGGGCCGAGACCACCCGCTCCGTCACGACCAGCCGGGCGCCTTCGAGCTGCCGCCAGGCGGCCCGCGCCGCCTGTGCCGCGGCATCCTTCCTGCCCGAGAGTTCTCCCGGCCACGGGAAGGTCTGCTGCACGCCGATCCGAGCCTGCTGCGCCCCGACGCGCGTCTCGACTTCATCGAGAAAGAACCCGACACTCAGCCGCGGGTCGGGCAGAGCCGAGACCTGCGGCAGGCGCTCGGCCGCCGCCAGCCAGCGGTGATACGCCGACTCCACCGAGGGACTGTGGAACAGCGCATAGCGTATGTAGTCGTCGGGCGTGGACGACGGACCAAGCTCGGGTTGTTGCTCCGTTGCCGACTCGTCCGGCCGGAAGGCCGATGGCGGGGGCGCAGGGGCGTCCTGCGGCGCCGCCTGCGCGTGGGCCCGCGCTTCGGCCCGGGATGGATCAAGCGGGCTCGAGCAGCCCGCCGCAAGACCGGCGACCAGTGCGCACAAGGCGCAGCGTCGTATTCGTGCAGCCATCATCGGGCTCCTGGGGTTCGCAGGGAACGGTCAATCGCAGCATTCCAGGGCGCAATTCGGTGCGCGCGCACCGTCTGCGCCCAATGCGATCGACTACGTTCGCCAGACCCCCAGATGCGCCTGGACCTCGTTGTGCCCGCGCCCGGCGGCGGGTCGCGCCACCGTCGGGCCGAGAACCTTGAAGGTCGTGTCCACCGCGATCAGCGGGATCACCGCCGGCGACTCCGGCGGCGCCAGCGTCAGCGTCGGACCCGAACGCGGAAGCGGCATCTTGGGACGCGGCTGCGGCGTGGGGACCGGGCGCATGCACGGGCAGCAGGGCTCTGCCTGTGCCGGCGCCGCGCAGTGGGACTCGCGGCCCTCATCAGCGCCAGCGCGACACCAGACCAGACCGCAGCAGCGTGCGCCGGGGCACTCGACCTGTGCCGGCGCGCCGGCGCCGCCGCCGGCCCACGGCAGGCCCGCCAGGAAGATCGCCCAAGCCAGCCAGAGTCTCACCATCGCTCAGATCCTAGATCGGCTGATCACACCGATGGAACCACGCTGGCTCGGGAGTCATTCCGCTGCTCGGTGGCCCGGGGCAGGGGGCCCGGAGCCATTCCAGTGGGATTGGGGCCGATGGCATGCCACCGGCTCCTGGCCCGGGCGATGCCGGATCCCCTCCTCCCTGGCTCGCCATGCGGTCCGCCCGCGCCGGTTCCGGCGACGGCAGCGCGCAGAGGGGGCGGAGCCCAGGTGGGCCCCGCCCCGCAAACGACGGGCGGCTTGCGCGGTTTCCGTCAGGGCGGCTACGGGCATCCTCCCGCGAACTCGTTCTGGAAGCAGAGGAAGTCGAAGAAGTCGAGCACGCCGCTGGCGTCGCAGTCGGCCGCGGGTTTGCCGGTGGCAAAGGCGTTCTGGAAGCAGAGGAAGTCGAAGAAGTCCAGCGCGCCGGAGCCGTCGCAGTCCGGGTAGCAGCCGGCGTCGGTCGCCGCGGCGAGGAAGCCGGCCCGGATTTCGTATGCGGCTGCCGCGCCGAGCTGCGTGTCGGGCTGCCCGATGACGGCCCGCACGGCGTAGGCGCCGCCGGTGGAGACGCCGCCGCCGGCGTCGATGCTGGACCATTCGATCGTCAGCGGCTGGGCCGCGGCGGTGGCGGAGGCGGCGAAGACCGCGAGCAGTATGCTGGTTTGCTTGGCAATGCGGTGTGTCGGGGTCACGGGAAGCTCCTTGCGGTGTCGTACCAGTGGGTTGGGCAGGTGGCAGGCGGCAGGATCAGCGACGGATCAGATCGAACTTGGCGCGGACGCCATAGTGGTCGGAGAGGCGCCTGGTGACGAGGCCCTTCTCGGAGAGCGCGGTGGGGCCCATGTGATCCAGCGTCTCGACTTCGCGAAGGATCAGGCGGACACGCCCGTCGGCGCTGGGCGCGTAGAGGACGTAATCGAGCCGCGCATCGCTGGTCTGCGGGTCGAAGTAGCGGTTGAGATCGTTGTCGCGTGACGACGTGACACCGTTGCGCGGGCGGTTGCAGAAGTCCTCGCGGGCGGCGTCGATGAAGCCCTCCAGGTCGAACATGGTCAGCAGGTTCTGCTGATACTCGGAGGTCGGATCGCCGGAGCCACGGATGTTGAGATCGCCCATGATGATCACGGGGCTGTCGGGATTTGCGAGCCGAAATGACAGGACGGCCTGGCGCAGCTCGAGCAACTGGCTCGCGCGGGCGCCGCGCACATCCGAATCGAACTCCGAGCCCGCCTGCAGGTGCGTCATGAAGATGCCGACGGCGAAGCTGCCCTTGACGACGTGGGCCGCGATGTAGCTCTTCGCCGACAGGGCTTCGGGGATGCCCGTCTCCCGGGCGTAGATGTACTGCGACGCGGCGATCGGCAGCGGGCTGAGGATTCCGAGCCCGGAGTGAAGCTGGTCGGGAATCGCCCCGAACACCGGTATGCTGACACCCTGGCCCTTCTGATCGCCGTAGAACGATCGCGGCTGGCCGCTGGCGTTGCGGATGACCTGCCACAGGCCGTCGTTCCAGACTTCCTGCAGGCCGACGACATCGTGGCCGGCGCCGGTGAACAGCGCGCCGATGCGCGACGCCCGCTGGTCGTCCTGCCAGGTCAGCGGATGCTCCAGCAGCCCGAAGAAGATCATGATGTCTTCGAGCAGCGAGGGGATCTCGCCGAACAGGTGCGTGTTGTAGGTCTCCACGGTGAAGCTCGTGGCGTCTGCTGCGCCCGTTCCGATCGTCGCCGGACCGCCCTGGGCCCGCAGCGTGAGCGGGCCGTCGAGCGTGAGCGCCTCGTGATAGGCGCCGGTTCCGAGCAGGACGACTCGCTCGGGCGTCGCCTCGGCGGCGCAGGCCGCGGCCCGCAGCGTGGCATAGGGCGCAAAGCCGCTTCCTGATGGATCAAACGAGCCTTCGGGAAAGGCCCAGGTCCCTGTCTGAGCCGGCGCGGACGTTGCGGCCGCGCCCGCCAGCAGCGCTGCGCACGCGGCGGACAGGTTGGTCTGTGTCGATCGCATGATTGGTCTCCGATTCAGCGGTGTGGCTGGGGTTGTGCAGACTACTGAAGATTGACGAGCACCAGCACCAACCCGCGTCCGGCCGGCAGCGATGACATCGCCTTGCCCAGGATGGCGCCGTTGGCGCTGCGGTCCGCGGCGGCCCGCATGGCGTGCCCGGGCACGCTCGAGGTGGTCAGCAGATCGCCGGGCGCGACCGGACCGCCTGCATCGGCGTCCACGTAGCACCAGACGCGGCCGGTCAGGGCAACCGGGTGCTGCCCGTCGGCCTCTGTGCCGGTTTGCGTGAGGGTCACGCCCGGACGAACGCCGCCGGCGCCGCTGATGACACCAGCGACGGTCGGGTCGTACGCCCGGTCCGAGAGACGCAGATCGCCGGGGCGCTCGGGGTCGATGCAGACCACCATGCCGGGGCGGACGTCGGCGCCGACGATGTCGAACGGCTCGGCGATGTCGGAACCACCTGTGATTTCCACGACTTCGGCGCGCACCCAGCCATCCACATCGAGCCTGGCCTGCGGGCTGGCCACGCCGATCCCGACGTCGCCGGCCGCCGTGATGACGAGGTCGCCGGTGCGCCCGGATGTCCCCATGGCGATCGCGGCGTCGAGCTGGTTCATCAGGTAGACGTTGCGGTCGGCGCCGAAGGCGTTGCCGAAGACCCACAGCCGGCCCTCGGCGCCGGTCCCGAACTCATTGCCCCAGCCGGTCATGTAGGCGTCGGCCTGGTTGGCGGTGGAGGGGTACGCGGAGTTGACGATCGCCAGGTGTCCGGTGAACGCTGGATCGTTGCCGACGATGTTCAGATCGGCGCGTAGCATATCGACATCCGCCGATCCGACGCCGACGCGCTTGGCGCTGTCCACCACGATACCGCGCGTCTGCACGGCGTACGGCGCGTGCGTGACGGCCTGGCGCGGCGCAAGCTGGGTAAAAGGCGGGGGCGTGCCGGTCCCGCTCCATGCCGGCGTGCGCACCTCGATCTCCAGCCAGCGGCCGCCGGTGTAAGCGTGCGGGCCGAAGTCGAGCTGAACGTCGAACAGGCCATCTTCCACGGCGACGCCCGGGACCTCGCGGGTCGGGCCGTGCTGCTGGCCCGCCGCCGGCGCGTCCCACAGCCGGAACCGGAAGTCCGCCGAGCCGGTGTAGGCCTGCGAGGACTCCGACAGCAGGCCCTGATAGGTGATGGTGGAATCCGTCTGCGCGACTGCCGGCGCCAGCGGCGCAAGGGTCGCGAGGCCGACGGCGAATCCCGCCGCTCGCCGCAGGAAGCGGCTGCTGCGCCCGGATGCGGATGTGCTGCGATCGGTCGTGCGGGGCATGGGGAATCTCCTTGCCCCCGGGGCCGGGGGTTCTGAGGGTTGCGATATACTCGGGCGGGGCTCCGTCGCCCCGACTTCAAGCCGCAATCCATCGCCCGGACCCGCAGGAGAAAATGTGAATCCGTCTCCCGACGAGCGCGTCACCGCCATGCTCCGGGCCATCCGGGAAGGCGACTCGCGCGCGGCGGAGGACCTGCTGCCGGTGGTGTACGAACAGTTGCGGTCGCTGGCCTCCGCCCGGATGCGGGCCCTGGCGCCGCGCCAGACCCTTCAGCCGACGGCGCTGGTCCACGAGGTGTACCTGCGCCTGGTGGGCCGCTCGCCGGAGGATGGCTGGGAGAGCCGCGGGCACTTCTTCTTCGCCGCGGCCAGGGCAATGCGCGACATCCTCGTCGAGCAGGCCCGGCGAAAGGCAAGTCTGAAGCGCGGGGGCGACCGGGCCCGCGTCAGCGCCGAGCAGATCGAGATTCCCTTTGAGACTCCTGCGCCCGACATGCTGGCGCTCTCGGCGGCGCTGGACCGGCTGGAGCGAGATCACCCCCGCCCCTACCAGGTGGTGATGCTGCGTTTCTTCGGGGGTCTCACCGCAGCGCAGGCCGCTGAGGCGCTGGGCGTGTCGCTGCGGACGGCCGAGAGCGACTGGAGGCTGGCACGCGCCCTGCTGCACCGGGAACTGGGCGAAGAGCCGGTCGAGGGCGGCGGGCCATGAGCGAGCGGCACGCTCGCCTGGCCGAGTTGTTCGAGCAGGCGATCGCGCTGCCTCCCCGGGAGCGCGACCGGTTCCTCGAGGACGCCTGCAGCGACGCGGCGCTGCGGGACGAGGTGCGGGACCTGCTGGCGCATGATGAGGCGGCGCCTGCGCGGTTCCTCGGCGGGAGCCCTGCGCCCCAGCCCGGCGAGCTGGGCGTTCCGGAGACCATCGGGCGCTATCGCGTACTGCGCGTGATTGGTGTCGGCGGCATGGGCATGGTCTACGAGGCCGAGCAGGACGCCCCGCGCCGGCGGGTGGCGCTGAAGGTGATCCGTCCGGATGTCGCGTGCGCCACCGCGCCGCGCCGCTTTCAACGCGAGGCGGACATTCTCGGGCAGTTGCAGCATCCCGGGATCGCGCACATCTACGAGGCCGGGGTCGTGCGCACCGCGCTCGGCGAGCAGCCGTACTTCGCCATGGAACTGGTCGCTGGCGAGCCGATCGACGAATACGCCGGCCGGCGCGGGCTCGATTCGCGGGCCCGCCTGGCGCTGGTCGCCCTGATCTGCGACGCGGTCCAGCACGCCCACGAGCGCGGCGTGATTCACCGCGACCTCAAGCCGGCGAACATCCTTGTCGCCGACGCGGCGCCGCCCGGTTCGGGAGCCGGGCGTCCGGCGGCCTCCGAGGCGCCGCCCGGATGGCCCAAGGTGCTGGACTTCGGCGTGGCGCGGTTCACCGACGGCGAGGCCCGCGGCATGACACGCACCGAGGCGGGCCAGCTCATCGGCACGCTCTCGTACATGAGCCCGGAGCAGGTCCGCGCCGAGCCGGGCGGCGTCGACGGCAGGGCGGATGTCTACGCCATCGGCGTCATTCTGTACGAGCTGCTGTGCGGCGAGCCGCCGCTGGACCTGGCCGGGCGCACGCTCCCGGAGGCGGCCAGTCTAATCCGCGAGAAGGAGCCTTCGCGGCTGGCGTCCCGCGCCGGCGAGTTCCGCGGCGACATCGACACCATCGTCAGCAAGGCGATCGAGAAGGACCCGGCCCGCCGGTACGCCTCCCCGGGGGCTCTGGCGGCCGACATCCGGCGCATGCTGCGCGACGAGCCGATCGAGGCCCGCCCGGCAAGCACGTTCTACCAGCTTCGCAAGTTTGCCCGGCGCAACCGCGCGCTGGTGGGCGGCGCCGCCGCGACGTTCGCCGTGCTGGTCATCGGGCTGATCGCCAGCGCCTACTTCGGCATCGCGGCGGTGGAGGATCGCAATGCGGCCCGCAGCGAGATGCGCCGTGCCGAGCGCACCGCCTATCGCGCCAGCCTTGTCGCCGCCGCCGCGGCGCTCGGCGCCGATGATGTGCTCACCGCGCGCCGCCGCCTCGAGGCGGCGCCGGTGCGCCTGCGCAGGTGGGAGTGGCGGCACCTGTGGCGCCAGCTCGATGAGAGCGAGCCGGCGCCGCCCGGAGGGGCCCGCTATGCAGCCCGGCTCGCCAGCGGGGCGGCGATGCCCGAGACCGACCACGGCTATGGCTGCTACGAGATCACGCCGGATTACCGCGCCGAGGCCTGGGTCGAGTACGACCAGCGCGCCGTGTACTTTCGAGAACTTGAGACCGGCGCAACCCGACAGGTGAGTCTCGCCGGCCTCCCCGGACTCATCATGCCGCCGCAGGGTCCCGCGGACCTGTCGGCGGCGGGGCAGCGAGCCGCCTTCACCGATGATCGCGGCCGGCTGGTCGTGATCGATCTCGACAGCCAGCCGCCCGTGGCCCGCCCGATCACCAGCGCCGAGCGCATCGGCTGGCTGTGTTTCAGTCCCGCTGGGGACCACCTGCTGGTCGCGCACGCCCCAGGAGATGTGCAGGTCTTCGATGTCGCCTCGGGGGCGCTGCGCTGCACGATCTCCGGCGCTGGCGCCGAGTACGCCTGCGCTGTCTTTACGAGCGGCGGCCGGCGGGTCGTGCTGGGGCGGCGCAGCGGCCCGATCACGATGTGGGACGTCACCGACGGGCGGCTGCTGGCGACGGCGCCCATGGCGCCCGAGCACACCCACTGGCTGACGGTCAGCCCCGCGCCGCGGGCGGATGTGCCGGGCGGATACATGATCGTCTCGGGGGCGCAGACCGGCTCGCTGCGCCTGTGGGGCGCCGAGACGCTGGAGCCGCTGGGCGTGCTGCGCGGGCACACGACCCCGGCCATCTGCTGGTTCAGCGGCGACGCGATGCGCCTGGTCTCGTATCCGGCGGATCCGGCTTCTCCGGAATCGCACCGGCTGTGGGATCTGCGCACGCTCGAGCCGGATGTGCTGCGGGGCCACCGGGGCTACGTCTATCCGGTCCTCCCGAGCCCGGATGGCGCGCGCATCTACTCGGGCGGGTGGGACGGCTACTTCGGCGCCGAGACGTGTCTGCGCGCGTGGGACGTCGAATCGGGCGACGCGGCGCCACTGTGGCCGAGCGCGGGCCTGCAGTGGATCAGCGGGCTTGCGTGCGCTGACGACGGTCGACTCGTCGTTGCGGGCGGGGGGCCGGCGGGCGGGCTTGTGCGCGCCCACGGGCCCGATGGCGCGATCGTGGCCGAGTTCGCCGAGCCGGCCCAGATCCTCGATATTGCGCTGCACCCGGCCGGTGCGATCGTGGCGGTCATGCCGCCGGGGACCGTCCGCGACCTGGAGACCGGGGCCATCGTGGCGCGCCTCGACGGGGCCGGGGGGCGCGGGGTCGACTGGGCGCCCGACGGCGGACGACTCGTGGCCTCCGGCGCCGGTCACGCCATCACGGTGTGGGACGCGGCGACATGGCGGCCGGTGCAGACACTCGCCGGGCACGACGCGGAGGTGACGCGCATCCGGCACGCCCCGGATGGGCGCCGCATCGCCTCGGCGTCCGAGGATGGCACGGTGCGGATCTGGTCGTCCGGTGGCGTGCCGGCCGAGCTTGCCACGCTGCCGCACACCGATGGCGTGCTCGCGCTGGCGTGGCATCCGGATGGCACGCGCCTGGCTACGGCGGGGCGCAGCCGTCTCATCCGGCTCTGGGACACGGCGACCTGGGAGGAACTGACGCAGCTCGCCGGACACTCCTCCTACATCTACTCGCTGGCCTTCACCCCCGATGGCGAGTGCCTGGTCAGCGGCTCGGGCGATCACACGGTGCGGCTGTGGCGCGCTTCGGGCGTGGGGGGGCCATAGCTGGGGGCGCCGACGGTCCCCGGCCCTGCGGCTTGACCCGCGGGCGCCGGCGACCGAAGTAAAAAAGTGATATACTTGTCCGATTTCGAGGGGTTTCCGGGCCCGGCGTTCTGTTCGGCATCCGGCCGGGACGTGTGCAAGGAGGGGTGCGCGATGATCGAGGCCGGCAGCGTCCACGAGGTTCTTCGCAGGCATCAACTCGTCGAGGGGTTCCCGCTGGTTGCCGACATGCCCGGCTCTCATGGCGTCTGGCTGCGCGACGCCCTCAGCGGCGAGGACTACCTGGATGTGTACACGTCCTTTGCATCGTGGCCGATCGGGTACAACCACCCGCGGATGGTCGAGCCGGAGATCAAGGCGCGACTGGCGGCCGCGGCGTCGAGCAACGTTGCGAATCCGGAGGTGTACACGCAGGAGCTTGCCGGCTTCGTGCACGCGTTTGCAACGCGGGTGACTCCGGCGGGGTTCCCGCATCACTTCTGGATCTCCGGCGGGGCGCTGGCGGTCGAGAACGCGCTGAAGGCGGCGTTCGACTGGAAGGCGCGGAAGCTGGGGCGCACGGGCTACAGCGACGATGTCAACGATCTGGTGATCATGCACTTCGAGCGGGCGTTCCACGGGCGTTCCGGCTATACGCTGAGCCTGACCAACACCCGTCCGGAGAAGGTGGGGCTGTTTCCGAAGTTCGCCTGGCCGCGGATTCCGAGTCCGGCGGTGGAGTTCGATCTGGATGGCAACATCATCGGGGATCCGCAGGCGGCGGAGGACGCGGCATGCGCGGCCATCGAGCGGGAGTTCGCTTCTCATAAGGGCAAGGTGGCGGCGATCATCATCGAGCCAATGCAGGCCGAGGGTGGCGACCGGCACCTGCGCCCTGAGTTTCTCCATCGTCTGCGCCAGTATGCGGACGCCGAGGAGGCGATGCTCATTTTTGATGAAGTGCAGACGGGGTTCTTCGGGACCGGCAAGGCGTGGATGTGGCAGCGGCTGGGCGTGGCGCCGGACATCGTGGCGTTCGGGAAGAAGGCGCAGGTATGCGGGATCTACGCCAGCGAGCGGATCGATGAGGCGCCGGGGAACGTGTTCGTGACGCCGAGCCGCATCAGTTCGACCTGGGGCGGGTCGCTGGTGGACATGGTGCGCTGCGCGCGGTTGATCGAGATCATCGAAGAGGATCGGCTGGCGGCGCGGGTGGAAGCGCTGGGCGAGCGCGTGCTTGCCGGGCTGCGCCGGATGGCGCGGTCGGGCGCGGAGATCGGCAACATCCGGGGCGTTGGCTCGCTGCTGGCGTTCACGGCGCCGAGTCCGCAGCGGCGCGACGTGATTCTGAAGGCGATGTTTGCGCGGCGGGTCATTGCGCTGCCGTGCGGGCCGGATTCGGTGCGGTTTCGGCTGCCGTTTGTCATGAGCGACGGTGAGGCGGATGAACTGCTGTCGCGGACGGAGGAAGCGCTGAAGGGCTGAGCGGGGCGGAGTGCGCAGCGAAAGCGGCCGGGTTGGCCGGCGGGGGTGGCCTGGATGTGGGTGCGCGACGGGCTGAGCGCTGGCGGCGCACGGATGCATGAAGTAGAGGTCCGGCGGGCCTGACGGATGTCGGCGCGGGTGGAGCGCATCCGGCGCAGTGGGCCACTGAAACCCACGGAGGTGTGCGGGCAGGCGGCTTCGCCCGGGAACCGGCGACGGGAGGCGTTTGCGTCGTTTTCTCCGTGTGGGCGCTGGGCGGGGGCTGAACGCAGGTGATGTTGTGTGGGGGCCGGCGCCGGCTCGGGCGGAGTTGGATTCGGGAGTTTGCCGCCGGCAGGATGCAATCCGTTCCCATTCGGCGCTGCGCTGCGAAGCGCGCCCGGCGGGGAGTGTTGTTGCGGAGCATGCGCTGATGAGGCTGTCGGTACGCGTGGCGCCGCTGGGTTGGAGCACCGATGTCGCAGAGCCGACATCGGTGGCACAGGTGGCGCCGTTGGTCGGGTGCGGTGTGACGCTTCGGGCGCCGGCGTCGCACAGGCGGGACGCCTGTGCCACCCCCGCAAGGGGGATGCGAGGCGGGAGAGGCGGGGGAGGTGGGGGAGATCGGAAGAGC